>JAVHQA010000091.1:35305-46980 GCA_036170875.1 Nitrospirales bacterium
CTGGTCGGCTGCGCTTGCATCCCGATGTGCTGGAGCGGATCGATGTGGCGCCCCCTGGCTATATCAATCTGACGATCAAGCGGGATTTGTGGTTTCGGGTCCTGACTGAGATCGAGTCGCAAGGGGAGCGGTATGGACGCTCGACCCTGGGTCTTGGCAAGCGCGTCTTGCTGGAGTTTGTGAGCGCCAATCCGACGGGTCCATTGCACATGGGGCATGGGCGCGGGGCGGCCCTTGGCGGCGCGCTGGCGAATCTTCTCCGGGCCACCGGCTATGAAGTGACCACGGAATATTACATCAATGACGCCGGCCGCCAGATGAAGTTGCTGGCAGAATCTGTGGAAGCATGCTGCCGGAAGTTGCTTGGGCAGTCGGATGTGGAGTTCCCGGAAGACGGCTATCTCGGCGCCTACGTCGAAGAGCTCGCCCACAAGCTGATTGCCAAAGCCGAGGCGGAGAAGCTCGATCCCGTGCTGTCGCATCTTGAACGGCTGTGCACGGAGGAGGCGCATCATCTTCTGCTTGATGAAATCAAGTCCGACCTGCAGGGGTTCGGACTCCATTTTGATACGTGGTTCAGTGAGCGGGGGTTGTTTGAAACCGGCGCCGTCGATCGCACGCTTGAGGTTCTTAAAGCGAAGGGGCATCTATTCGAGCAGGACGGCGCCTTGTGGTTCCGATCCACAGTGTTTGGAGACGACAAGGATCGTGTCGTCAGGAAGCAGGACGGGGAATTCACCTATCTCGCCTCCGATATTGCCTACCATCAGGATAAGCTGGGCCGCGGCTATGATCTCCTGATCAATATCTGGGGAGCCGATCACCATGGGTACATCCCCCGGATGCAGGCGGCCGTGGAGGCGTTCGGCTATCCCAAGGACCGATTGAAAGTGATCCTGGTCCAGATTGTGAACCTGTTGCGCGGAGGCCAGCGCGTGACGATGTCGAAGCGGGCGGGCGAGATGGTCACTTTGCGGGAAGTCGTTGAAGAAGTTGGCGCGGATGCCGCGAAGTTCATTTTTCTGACCAGACGGGCCGACAGCCAGTTGGACTTCGATCTGGAGCTGGCCAAACAGCAGTCGGCTGAGAACCCTGTCTATTATGTCCAGTATGCGCATGCTCGGGTCGCCAGTCTCTTTCGGGTTGCCGCGGAGAGAGGGATTGCCGTGCCCTCAACCGGATCGGTTGACTGGACCGTCCTGAACTCGCCGGACGATCTGGATCTGATCAAGTCTCTGTCGGAATATCCCTCGTTGCTGGAAGCGAGCGCGCAGGCGATGGAGCCGCATCGGCTGACCTATTATCTGCAGGACCTTGCGGCCCGCCTCCATGCCTATTATTACAAGCACCGAATCCTCCCGCCCGTGCTCGAGCGCGAACTGGACAGCCAGGATCACCTCAAGCCGGTCGCTCCGGAGTCCGGGCAAGGGCGAAAAGGGGAAACGCTGACTCCTGCCCTGACCGCGGCGCGACTCTGTCTCTTCCGGAGCGTCCAGACCGTCATCCGAAACGGGCTGGGAATCCTCGGCGTCACGGCCCCGGAGAGGATGTGATGGCCGAGCAGGGATTTCGTGTCTTGCAGAGGGAGGGGAGCTCGCGGGCGCGCGTGGGTGAGTTGCACACGGCTCACGGCGTCGTGGCGACGCCGGCCTTCATGCCTGTCGGTTCGCAAGCCACGGTGAAGGGGCTCTCCTCCGAGGAGCTCGCCGGCCTTGGCTTCGAGATGATCCTCTGTAATGCCTACCATCTGTACCTCCGGCCGGGCCACCGCCTGATCGAGGAACTTGGCGGGCTGCACCGTTTTATGGGATGGCCGGGGTCGATCTTGACGGACAGCGGAGGCTATCAAGTGCTCAGCCTGGCGACTCTGTGCAAGGTTTCGGATGACGGGGTGACATTTCAGTCCCACCTGGACGGCTCGCTGCACCACTTGACGCCGGAGATTGTCGTTGAGATTCAGGAATCGCTCGGCCCCGATGTGGCCATGATCCTCGATGAATGCCTTTCCTATCCCGCAACGGTTGCGGCGGCTGAAAGCGCGCTGGCCCGGACGACCCGGTGGGCTCGTCGCTGCCGGGATGCCAGACGCCGGCCCGACCAGATGCTCTTTGGCATCGTCCAAGGCGCGCATTATCCGGAATTGCGTGCGCGCGCGGCCGCCGCGTTGGCGGAGATCGGATTTGACGGATACGCCCTCGGCGGTCTGAGTGTTGGGGAGGACAAACCGGCCATGTATGCGGCGCTTGATGCGGCGGTGGCGGAATTGCCGGAGCCTGCCCCCCGGTACCTGATGGGAGTGGGGACTCCGGAAGACCTTATCGAAGGGGTCGCCCACGGCATTGACCTGTTTGATTGCGTCATGCCCACCCGCCACGGCCGCACCGGCTGGCTCTTTACCTCGTTTGGGCGGGTTCTGATCAAGAACGCCCAGTATGCCCGCGACGAGTCTCCGGTGGACCCCGATTGCACATGCGTGGTGTGCCGTTCCTATTCGCGAGCCTACCTCCGTCACCTGTTCCTGTCCAAGGAAATGCTTGGCGCTCGCCTCAATACCATTCACAATCTCCATTACTTCAAGACCTTGATGGCCGGCATTCGTGATGCCGTTTCCCAGGGTCGGCTGGCGGAGTTTTCCGAACAGTTCCATGCAAGGCGCGCGGTGTGCGAAGCATGAAGTCGATGATCACGCACGTATTGGCGCAGGCCGCAGCTCCGGCTTCCATGCCGTCGGTGGGTGAGCAACTGGCGCAGATGCTGCCGATGTTCATCATGATCATCGCGATCTTTTATTTCGTGATCTACCGTCCGCAGAAGCAGCAGCGCGAGAAGCAGCAGGACATGATCAATCAACTGAAAAAGGGCGACAAGGTTGTGACGAGCGGGGGCATCTGGGGCACGGTGACGAACGTCGGCAAGGAAACCGCCACGCTGCAAGTCGCCGAGAATGCCAAAATCAAAGTTGTGCGTGCCCATATCGTCCGTTTGCGCGGGGAAGAAGATGACTGAAGCAGGTCTGTCATGAAGCCGGTCGCCGGCCGCCTGATTCTCTTGATCGTCACGGTTGTCGTGTCGCTGGTCCTCTTTCTGCCCTCCACGCCGCTGTTTCCGAGCCTGCCCGAGTGGTGGAAGCAAAACCTTCCCAGCAAGGGGATGACCTTGGGCCTCGATCTCCAGGGCGGCATCCACCTGGTTCTTGAAGTGGAGGCGGAGCGCGCGATCGAGATCAAGATGGATCGGGACGTGTCCAATATGATGGAGCTTTTTGCCGAGAAGAAGCTCAAGGTGGAAAGCGTCAAGCGGACAGGGCCGACGGAGATTACGGTCAATCTGGGGGAGCCCGGTGCGAAGGAGGCCGTCCTGACGCTGATCGATGACCAGTTTCCCACGCTGGGCGGGCGCTCGCCCAGCGATCATGTGCTGTTGCTGACGCTGAAGGCCGACGATGCCGAACGGATCAAGAAGGCGGCGGTCGGCCAGGCCCTGGAGACTGTCCGGAACCGGATCGATCAGTTCGGCGTGGCCGAGCCCCTGATTCAGCAACAGGGGCTCCGCCAGATCGTTGTCCAGCTCCCGGGCGTGAAGGACCCCGGACGGGCCAAGGCCCTCATTAAGAACACGGCCTTGCTGGAGTTCAAGATGCTGGATGAGGATCACAAGGTCGCGCGCGAGCTGCCGAGCCGGGTTCCCGCGGGGAAAGAAGAGGACATTCTCAGGGAGTTCGGACCGCAGATCCCATCCGACGACGAAATCCTCTTTGAGCGCAACATGGACAAGGCAACCGGGCGGGTCACGAAGACGCCGTATCTCATCAGGAAGCGGGTGGTGCTGACCGGCGATGTCTTGACGGACGCCCGTGTGTCGATCGGCGAGTTCCAGAACGCCTATGTCTCGATCAACTTCGACAACACCGGCGCCAAGCTGTTTGAGCGGATTACTGCGGAGAATGTCAAGAAGCGCATGGCCGTCATTCTGGACGGTACGGTCTACTCGGCTCCGGTAATTCAGGAACGGATCAGCGGGGGCCGGGCTCAGATCACCGGCAGCTTTTCCATGGAAGAGGCGAATGATCTGGCGATCGTCCTCCGCGCCGGGGCGCTCCCGGCGCCCGTGAAGATCCTCCAGGATCTGACGGTGGGGCCTTCCCTGGGGCGCGATTCCATCGAGAAGGGAATTCGCTCCACCATGATTGCGGGCGCCATGGTGATCATGTTCATGGTCGTCTATTACCGCATGGCGGGCGCGATCGCCGATTTTGCCCTGATGCTGAACCTCGTCTGCCTGGTTGGCGCACTCGCCGGGCTGAATGCCACGCTGACTCTGCCTGGCATTGCAGGGATCATTCTGACGATTGGGATGGGTGTGGACTCGAACGTGCTGATCTTCGAGCGAATCCGCGAGGAACTTCGGACGGGCAAGCCGGTCAGGCCGGCCGTGGACGCGGGCTATGACAAGGCGTTTTTGACCATCGTGGACTCCCATGTCACCACACTGATCACGGGCTTCGCGCTGTTTTTGTTCGGCACCGGCCCGATCAAGGGGTTTGCCGTCACGCTCTGCCTGGGGATCGCAATTAATCTGTTTACCGCCTTGGTCGGCACAAAGGTCATCTTCGATCTGCTTAACCGTCGGGGGCGCATGGAGCGCCTGAGCATTTAGGGCCGCGTATGTTTGAAATCCTCGGTAAAACGTCGATCGACTTCATGGGGCTCCGGCGGTATTCCTTCGCCTTCTCCTCGGTGCTCGTCCTTGTCGGCTTCCTGGCCTTGGGCCACATCTGGCTCGGGAAGGCCAATCTGGGCATCGACTTTGCGGGAGGGACGGCTGTGCAATTGAAGTTCGAGCACCCGATTGCGATCGAGCAGGCCCGACAGGCGCTGATCCGCAATGGATTGCCGGACGTTGAGCTGCAGGAATTCATTTCCGACAATAAGCTGATGGTTCGGGTCAAGGCCCAGACCACCATCGAGGAGAAAGTGGCCGAGAAGGTGCTGGCGGTGTTCAAGAAGGATTTCGCGAGCAATCCGTTCGCGGTGGATTCCAGCTACGAGATCGGCCCCACCATCGGCCAGAAACTCCAGAAGGATGCCCTCATTGCCATTACGATCTCGATGCTGGGCATTATGATCTACGTCGCGGCGCGGTTTGAGTTCCGATTCGGGGTGGCGGCCGCCATCGCGACCTTCCACGACGTGTTCGCGGTGCTGGGCGTGTTCTACGTGCTGGACAAGGAAATCTCCCTATTGATCGTCACCGCCCTCCTGACGCTGGCGGGGTATTCGCTGACGGACACCGTCGTCGTCTTTGACCGGATCAGGGAAAATCTCAAACTGCGCCATCGGGACCCGCTCGAGACCGTGATTAATAACGCGGTCAACCAGGTTCTGAGCCGAACAGTGGTGGTGTCGATGACCGTCATCCTGGTGCTCATTCCCCTGACCGTGGCGGGAGGCGAGGTGCTGCATGATTTCTCCCTGGCGCTACTTTTGGGCGTGATCGTCGGAACCTATTCCTCGGTCTTTGTTGCCAGTCCCCTCC
Organism: Nitrospirales bacterium; assembly: GCA_036170875.1. Lineage (GTDB taxonomy): Bacteria > Nitrospirota > Nitrospiria > Nitrospirales > NS-4 > SCTG01. Next base: position 40,841 of record JAVHQA010000091.1, read on the forward strand.
TTATCCTCTGGAAAGGCACCCCCGGTAAGCTGCTCCGTCGCCGGTAAAGGTGTTACCTAGGCTTGACAATTCTGGATACTCCAAGGAAAATGAGTAGTTACGATAAACCTTGGTGTTACCGGAGTGAAACAGTTCTTGCGCCGCCAGAGTCTCCAACGTCGGATCATCACCGCCATGGTGTTGATCGGCCTGTTGCCCCTTAGCTTCTCCCTCGTCATCACCTATCTCGAAGAACGCCAGGCTATTCGGGATACGATCGGGCGGGATTTCCGTCAGATCGCGATCGAGGCCGCCGGCAAGATCGAACTGCAGGTGATGCAGGGCGTCAGCGAGGCCCGCCAGCTAGCTACGATTCCGATCTTGCGGGGGGCGGTCATTGACTCCAACCGGAGCTATGCGGGACGCGATCCGGGCGCCGTCCGCCGGATGGTTCGCGAATGGGAAGGACGCTGGAATAAGGGGGCAACCCGCGAGCAGTTCCCGGACTTCATCAATAAGATGGCAACCGATTATCTCATCGAATGGCACCGCATCCGGAAGGCCGAACACATCGCCATTCTGGTGACGGACAGCCAGGGGGCGCTGGTGTTGAGCTCGACGCCGCAGGCCGAGTACGACCAGAGCAAGGCGCTGTGGTGGAAGGCAGCCTTCAACGGGGGCAACGGCCGGATCTACGTAAGCGATCTCGTCTTCGATGAGGCGCTCGGGTTTCATGTCCTCGATATTGCCGTTCCCGTCTTTGATGACGTCCACCGGCAGGCGGTCGGCGCCGTCAACGTCCGGTTGCGGCGGGACGAACTGTTCAGGCCGATCCGGGAAGTCCGGATCGGAGAGCAGGGCCACGCGATGCTGTTGAATACGGCCGGGCGGCCGCTAATCTGCCCGGTACTTTCTCCGGACCGGCACACGATCAATGCCCCACTCATGCAGCAACTCGCCCAGCCGATGGCAGGCTGGGTGGTGGCGGAGGATGATTCGCATGGCGGGAAAAACTCGATCGTAGGATTTGCCCCGGTCCGGTTCCCCGTCTCGCTTGCCCCTGAAAGCCTCGGGGGAGGCGGCGTAGAGTGGTTGACCTTCGTCCGGCAGGATCCGCGAGAGACGTTCGCGCCGCTGAATCAACTACTGTGGAAGGTGTCCCTTGGCGCTGTGGGGGTGTTTCTGCTCATGCTGCTGGCCGGCCTGTTTCTGGCCCGCCGGATTGTGCGCCCGATCCAGGCGCTGCAGGCCGGGGCTGCCCTGATCGGGCGGGGCGAACTCGATCACCGGTTGGACATTACGACCGGCGATGAGATCGAACAGCTCGCGGACAATTTCAACCAGATGGCGGACAGCCTTCGCCGGCACACGGAAGGGCTGGAGCATGCGGTCGCGCTCCGGACCAAGGACCTGCGCGAATCGCAGGAGCGGTACAAGATTCTGTTTGACGAGGCGGCGGACTCGGTGATCATGGTGAATCCCGGCGGGGGGATCATCGCGGTGAACCGGCGGCAGGAGGCCGTTCTCAAGTATCCGGAGGATCAACTCGTGGGACGCCGGTTCACCGATCTCATCCTGCCCCAATACCAGCCGGCCGTGACGGCCTTGATGCGGGAGATTCTGAAGGGAGCGGACAAGACGCCGACCGTGGAAGTCAAGGCGTTCGACCGGGCCGGGCGGCCGGTTCCCATGGAACTCGACCTCACCGGCATCGGGGCCGGTCCCATGATCTACATCATGGTGCAACTGCGGGATATCACGGAACGCAAGGCGCTGGAGCGGCAGCTCCTGGAATACAGCGAATCGCTGGAAGTCAAAGTCCTGGACCGGACCCGTGAAATTGAGGACACGAAGACCTATCTCGAGAACCTTCTGGAGAACGCCAACGACGTCATTTACACGCTCGATCACGATCAGCGGTTTACCTATGTGAACAGCAAGGTCGAAATCTGGGGGTATCGCAAGGAAGACCTGATCGGACGGCCGTACCTATCGCTGCTGTCCCGCCGCCATCGGGGGAAGCGTTTGCGGTCCACCTTGGATATCGGCGCCAAACAGGCCTACGAAGTGGAGATCGTGACCAAGACCGGGGAGCCCCGCAGTGTTCTGGTCAGCGTGTCGCCGCTTCGGGATAACGAAGGGAAGATTGCGGGGGTGCTGGGGATCGCGCGTGACACCACGGACAAGAAGCGGCTTGAGCGGCAGGTGCTGAATGCCGAAAAGCTGGCGTCGGTCGGCAAGCTCGCGGCGGGTGTCGCGCACGAAATCAACAACCCCCTGGGAGGGATACTCAACTGTATCTACAATCTCCGGAAGGGCACGCTGTCTCTGGACCGGGAACGGGAATATCTGGAGTCGATGGAAGACGGATTGCGTCGGGTCCAGAAGATCGTGCGCCAGTTGCTGGATTTTTCCCAGCAGTACGATCCCGAGCTCTCGCCGACGGAGGTAAATTCGGTCATCGAGCGTGTCCTGACGCTCACCAGCTATGCCTTCGAAGGGACCGGCGTGGACCTTCGCCGTGAGCTGGCGAGGGATCTGCCGCCCCTGATGGCCGACCGGCACATGATCGAGCAGGTCCTCACGAATCTGATTCTCAACGCCGTGCAGGCGATTCGCGGGGATGGGGTGGTCACGGTCCGGTCCGGCACGGACGGGCCGTGGTACACGATCGAAGTGGAGGACACCGGCTGCGGGATTCCGCCCGACGTGCTGCCGAAGATTTTCGATCCGTTCTTCACGACCAAAGGCCAGGGCGAGGGCACGGGCCTGGGGCTCTCCGTCAGCCTCGGTATCGTCGAACGGCATGGCGGGCAGATTGCGGTCAAGAGCCAGGTCGGAGAGGGGACCACGTTCACCGTCAGGCTTCCCGCGATGAACGTCCGGTCGCTGGCCGGCAAGGAGGCCTGAGACGATGCTGCAGCCGAATGTGCTGATCATCGACGATGAGCCCCTCATGCGGATCTCGATCGCCGACGCCCTGAAAGACGAGGGCTGCCAGGTCAAAGTCGCCGCGACCGGCCTGGAGGGGATGGACCTCATCAAAAAGGAGCCGTTCGAAATCGTCATCTCCGACCTCCGGCTCCCCGGCATGGACGGGCTCCAGATCCTGCAGACCTGCAAAGAGGTGTCGCCCAAGACCGGCGTGATTGTGATCACCGCCCACGGCTCTGTCGAAACCGCGGTCGGAGCGATGAAAATGGGGGCGTATGACTACATCACCAAGCCCTTCTCGATGGATGAGCTCCTCCTGATCGTGAACCGTCTCCTGAAAGTCTTGGAGCTGGAGGACGAGAACCGGTCGTTGCGGGAGGAACTGGAGGGCCGCTTCAGCTTCAAGGGTCTGCTCGGCAAGAACGACAAGATGCGCGAGGTGCTGGAGAAGATCAAGCTGGTGGCGCCCACCGACTCGACGGTGCTGATTCTCGGCGAGAGCGGGACAGGGAAGGAACTGGTGGCCAACGCGATTCATCACAACAGCCCGCGCCGGGACGGCGCCTTCATCAAGGTGAGCTGCGCCGCGTTGCCGGAGACCTTGCTGGAGACCGAGCTGTTCGGGCATGAGCGTGGCGCCTTTACGGGGGCGCTCCGGCAGCGGAAAGGGCGTTTTGAGCTGGCGCACCAGGGCACGATCTTTCTGGACGAGATCGGCGAGGTTTCGCCCCTGGTGCAGGTCAAGCTGCTGCGCGTGTTGCAGGAGCGGCAGTTCGAGCGCGTCGGCGGCAACCAGACGATCGAGGTGGATGTGCGGGTGATCTGCGCGACGCAGCGGGATTTGAAAAAAGAAGTTCAAGCGGGGCGGTTCCGGGAAGATCTCTACTATCGGCTGAGCGTGGTTCCGGTTTACCTGCCTCCGTTGCGGGAGAGGAAGGAGGATGTGCTCGTCCTTGCCGACCATTTCCTGGGGAGCTTTGCGCTGCGGACGGGCAAGCAGATCAAGGCGTTCTCCCAGCGGGCCAAGGAACTGCTCATCCGGTATTCGTTCCCCGGCAACGTCCGCGAGCTGGAGAACACGGTCGAGCGGGCCGTGACGTTGAATCATGACGGGAAGGAAATTGAACCCTGGAATCTCTGCGGGTTCCCGGCCTGTCCCTACCTCGGAGGACCGCCTCAGCCCAATTGCGGGTTTTGCAGTGAAGGCGTGCCGATGGCCGAGAAGAAGGCGGGCGCGGTGGATCGGTTGGATACCGCCCGCGAACAGTTTGAGCGGCAGCACATTGTCAAAGCGCTGGAGCGGACGAAGGACAACAAAACCGAGGCCGCGAAACTGCTGGGCCTCTCGCGCAAAGCCCTCTGGGAGAAGTGCAAACGCTACGGGATTACGAAGGACACGAACGGGGCGGAGGAGTGAGGGCGCCGACGCCGTACGGAGGCCGTCAAGCATGATGACGCTGCGGCAGCTTGCCGTCAGGCCCGAGACGATTCCTGTTGCCACGTCCTGGTATCTCGCCGATCTGGGGGAAGCGCGCGGCAAGCAGGAGCTCTTCACCAAACAGTCGCCGCAGCGACTCAAAGTTCTCCGTGAGCACGCCTTGATTGAAAGCGCGGTCTCCTCCAATCGGATTGAGGGCGTGGAGGTGGACCAGAGCCGGATTAAGGCGATTCTGGTCGGTAAAGGCGCCTTGCGGGACCGCGACGAAGAAGAAGTGCGGGGGTATCGTGATGCGCTCAAGCTGATTCACGAACGGAACGTCAAACTTCCGGTCTCGGAGCAGACCATCCAGGAACTGCATCGGCTGGCCCGCGGGCGGATCGGGGATGCCGGACAGTACAAGAGTCAGGACAGCGACATCATCGAGCGACTGCCCGATGGCCGGACTCGCGTGCGCTTTAAGACCGTGCCGGCCGCAAGAACCACGGAGTCCATGACGGAGTTGCTGGGGCTATGGCAAGACTGCCTGCGCGATGGGTGGGTCCATCCGCTGGTCGCGATGGCTGCGATGAACCTGGATTTCCTCTGCATTCATCCGTTTCGCGACGGCAACGGCCGGGTCTCCCGCTTGCTCCTCCTTCTGCAATGCTACCACCTCGGGTACGAGGTCGGACGCTACATTAGCCTGGAACGGCTCATTGAGGAAAACAAGGAGCGCTACTACGAAACCCTCGAGCAAAGCTCGCAGGGCTGGCACGAAGGCAAACATGACCCCTGGCCCTATGTCCACTACCTCCTGTATGTACTCAAGAGCGCATGTCGCGAGTTCGAGGAGCGGGTCGGGCAGGTCAAGAGCCTGCGAGGGGCGAAAACAGAGTTGATAGAATCGGCAGTCGCCGCCTTTTCGGGAAACTTCACGCTATCCGATCTTGAACGCGTCTGCCCCGGAATCAGCCGGGACATGGTTCGGCGGGTGCTTCGTGATCTACAAAAGGCCGGAAAAGCGGAATGCCTGGGCCGTGGCCCTGGCGCTGCCTGGAGGAGAAAGGGTAATACTCTCAAGAGAGGGTAAAAGAAAGGGTAATGCGTGCCTGACCAGGTAATCACACCGACCTTCCCCCGTTTATTACACCAGGGCCAACGAAGTTGACTCCTGTGCTGCCTGGGACCAGTAGGTGTTGAGGGTCAGATACCGTCTTGGCTTGTCAAGCCTGTTGACTCCCGAAGTTGGGGGTAAACGGCTGCCCTGACTTGAGCACACCGAAGACGATGTGCACCAGCTTTCGCATGACTGCGCCAATGATGAGCATTTTCGATTTGCCGGCTGCGCTCAAACGCGCGGCGAATGCTTTGATGGCCGGGTTAAAGCGAATGGCCACCATCGCCGGCATGAAGAAGGCCTTGCGCAACCGCGCGTTGCCGGTCTTCGAGAGCCGCGCGCGCCCGCGCACTGAACTGCCCGAGAGGTGCTGTCTCGGCGTGAGCCCCAGGAAGGCCGCGAGCTTCCGCGCGTTCTTGAAGTTCTCGGCACCCCCCACACAAGCCAGGATCTGGGCAATGGTGGCCGCGCCAATGCCGGGAATGCTTTGGAGCAGATCATGCTTGGAGCGCAGGTCCGGGTGGTGGTCGATATGCTTGCGAATCTGGCGTTTGAGCGCCGCAATCTCCTGCGCCAAGACCGCGACGATCTTCTCGATCGAGACGCGCGTCAATGCTGGGGCGATCGCCAAGCGATTGGTCTCTTGCGTGAGCATGTGGTTCAGTGCATCGACTCTGGCCACCAGCGCCT
>JAVHQA010000092.1:0-3511 GCA_036170875.1 Nitrospirales bacterium
ACTCTTCTCATTCAGATCGAGAAGCTCGTGCACGGCGGGCGCGGGCTGGCGCACCAGGAGGCGCTGGCGCTGTTTGTCGAGGGCGTGCTGCCCGGCGAGCAGGTGCGCGTGCAACCGGGGCGCATCAAAAAGGGATATGGGGAGGCACGGCTCCTTGAAGTCGTCCAGCCGTCCCCGGACCGCGTGGCGGCGCCCTGTCCGGTCTACGGCCGGTGCGGCGGGTGCCAGCTCCAGCACGCGAGTGCCGCGGCCCAGCTTGCGATCAAGCGGGATATTCTGGCGGAGACCCTCGCGCGAATGGGCGGGCTGGCCGAGATCCCCGTACCGCTGGTGGTGGCGTCGCCCGAAATCTATGGCTACCGTAGCCGCGCGCGGCTCGCAGTGGCTGTGCCCTCGCGCGGCGCGCCGAGCCTTGCGTACTTCGAAGAAGGCAGCCACCGGCCGGTGCCGATCGCACAGTGCCCGCTGCTCGCGCCGCGCCTCAACGAGGCCGTCGCGTACCTCAATCAGATGCTGGCCGGCTCGCGGGCGGCGGCCTCCCAGTTGCAGGAGATCCGCCTCGGTCTGTCGGTGACGACCGGAGAGGTCGTGTTCCAGTACGTGGCGGAACAGTGCCAGCGCCCGCAGGCCGACGCCTGGTTTGCGCGGGTCCGGGCGGGATTCGCCGGCGTGAAGGGACAGGTGATGATCGCCGGGCGCGGCTCCCAGCAGCGTCGCTGGACGGAGGGGGAGACCACGCTCACCGAACAAGTCGGCCCCCTGCGTCTGCGATGCAGCGACCGGTCGTTCGTGCAGGCCAATTGGAAGCTGAACGAAACCCTGGCCCAAACCGTGGCAGCCTGGGCCCTGGAGGCCAGGACGGACGCGCCGATTCGCGTGCTCGAGCTCTATGCGGGGATCGGGAACTTCGGTTTAGCGATTGCGCGGGAAGGGGCGTTGGTGACGTTCGTGGAAGGGAATGCGTCGGCCCTGGCGGATGCCCGCTACAATGCGCGGGTCAATCATATCGGGCGGTGCCGGTTCCGATCAGAGTCCGCCGAGGCGTTTCTGGCGGGCGTGGCGCCGGGAGAATACGACCTCGTCCTGATGGACCCCCCCCGGACGGGTCTCAGCAAGGAGGCCCTCGCAGGGTTGGTCCATCTCAAAGCCGGCCGCATCCTCTATTTGTCCTGCGATCCGCCGACACTGGCGCGCGACCTGCGCGCAATGCAGGAGGCGGGGTACCGCGTGACGCGGCTGCAGGGGTATGACATGTTTCCGCAGACCATGCATATCGAGACCCTCGTCGAACTTGCCGTGGCGGAGTAACTCGCGCCCTACGCGTACTGGGGCGTTGCCGGGTGCGCGAGCTCGGCCGCCTGCGCCAGGTCGTCCATCGCGCCGTCTTTCTGCATCCACGACTCGATCATGTCGGCCTTGAACCGCCACTGCCCGCCCACTTTATAGGCCGGCAGACGATGGTCCTTCACCAGCCGGTACACCGTCCGTTCCGTGACCGACAGGTATGTCGCCACGTCTTTGACGGTCATGAGGATGCTTGGTTGAGATTTCTGCGGCTTCGCCATAAACATATTCGCCTCCTTCTTTCTTGGCTTTTGTTCCTTGTCTTCTTTGTCTTTCATGGCAAATACCCTGATCACTGGTCTTTCTGTTACCAAAAGGATGAGCAATGACAGTGCCAGACAGGATTTGGAAATAGGAACCGTGCATTCTCAATGGCTTAGCCGCAGAAATGGAATTCCATAACGGACAGCTTGTTTGAAAATATGAAATGCATTGCCTATCTGTTTTGGAATTCCATGACAATTTGTCGCCCTCGTTGCCGATCTGTTGCTCGCGTTGACCGTCTCCGACCGTTCCGGTAAGATGCCGTCTCCATTTGAAAATCAGGAGAACGGGGCAGGTGGACTACAAAAAAGCAGGGGTGGATATCGATGCCGGCAATGAATTTGTCCGGCGAATTCGCCCCCTCGTCCGGTCGACGTTCCGGCCGGAGGTCCTGGCGGATATCGGCGGGTTCGGGGGGCTGTTCCGCTTCGATCCGAAGAAGTATCGGGACCCTGTTTTAGTGTCGGGTACGGATGGAGTCGGGACGAAGCTCCGGATCGCCTTTTTGCTGGGACGCCATGACACCGTGGGGGTGGATCTTGTGGCGATGTGCGTCAACGACGTGGCGGTCTGCGGCGCCGAGCCGCTGTTTTTTCTCGATTACCTGGCGGTCGGCAAGCTGATGGTGGGGAAGGCTGAGACGATCGTGTCCGGAATCGCCGAGGGCTGCCGCCAGGCCGGCTGCGCGCTGATCGGGGGCGAGACCGCCGAGATGCCGGGCTTTTACGCCGAGGAGGAATACGACCTGGGCGGCTTTGCGGTCGGCGTCGTCGAGCGCGATCAGATGATTGACGGCAGCCGCGTGCGTCCGGGCGACGCGCTGATCGGCCTTGCCTCCACCGGTCTTCACAGCAACGGCTATTCGCTGGCCCGGCGGGTGTTGCTGGACGAGGCGAAGATGCCGCTGAACGAGCGGGTCCCGGATTTGGGCGAAACCCTGGGCGAGGCATTGCTGCGCCCCACGCGCATTTACGTCAAAACGATCCGTGCCCTGGTCGAGTCCGGCGACATCCGCGCGATCGCCCATATCACGGGCGGCGGGCTGACCGAGAACATTCCCCGGGTGTTGCCGGAAGGATGCCGCGCCGTGATCACGCGCGGGTCCTGGAAGCAGCCGCCCCTGTTCGGCCTGATCCAGTCACGCGGCAGCGTGAACGGCGAGGAAATGGCGCGGGTGTTCAATCTGGGCATCGGGCTGGTGCTCGTCGCGCCTCCGGATCGAGCCGACACGATCATGCGGCTGGCTGAAGCGCAGGGAGATCAGGCGTTCCGGATCGGCGTGATCGAACAAGGCGAGCCCGGAGTGTCCTATGTCTGACGCGCCTTTGCGTCTCGCGGTGCTCGCCTCGGGCCGGGGCTCCAATCTCCAGGCGATCATCGACGCGATCACAGAAGGACGGCTGCGGGCGGTCCTGGCCGTGGTCATCAGCAACAAGGCCGAGTCCCAGGCTCTCGAACGGGCGCGCAAGCACGGCGCGCCGGCCGTTTTTCTGGATCCGAAGGCGACCCCGGGGCGGGACGCCTACGATGCCGTGATCCTGGAACACCTGCGACAGCATGATGTGGGGCTGGTGGCGCTTGCGGGCTATATGAAGATCGTCACGCGGGTTCTCATCGACGCCTACGCCAACCGGATCATGAATATTCATCCGTCGCTGCTTCCCTCGTTCCCGGGTCTGGAGGCCCAGCAGCAGGCCCTTGACTGGGGCGCGAAGGTGTCCGGTTGCACAGTGCATTTTGTGGAAGAGGGCGTGGATACGGGTCCGATCATTCAGCAGGCCGCAGTGCCTGTCCTGGAAGGGGATACGGCGGAATCGCTCGAAGCCCGTATCCTGGCCCAGGAGCATCGCATCTACCCTGAGGCCATCCAACTATTCGCGGAAGGGTGCCTGACGGTTGAGGG
>JAVHQA010000093.1:0-3479 GCA_036170875.1 Nitrospirales bacterium
TTGATGCACTCGATCTCGAGCTTGATCGTCACCTCGTCGCCCACGACCAGGCCCCCGTTATCGAGCGCCTTGCTCCAGTTCATCCCGAAGTCCTTCCGGTTGATCTTTCCCTCGGCCGTGAAGCCGGCCCTGGTGTTGCCCCAGGGGTCCTTCGGCACGACGCCGTTGAAGGTGCCGGTCAGCACAACCTCTTTGGTGACACCCAACAAGGTGAGATCGCCCTTGGCCGCGTACGCGTCCCCCTTCTTCTCGTAGGACTTCATCTTCCAGGTCATCGTCGGGAACTTCTCGACGTTGAAGAAATCGGGGGTCTTCAGGTGGGTGTCGCGTTTGGCGTGATTGGTGTTCACCGACGCCGTCTGGATCACGGCCTCGAGGGCCTTCACGGTCTTGGCCTCCGGGTCCATCTCGATGAAGCCGGCATAGTCCGTGAAACGGCCGGTGGTCTTCGACACGACCATGTGCGCCACGCTGAAACCCACGATCGAGTGATCGAGGTCCACGTTGTAGCGCTCCGTCGCGGCTTGGACGTCCGCCGCCGCAAACATGAGCATCGCAGAGATCGCGAGCAGTATCTTCGTAGCCGACAGCTTCATACGTTTCCTCCGTGCATGCGCGAGTGAATGTCAATGTCGTGACGTGGACAGGGTAACGGCATTGCAACAAAGGGTCAAGCCGCCGGCCTGGTCAGTTTTCGCTTCAGCAACCCCCAGAGAAAGTCGAGCTCGTCCGAATGCAGCAGGGCATGGACCGTCACGTAGCCGGCCACGCTGATGCCGATGCCGACGATCAACATGACCGTCTTCGCCACCCAGGCTTCGGGCTGGGTCCAGATGCCGAGGCCGTCGATCCAGACGCAGGTCACGACGATCGGGACCGCGGCGAGCAGCACCCGCATGTGGCTGCGGGCGATCGTGTCCCAGTCGAACGGACCGAGCCGCCGGTTGAGCAGGACGACCAGCACGGCCATGTTCAGGATCGCGGAAATGGACGTGGCCAGCGCGAGCCCGGCGTGCTTGAGCGGGCCCATCAGCGCGAGCGACAGCGCGATGTTGGCGGCAAGCGCGACCACGGCCACCCACACCGGCGTACGCGTGTCCTGGAGCGAGTAAAATGCCGACACGACGATCCGCACCCCGGCGAAGGCCCAGAGGCCGATTGCGTAGGCGAGCACCGCCGCGGCCGTGCCCTGCGTGTCGACCGCCGTGAACCGCCCGTGCTCAAAAAAGAGATGCACGATCGGCAGGCGCAGCAGAATAATACCGACCATCGCGGGCAGGATGACGAAGAAGATCAGCCGCAGGCCGAACCCCAGCGTGTCCCGCAATTCGTCCAGCTCGCCCTTCGCGGCCTGGGTGGCGAGCGACGGCAGCAGCGCCGTGGCCAGCGCGACGCCGAAGACGCCGAGGGGAAAATGGATCAGCCGCATGCCGTAGAAGAGATAGGTCGGCCCGCCGGGAAAGTACGAGGCCAGAATCGTGCTCACCAGGATGTTGATCTGCGTGACGGACAGGCCGATCAGGGCGGGCGCCATCAGCCACCCGATCCGGCGGACGCCTTCGTGGGCGAAGTCGAACCGCCAGCCGAAGAGCAGTCCCGCCTTCTTCATGGCCGGCATCTGGATGAGGAACTGGGCGAGCCCGCCGATCACCACCCCAACCGCCACGGCCAGGATCGGCTGATCGAAGAGCGGCGCGAGCAGGAAGGCCGCCGCGATGATCGCGATGTTGAAGATCACCGGCGAGAAGGCGGGCGCTGCAAAACTCCGGACCGAGTTCAGCACCCCCATCGCCAGCGCCGCAAGCCCGATGAACAGAAGGTACGGGAACATGATCCGGGTCAGCAGCGTCGTGAGGGCCAGCTTCTCGGCGTCGCCGCCGAACCCCGGCGCGATGAGCGACACGATCCAGGGCGCGGCCAGGACGCCGAGGAGGCAGACGCCGGTCAGAACGGTGAGCAGCGTCGTGAAGGCGGCGCTGGCCAACTCCCAGGCGTCGCGATTGGTGCGCTTCGCCAGGTACTCGCTGAAGACTGGAATGAAGGCCGCCGACATCGAGCCCTCGGCGAAGAGCTCGCGCAGCATGTTCGGAATGCGATAGGCGACGAAGAAGGCATCGGCGGCGGCCCCGGCGCCGAACAGCCGCGCCAGCACCATGTCCCGCAGGAAGCCGAGGATGCGGCTCAGGAGCGTGGCTGCGCCGATGACGCCGGCGGCGTGGACGACCTGGGTTCGCTCAGCGTGATGGGGAGAGGAAGAGTCGCCGTCCGCCGTCATGTCAGGCGGGACGGCGTAGCGCCTGCGGCTTCCGTAGCCGCGAAGTCGGGGAACCCGTTGCTCTTTTATTGCAACGGGTCATGAGCGGCGTTCTAATCTATGCTTTCCCAAGCAGCGCCTCGTCGACGAGTTCGCAGAGGGCGTGGCCCAGCGTGATATGCGTCTCCTGGATGCGGGCGACCACCGTCGAAGGCACGATGAAGACGTGGTCCGCCAAGCCCACAAGCCTGCCGCCAGTCCCGCCGGTCCAGCCCACCGTCACCAGCCCCTGTGCGCGCGCGGCCTGGAGGCCCTTGAGGACGTTCGGCGAATTGCCGCTGGTGCTGATGCCGACCGCCACGTCACCGGGCTTCCCCAGCGCCTGGATCTGCCGGGCGAAGACCTCGTCGTACCCGTAGTCGTTGGCGATGCAGGTGAGCTTCGCCTGATCGGCTGAGAGAGACATGGCCGCCAGCGGCGCCCGCTCGCGCCGGTAGCGTCCGACGAACTCCGCCGCGAGGTGCGAGGCGTCCATGGCGCTGCCGCCGTTCCCGAAGAACAGAACCTTGTTGCCCTTGCGGAAGGTCTCCGCGAGCAGATTGGCGAGCTGCTGGATGCGATCGGCGTGCTCCGCGACGAACTTCAGTTTCGTCTCGGCGCTGTCTTCAAACCATCGGCGGATGCGCTGCGACATTGCGCCTGATTGTAGGAGAGGCTCCCCGGAGAGTCAAGAAACAGGGCGCCCTCGTGCTATAGTTGCGCCATGGCCAGGAAACAGGAAGAGATCGTCGTCGCCACCAACCGGAAGGCCTTCCACGACTACGCGATCGAGGAGCGGATGGAGGCCGGCATCGTCCTGCTCGGCACGGAGGTGAAGTCGCTGCGCGAGGGCCGCATCAACCTCAAGGACAGTTTTGCCAGCGTGGACAAGGGCGTGGTCCGCCTGCACAACTGCCACATCAGCCCCTACACCCACGGCAACGTGATGAATCACGACCCGCTGCGTCCGCGCAAGCTGCTGCTGCACAAGAAGGAAATCAGCAAGCTGATCGGCCAGACCCAGCAAAAAGGGCTGACGCTGGTGCCGCTGCGGATCTATTTCTCGCCGCGCGGGCACGCCAAGGTGGAGATTGCGCTGGCCAAGGGGAAGAAGGAATACGACCGGCGGGAGACCATCAAGACGCGCGAGGCCGGCCGCGAAATGGAACGGGCCATGAAGGACGGG
>JAVHQA010000094.1:0-1793 GCA_036170875.1 Nitrospirales bacterium
CGAGGGTGACGCCCTCGGCGCGGGTCAGCGTCGCCGTGATGGACCCGATGATGACCTTCGCCTTCATGAGCACAGGCACGCGCGCCGCATCGTTGGTCACCCAGACCCGGATGTTCCCTTCGTTCATGAAGAGCCCACGGAACGGCATGATCGCGAGGATGCGGACGGTGTCGAACTCGCCAAGCGGGCCCTTCAGGCGCTCCGTGCCCTCGACGCGCAGTTCGAGCTTGTAGTTCTTCTTGTCGTGGTTGACGTGGATGATCGTCGAGGAACCCACATCCGCCGGCCGGAGCGTCCGGAAGAAATAGATGACGGAAAGCGTGTCCTGCACGTCGGGCGGCACATCCATTGTCTCGGTGTTCCCGTCCTTCGTCACCGTCGCCTTGTGGACGGCCTGATCGAAGATCACCTCGATATCGTTCTTGCGCTTCCCCTCGCGCCGATTGAAGAGTAGGTGGTAAGGATAGGCCTCTTCCTCGTCCAGCAACGACTCGACACGATTGTTCACGGGATAGAACGCCGACACGAACTCGTTCGACTTGGCGGTATGGACGAGCCTGACGACGGACCGCCCGGACAGGCTCCGGCGCTCGGTGACTTCGAGAACGGCCGTCCCGGCGGTGACGATCCCCCAACTCAGCCCGTACGTCAGCCGCTCGCCGACCTTGAAATGGACAATTGTAGTGGAAGGGGGCCCCGCAGACGCCTCTCCCACACCCACCAAACCGCTACCGTACAACCAAACGACGACGCCTGCCGCGAGTGCCGCCGCGAAAATAATAAGAGGACCCGATCTTCTAACCAGAAAACTCATCAGGATGTTCAAAAAGGTCGTCCAGCGCGGCCGCAGTGAGCGAGGAGGCGAGGCGTACCCTTTGCGGTACGTTGAGCCTCTGAGCGATACGAGAACAAAGCTGGAGGCCTTTTTCAACATCCTGTCAGTGCGAAGCGGGGCCTCCGGCGACATACTTTTTGACTTGCGACTCGACGACGTCCCGAATCTTCCGCAACGCCGCCTCGGACGTGGCTTCAAATCGCAGGACGAGCGCCGGCTGGGTGTTCGAGGCCCGGATCAGGCCCCAGCCCTCCGGGAAGAGGACGCGCACGCCGTCGATGTCGATGATCTTGTGCTCGCGGGCCAGCTGCTTCTTCGCCTCTTCGACGACCTGGAACTTGACCTCGTCCGGGCAGTCCACGCGGATCTCCGGCGTGGAGACCGTCGGCGGCAGATCGGCCAGCAGGGTCGAGAGCGGCCGGCCGGCCTTGGCGAGAATCTCGATCAGGCGGCAGGAGGCATAGACGGCGTCGTCGTACCCGAAGTAGCGGTCGGCGAAGAACATGTGGCCGGACATCTCGCCGGCCAGCACGGATTTCTCCTCCTTCATCTTCGCCTTGATGAGAGAGTGTCCCGCCTTCCACATGATCGCGCGTCCGCCATGCTTGACGACATCGTCATAAAACACCTGGGAGGCCTTCACTTCGGAGATAATCGTCGCGCCAGGATGGCTTTCAAGCACATCCCGTGCGTACAGCACCAACAGCTTGTCGCCCCAGAGGATGTCGCCGTGTTCGTCCACCGCCCCGATGCGGTCGGCGTCCCCATCATAGGCGATCCCGACGTCGGCTTTCGTCTCGCGGACCTTCTTGATGAGATCCTGGAGATTGTCCGCGACCGTCGGGTCCGGATGGTGGTTCGGGAACCGCCCGTCCACGTCCTCGTACATGCCGGTGACGCGGCAGCCGAGCAGACGCAGCGCATCCGGGCCCACAAGCCCGCCCATGCCGTTGCCGCA
>JAVHQA010000094.1:1893-3472 GCA_036170875.1 Nitrospirales bacterium
GGCCACGGCCCTGGCGCCCGCGCGGACGGCAAGCGAGCCGTAGGCGCGTCCGATCTTCTCGGCCAGCGCCGGCGTGAGCTCCTCGCCCACCACGCCCCGAATGTCGTATTCGCGGAAGATGCTCATGTCTTTCCCTCTCTGCCGTAGTCGTCGGCCAGGCGCACGATGTCGTCTTCGCCGACATACGCGCCGGATTGCACCTCGATGATGTCCAGCAGGACGGTTCCGGGATTCTCCAGGCGGTGCGGCGTTCCCTGCGATATGCCCGCGCTCTCGTTCACGCGCAGGTCGAACACACGGTCGCCGCAGGTGACCCGCGCGGTGCCGGCCGTGACCACCCAGTGCTCGCTGCGCCGATGATGAAACTGCAGCGACAGCCGCCCGCCGGGATTGACCGTGACGCGCTTGACCTTGTATCTCGGCCCTTCCTCCAGCACCGTGTAGCTCCCCCAGGGCCGATAGACCGTCTTATGGATGAGGTGCTCGGGTGCCTTGTCCTTGCGCAGGCGCTCGACGATCTGCTTGACCTCCTGGGCGCGGTCCTTGGGACAGACCAGCGTGGCGTCGGCCGTGTCCACGACCACCATGTCCTTCAACCCGATGGTGGCCACCAGCCGGTTCTCACCATAGAGAATCGAGTTGCGGCTCCCAATGTCCACGATCCGTCCGATGCGGACATTGCCCGCTTCATCGGTATCGGCGACTTCGTCGAGGCTGCTCCAGTTGCCGACGTCGCTCCACCGGAAGGGCGCCGGAATGACCGCCGCACGCGTGCTCCGCTGCAACACGCCGTGATCGATGGAGATGGATTCGGTACCCTTGTAGAAGCGCTCCAGCGCCCGGTTTTCGTCAGGCGTCCCCAGGGCCTTGCCCAGCCGCTTGAGCCCGCGTCCCAGCTTCGGGAGCGCGGTTTCGATCTCGTCGAGGATGGCATCGGCGCGCCAGACGAAGATGCCGCTGTTCCAGAAGAACCCGCCGGTCTTCAGATACCTCGTCGCAGTGGCGAGGTCCGGCTTCTCCACGAAACCGGATACCGGCAGCGCCTTGAGCCCGCCCTGACTCAGCAGGGGGCGCCGCGACGCGACCTTGATGTAGCCGTATCCGGTTTCCGGCCTGGTGGGCGTGATGCCGAAAGTCACAAGCCTGCCCTCCCCGGCCACGCGCACCGCCAGGGACACCGCTTTGAGGAACTTCGCCTGATCGGGAATGACGTGGTCGGCGGGCATCACCAGCATGACGCCGTCGGGGTCCATACGGTGGACGACCGCGGCCGCCCACCCGATTGCCGCTGCGGTGTTGCGCGCGACCGGCTCGGACAAAATATGTTCTTTGCGGACGCCGCCCGGCCCGTCCATCTGCATGCGGATCGAGTCGGCGTGGCTCGCCCCCGTCACCACGAGCGTCCGCGCGACCGGCACGATCGGCCGGACCCTCCGGACCGTTTCCTGGATCAGCGTGCGCCGACCGAGGACCTTGAGGAGTTGCTTGGGATAGAGTTCGCGGCTCAGCGGCCAGAAGCGGGTGCCGCTGCCCCCGGCCAGGATGACGGCATAGAGATGGGGAATCGGACGGCTCACAG
>JAVHQA010000095.1:0-3455 GCA_036170875.1 Nitrospirales bacterium
GTCCTGCTCATCAACCTGGCCATCTACGGCTTCCTCCTGCGCCGCAAATCCTGCGCAGAAGGCAAGGGCCCGGGGCCGCACTGTACATAATCGAGGGGCCGGCGCATTTTCTTCCTCGGCACGGGGACTGGCTCGCCTTCCGAGGCGTGCCTGTTCCCCTTCTTGTGCCGGGCACTCAGGCCGGGTGCAGGGGAGAAGAGGGCGATAGGACGCTATGCGGACTGCAACTGCTTGTCCGTCTGGACGAATCGAATCTCCACTCGGCGGTTCAGGGCGGCGGCGATCCGGTGCAACATCGCCAGGGAATGCCCCCCATAGTCGGCATCTTCCAGCCGGCAGATGACGGATGCCGTCGTGCCCACGAGCCTGGCCAGTTGCCGCTGGCTGAGGCCTGCGCCTGTACGTAGGGCGGCAATCTTGCGGGCCACGTCGTCGTTGGCACGCGCCTGTGCGAGGGCGGCAAGTCGCTCCGGCTTTCCCGCATAGTAGCGGCGATGGAGGATGGCGACCGCGTCCGTCGTGGGCTTTCGTTTGGTCTTCGGCATGTCAGGCCTCTTGGTACGTATGCCCGTTCGGGTTCTGTTCAAACTTCATCCTTCTCGTGATCGCCTTGTCTATGTCGCCGGATGGTACGACCCGCTCTTTGATCACGCCATGCGCGAGGACTGCAACCGTCTGGCCGTGGAAAAAGTAGAGCATCCTGTAGTTCCTGCCTTGTAACCCCACACGAAGTTCATACATGCCGTCCCGGAGGTAATCCGCTTCCGGCCTACGGAGTTCGTGCCCCAGATCTTGAAGACGCTCAATCCTGACGCGACATTTGTCCAGCGCCTTGAAGGGAAGCGTATCCAGCCAATCGAGCACTGGGATGGTGTCGGCATCCTCCTGGTAGAAGACGACCTGAACCTTCGGCAAAGCACGTCCCTCGTATGTTCGCAATATTGCGAACGCCTGTCAAGTGTTTTTCGGCATCAATGCTTTCAAAGGATGAGACACCCGGAGAGGCGAAAAGTTTAATCAGGCCCGGCCGCCAAAGTAGCCTGCCAGGTTTTTCAGCCTGGAACGGTATCTGGTCCTGGTCCTGTACCCGGGAGAACTGACGCGCGAGATTCAGATCGCGCTGGGGATCGCCGTCCTGCTCATCAACCTGGCCATCTACGGACTCCTGCTGCGGCGCCGCAAATCCTGCGTCGAAGGCAAGGGCCAAGGGCCGCGCTGCACGTAATCGAGGGGTCTGGCTCATTTTCTTCCGAGAAAATGTGCCTGCCCCCTTCTTCAGACCTGGGGCCTGTCGCCTGCGGCTCGCGGGTCCTGTCGCCGGACCATCCGCTTTTCTGTTACTTAGGACAATGAATAATGGCCGCGATTCGTAAAATTTATGAACCCGAGGTCACGAAGAACTTGAAGTTGTTGACGTATCTTTGGGCGGACATTCCGATTGCTGGGATGCATTGCGGCGAGTTCAGCCTCGTACTGATAGACATCGGATAGAGAAAAGTCGGCTTTATTAAGCCTCCGAATAGCCTTTAACACATCAAGAGTCCACCCTCGGAACTGGACGCCTAAATCAGCTAAGGGCTTGATACGGTGAAATTGTCTCCGTATCTCTCCAGCATCAGTTACTATTCCGTTTGAAACCATTCTAAGTTTCCCGTCAGGCGGTATCTCGCGTAATAAAATGTTGCAACCCACCCAGCCTTTGCGCCGTGCGCTTTGACTAAGCGGTTTGCGTTTTTCAATTGCGGATTCAGTGACGAAGAAGTAGGGGACCAACAATATATTTTGGACAAGCCAAGAAGGCGAGTATTGGAGCACGAAAAGATTAGGTATGTTTTCACTCCTTATGGCGGCGATCATTGCCCTGTATCCTGCGTCAACCACTCTGTTCTCATTCCAGCTTCGACTGCTTTTGAGTTGGTAAGGCTGGCGACATTCTGGACAGGTGAAGTCAATGGCTCGTGTGTTAGTAGGTGCCTGCTCCACTCTATTTGAATCACAAGCTGGGCAGTAAAGATTTTGCGCACCCCACTCTTCAGTCACAACGCGTGCGATTTGTGAGTTGCTTTTATAGTTTTCACCAAGCGCTGGAGAGAGTTGCAAATTCATTCACAACCCGTTATGCGGAGAGTCCGGCTGCCGCAAAGGTTTCTTCTGGCAGGTCTGAGAATGGCAAGCAGGTTTGGAGGTTAGGCTGGTATTTGTTAGGGCGTATGCCCGCAATGTCATCCCAATCGACTAAAACGTACTCGATGCGGTCAGGAGAGTCGCAGTAGACTTCTTGGACCACCCCACCACTAACTTCAACAACGATCTTCATCGTTATTCCCTCCCTGGGTTAATCCTCAACGATGTAAATTTTACTACAATAATTAGCGGGCGGGTTAGAAAACGGCTAAGCCAGTTTTCTCTTCACGCGGGTGGTGCGGAGGGGGAGGGGCGGAAGATCAGTCGTAGGTGTGCTCGTCGCGCTTGACCAATTTCAGCACGATCACCTTTTTGCGTGGCGTATCCACGTCGTAGAGGATGCGGTACGGGCCGATGCGTAGCCGGTGTTGCGCGAGGAACTGAGCAACCACCACAGGTCCCTTCAGCTTCTTGTGACGCTTTCCTTCCGGCCAGGGATTGAGGCTGAGACCGCGTAGTGCCTCGGCAATGGCGGTCTGGTAATCGGCGGGGATCTTCTCCAGCGCCTTCTCGAACAAACGCTCGACGCGCTCGCTCGGGAAGACAACGTCATAGGCCACTCAGTGGCCCATCTTCCGGAGCAGCCGTTCCACCGGGACGGCTTTCCCTTGCGCGTACTCGGCGCGGGCCAGGGCGAGTTCCTTCAACAGCTTTTGGTCCTTCAATTCCTCCAGCATCTCCAGCAGGTCCAGCATCTCGTCATAGGGCACCAGGAAGGACATGGGCTTTCCATGAGACAGGACCAGCGAGGGCATTTTGGAGCGGATGAGCTGTGAGAGCTTGGCCTGCGCCTCCCGCACATTCACGGGCCGGGCCTTCCTGAGCAACGCCGCAGGGGTCATGATCGCCTCCATAATTGTATGGCAGTTGCATAGACAATAGCAGCTTCCGCCGGCTCTGGCAAGCTGGTGCGAGCTGTTTCCTCCTTATCCTAGTGAGACACGAGCAGGCGTGGAAACGTCTAATCGGAGGGGAAAAAGATACAGCCCTGTTTTCTTCACGCGTCCGGCGCGGAGGGGGAGGGGCGAGTCCGTCGCGGACTGCCTCCCGCTCCCGATCGGCGCGCCGCAGACGTCGCTCCTCCACGGCCGCGATCGAGGCAAGTCCACGTCAGACTCTGGGGGAAGGTGTCGGAAGAGGTTTATGCGCGGAAGCCGATGGGGCGGGAAAGAGAAACTATGCCTTGTGCGCTTCCATGTACGCCCGCAGCAGCGCGTTGATGCGCGTTTGGTATCCGCGTCCCTGCGCCTTGAACCAGTCCAGCACCTGAC
>JAVHQA010000096.1:0-3432 GCA_036170875.1 Nitrospirales bacterium
GCGCCGGCCGGCGAACTGTATCTGGCCGGATCGGGCGAGCCGGTGATGTTCAAGGACCTCATGGAATGTCTGCACCGACTCACGGGTCGGAAGTCCGCCCTCGGCTCGATGGAGCCGCCGCTGTTCCATCAAGCGGTGGGGATCACAAACTTCTCGGCGAACATCGCTAAGATCAAGGCGCTGGGCTGGGTCCCCAAGGTCGGCTACGAGGAAGGCATTATGCGAACGTTGGAGAGCTATGGATCCTGAGATTCTCAATCTGATCAAGAAGCACTGGCCCATCAAAAGCCTCTACGGCTTGCCGGGGAAGTTCGTGCCGGGCAAAACCATGATTCCCTATTCGGGGCCGGTATGGAGCGAGGAGGAGGTCTACGAGGCCATCCATACACTCTTGGAAGGGAAGTGGCTGACCAGCGGTGAGAAGGTGCGGGAATTCGAGAAGGATTTTTCCGCAAGGGTGGGGCAGCAGCACAGCGTGATGGCCAATTCCGGGAGCTCCGCCAACCTGTTGATGGTCGCGGCGTTGCGCTCGAAGCGGCTCTTCGGGTTCACCGACATTGCGATCGTGACGCCGGTGGCGGGCTTTCCGACGACCGTGGCGCCGATTCTCCAGAACGGCTTCACACCGCTGTTCGTGGACGTCGAGCTCAAGACCCTGAATCTCGATCTGGACCAGATTGAAGCGAAGCTCACGCCCAAGACCAGGGCCATCATGTTCGCGCACGTGCTGGGTAACCCGCCGGACATGGACCGGCTGATGGACCTCTGCCGCCGCCGCGATTTGCTGTTTCTCGAGGACACCTGCGACGCATTGGGCTCCTCCTGGAGCGGCACGCCGTTGGGCGGATTCGGAAAGATGGCCACCTGCTCGTTCTATCCCGCGCACCACATCACCACGGGCGAAGGGGGCATGGTGTCGACCTCGGATGAGAACATCGAGCGGGTGGTCCGGAGCCTCTGCTGGTGGGGGCGGGACTGCTATTGCGTCGGCAAGGCCAATCTGCTTGAGAACGGGACGTGCGGCAAACGATTCGACAAGTGGCTGCCGGAACTGCCCGACCTCACCATCGACCACAAGTATGTCTTCACCGAGATGGGGTACAACCTCAAGCCGCTCGATCTGCAGGGGGCGATCGGGTCGGTGCAGCTCAGGAAGCTGGACTGGATTCACAAGCAGCGGAAGGCGCACTACGAGGGCTATCGGGCGCTGTTTTCACAGTATCCGGACCTCTTCCGCATCGCGGAGGCGCATCCCCAGGCGGATGTCTCCTGGTTCGGCTTCCCGGTCACGGTGACGACGAACAGGTTTACCAAGGACGAGCTGACGCAGTTCCTGGAGAGCGCCAAGATCCAGACGCGGAACTACTTCGCCGGCAACCTGCTCTTTCACCCGGCCTACTCGCACCTCGGCAACCCGCACGACTTCCCCAACGCCGTGACCGTCACCAAGTCCACGTTCTTTTTGGGGGTCTCGCCGAATCTCACCGACGAGCAGATGGGCTATGTCCAAGCCAAGCTCGCCGAGTTCATTGGGGCGCATTAGAGTCGTCCTTTACGGCCACTTGCACTCTTGCGGAAATTTTCTAGTTTCCGGCCTCGAATCCCGTGTATAATCGCGGGCTACGGTGGAAAGGGGATAGCCGGGGCGTGCGGATTTTGTTTCTGACCGATGACGCGCTCGACTATGCCTCGGACCCCCTGTACGTTGGCCTCTCCCGGGTACTCGGGAGCGACCGGGTGGTGGACTACCCATACAAGCGGAGCTTCCACGACCCGGATGCCAGCGTGTGGTGTCTGTCCCAGCGGCCGGGCCGGCGGTACAGCCGCGAGGAGATCGTGGATCTCCTCCGCGAGCGCACGTTTGATCTGGTCTGCCTCGCGTCGTTTCGGCAGGAGAGCCTCGACGAGTGCGCGCGGCTGTATGGACAGGCGCCGTTTCCGCCGATGGTCTTTGTGGACGGGGAGGATGGCGCGAATCTTCGCCACGACGTGTTGGGGCGGTTCCCGATCCGCGTGTATTTCAAGCGGGACTACGTCTGGAAGATGGGGAGCCGGCTCCGGGACCTGGGCGCGCTGGCCTGGACGTTTCGCGGAGACCGCGCGCTGTTCGAGCGAACCGTCCCGCTGCCGTTGTCGATCGTGACGGATACTCTCCCCGATTGCGGCGGGGTCAAGAAAGAGATCGATGTGTCGTACCGCGGGCGGGCTTCGCACCCACGGCGGGTGAAGGCGGTGGACATTCTCTCCGGCATGGAGGGAATCCGGTTTGCCGGAGGCGTATATGCCAGCCCGGACGACCGGGCGTACAAGCTGAAGCATGGCGCGGTCGAGCGGCTGCGGGCAAAGGTGTTGGAGGACGGTCCAGCTCCGGAGGCTGACCGGCAGAAGAAGCAGCGGCCGGAAGAGTACTACCGGGAGATCGCCGCGTCGAAGATCGCCGTGGCGTTGCGGGGCGGCGGGCTGACGGCGTCGCTGCGGTATTTCGAAATTGCGGGATTGGGGACAATGCTGCTGTCGGATCGGCCGGAAACCCTGATCCCAGACGACTTTGCGGACCGGCGGCACGCGGTCTTCTGCAGGCCGGACCTGAGTGATTTGGCGGAGTTGGTGCGGTATTATCTCCGGGAGGAGAAAGCGCGCGCGGCCATCACGGCTGAGGGCCGCGCCCATTTGCTGAAGTACCATACGTGCGAGCGGCGAGCGGAGTATTTCCTGGACGTGTGCGCGAGGACGATATGATCAAACGAATCTGCCTGATCACCCCGCCGTCCATCTTTCTGCTGGACGAGCGCGTCTTCATGACCCTCGGCATCCTCAAGGTGGCCGCCGTGCTCGAGCAAGCCGGCATCGAGGTGGAGATGCTGGACCTCTCCGGCGTGGAGAACTACGAGGAGGTTGTCCGCGACCACGTGCGCGGCGGCAGCGTGACCTGCTATGGCCTGACCGCCACGACTCCGCAGATGCCCGCGGCTACCAAAGTTTTTCGGGCAATCCGGGGGATGAGCCCATCGGCGCGCATCATCCTCGGTGGCCCGCACGTGACGCTGATTCATGCCGCCTACAAGTTCGAGCAGAAGCGGGGAGTGACGGGCCGCGCCACGTCGGCGTTCCGTTTGCTCGAAGACATGTTCGATGTCCTGGTCGTCGGCGACGGCGAGATCGCGATCTTCGAGGCTCTGGGCGATAACCCGGCAAAGCTGGTGGACGGCGACGATCCGAAGTCGGACCTCTTCCTCACCAACCAGAAGCTGACCGAGCTGCCGTTCCCGGCGCGCCACCTGATCGACGTGGACAGCTACCAGTACACCATTGACGGCGTGCGCGCGCTCTCGATGATCGCCCAACTCGGCTGCCCCTTCGGCTGCGGGTTTTGCGGTGGCCGGATGAGCCCGTTCCTGCGGCGGATTCGGATGCGGACGTCCGAGAACATCG
>JAVHQA010000097.1:0-3415 GCA_036170875.1 Nitrospirales bacterium
CTTGACTCCCCGCGGGCACTGCTCTAAAATCCGCGCGCTATGGCGACCGTGGGATCGGCTATTCAAAGGCCCTTGGCAGTCATGATGAGCCGGCGGATTCTCTCTGTCGGACCCGACACGACGGTCATTGAAGTGGCCCGGACCATGCAGGAAGCGAAGGTGGGGGCCCTGTTGGTCGCCGAGGGCGCCCGGTTTATCGGCATCGTGAGCGAGACCGATCTGGTGCGCAGGGTGCTGGCCGTCAGAGGCGACGTCCAGCAGGTTCGGGTGTCGGAAATAATGAGAAGCCCCATCATCACCATCGAAATTGATCGCTCCGCGCATGAGGCCAGCGATCTGATGTCGGAACGGGGTATCCGGCACCTGGCAGTGACGGATGATGGGAAGATCGTCGGTATGGTGTCGGTTCGCGATCTGCTCCGATATTTCAAGAACTGGGGGGGGCTGTAAACCGTCAAGCCGACCCATGCGACGTGTGTTTCAGGCAAACTTGAGCACGCTCAGCCGTGCAACCCAAAGGAGGCAGTGAGTATGAAAAAGTCGGGTATCATTGCTGTGCTGGCGTTCGTCATGTTTGTGGGAATCGGGCTTGTGTCGGTGGCGCAGGCGCAGGACGGCAAGTTCGTGGCGGTCGAGATTGCGGGAACGAAGTTTTGGCTCGGCGGCGGGGACGTGGATTTGCGGTCAGGCCTTCGCACGGCCGGCGCGCTGACTTTCAAAGTGACCAACAAGTTGGACGCAGACCATGGGTTTGCAATTGACGCGTTGAAGGTCAAGCAAGTCGTGAAACCGGGCGAGGAAGTGACGATCTCCGTTCCGATGGGAGACCTCGATCAGGCCCTCGCGGTGTACAAGTTTTATTGCCATCTGCATCCCGGCCATATCGGCGGGACGCTGGTGGTCATAAAGTAGATTCGCGGCGATCGCGCGGCGGTTGAACGAAGAAGCCCCCTCTTCCCCGCGTGGGAAGAGGGGGCTTTTCAATTGTGAGAGGCGGGGCCAGGGCGTCAGCTGCGCACGCCGCTCCACACTTTGTTCGGGTCAATCTGCTTGTCGGGGTTCAGTCTCTTGGCCCGCTCCAAGAGGACTTCCGTCGATTCCGGGTAGGCCGGATCGGAGATGCAGCAGTTGTCCACCGGACAGACGGCGGCGCATTGGGGTTCGTCGAAGTGCCCCACGCATTCGGTGCAGCGATCGTGCGTGATGATATAGATGTTGTCTCCGACACCCTGGCCATCGCCCACATGATTGCCTTTCGCTTCCGCGTCGCTCCGGGTCTCGAAGATGGCCTCATTCGGACACTCGGGGAGGCAGGCCCCGCAGGAAATGCATTCGTCAGTGATCAATAACGCCATAACACTTGCCTCCTTCTCTAGTATTGCGCTGTACCATCGCGATCCATCGCCGAAGACCACCTCGTAAGGGATGGTCTGCAGCCGAGAATTCATGATATGGTAGACGAAATTCTATGGGGGCGCGCAGGGTATTGTCAATGTGATTTTTGGTGAACGGCATAGGCCTGAAGACCTGTTTTGATGCGAACAAAAGCCCTAGTCGGAATGGAACGGTCCTTGAGTTGATGGACAAATCTCAGACGACGCGTGTGGGTGTCCTGGCCGTCCTGGCATTGGGCCTCTTGATGGCGGGGAATTACTTCATGACGGCCAACCAGGGCCCTGAGGCCATGCTGGTCAATTTTCCCTCTGGCGTCCAACTGCAGGTGGAGATCGCCGATAGTCCGTTGCTCCTGTATTCAGGCCAGGCCTTCCGGGACCCCATGCCGCCGGGGTGGGGCATGTTGTTTATTTATGAGCGCGCCGATTTTTACCGCCGCACTACGCGCCAGTACCGGTTTCCTGTCGACATCATCTGGTTGGATGAAGGCAAACGCGTCCTGCTGATCGCGGAAAACGTCGTCCCATGCGGAGCCGAGCAATGCCCTGAGTACGGGCCTCCCCAGGAAAAAGCCCGCTATGTGATTGAGACGCATGCCGGCTTTGCCCGACGGGAGCATGTGACGACCGGGGTTGATTTGCGGTTCACGTTACAGCTTTGACTCGTTGCGTCGGCTCACGTAAAATACCGCGTGTTTGTCTGGAGTGAAGGATGGCTGCTGGAACCGGGGAAGGCTGGAACGACGAGAAAACCGTTGCAACTCGCGTGGGGGGGATGGTGACCGTTCGTTTATGGGAAGACCGGACCCGCGGGGAAATCTACGTCCCGTCCTACGATCCGGAAATGGTGTCGCTGGTCAATGACGACTATGAGCGCAGCTTCGGTGACAGCAACAATGCCGTCGATTCGGGGAAGCGGGCGTTCGAGTTCCGCGCGCTGAAGCCGGGCACCCATCGGATCGTGTTTGAAAAGCGGATGGGCTGGAAGTTCACGGCCGAGGCGCGCCGGGTCTATGTCGTGACGGTCAGCGGCTAGACATGCCGGAGATCGCCTTTGTCAACGACGTTTTCATGCCGCTCTCCGAGGCGCGGGTTTCGGTCGAGGACCGGGGCTTTCAGTTCGGGGACGGTGTCTATGAACTGCTGAGGGTCTATGCCGGCGTTCCCTTTCATCTGACCGATCACCTCGGGCGCCTTGAACGGAGCGCGCGGGCGCTCGGCATCCCCTTGCCGTACCCGCGGGACCGCTGGGCGGAGGTGATTGCCGAGGCGGTCTCGCGCAGCGGCTTTCCGGACGCGAAAGTCTACATCCAGGTCACTCGTGGCGTCGCGCCGCGGGACCACGTCCCGGCCGGCCCCATGGCGCCGACGGTCGTGGTGACGGTCCGGGCGATGGCGCCTCCCGCTCCAGGGCTATACGCGGCGGGCGTGGATGTCGTGACCGTCGCCGATATCCGGTGGGCCCGCTGCAACATCAAGTCGATTGGTCTTCTGGCGAACGTGCTTGCCAAACAGCAGGCCCGGGAGATGGGCGCCGTGGAGGCCCTCTTCATCCGGGACGGTTGTGTGCTGGAGGGTGCGACCAGCAACGTCATGACCGTCAAGAATCGGTGTCTCGTCACGCCGCCGGAAGGGCCCCTGCTCCTGCCCGGCGTGACACGCAAGGTGGTGCTGGGGTTGGCACGGGAAGCCGGGGTGGCGGTCAAGGAGCAGCCTGTGACGGAGGCCGAACTCTACGCTGCCGATGAGGTTTTCCTGACAGGGACCACGATCGAAGTGCTGCCGGTCGCCCGGATCAACGGGCGGTCGATCGGAGCCGGTTCCCCGGGCCCGGTGACGAGACTAATGATGGCCCGTTTTCGTGAGGCGCGCGGCTAGTTTCACTTGCTATCCCTTGAACATCTGTGTTATTTTGAGGCGGTGAAAGTGGGCTCGAGCCCACTTTTTTTTCTGTTATGACGGGTCAAGACCATCCCTTTGCACCAGTCGGTGGCGTTCCTTCGGGAACCGCCCACGCGTCC
>JAVHQA010000098.1:0-1178 GCA_036170875.1 Nitrospirales bacterium
GTCGCGATCTTCGGGGCGGAGGTCTTTGTAGGCCGGATCCGTCCTGATCCGATTCAGATGCTTGCTGTCGATGGTTTCCCTGGCGGCTACGTCGGGGGGCAGCTCCCGCATCTGGTCGAGGCTGGTGGAGGCGTGGCAACTCGCGCAGAACGGCGCCATGTCGGTGACCGCATGGGGCGGCCCGTAGGGGTCCGCCAGGGCCGTGGCGGCCGCGAGGATCGTGAGCGACAGCAGGGGAGCGATGATGCGCATCGTTTCTACTGTAGCATGGACGCCCCCGGCAAGTGAATCGCCCGGAATGGCGCGCGGCCTGTGGTATAGTTCGGAATAGAAAGCGGCGGAGGGACGACATGCCCGATTTCAGGGCGGTGGCGGTGGCAGCGGCGCAGCAGGCGGGGAAGCTTATCGCGGACGCCTATCGCACCGACTTTCGCGTGGACTACAAACAGGGCGCGACGACGAACCTGGTTACCGAGGTGGACCGCCGGTCCGAGGCCGCCATCATCGAGGCGTTGAGCAAGGCCTTTCCCGACCACCGGATTCTTGCCGAGGAGGGCGGGGAGGGGTCACAGAAGGAGTCTTCGTACAAATGGATTGTGGACCCGCTGGACGGGACCACGAACTTCGCGCACGGGTTCCCGGCGTTCTGTGTCTCGATCGGTCTGGAAGTGGAGGGCCGCGTTGCTCTGGGTGTGGTGTACGACCCGCTCCGCCAGGAGCTCTTCGAGGCCGAGGCGGGCAAGGGGGCGTTTCTCAACGGCGAGCGGCTTCGCGTCTCGCGGGCGGCTGCGCTCGACAAAGCCCTGCTGGTGACGGGCTTCGCGTACGACCAGGAAGGCCGTCGGAGCAACCTGGATCATTTCTCGCGCTTTGCCATGCGGGCGCAGGGCATCCGGCGCACGGGGTCCGCAGCCATCGATCTGTGTTACGTGGCGTCCGGCCGGATCGACGGGTTCTGGGAGCTGAAGCTGTTCCCCTGGGACGTGGCTGCGGGGAGCCTGATCGTGGCGGAAGCCGGCGGACGGGTCACTGATTTCGCGGGGGCGCTCTACTCGATCTACAGCGATAAGATTCTCGCCTCCAACGGGCTGGTGCACGAAGCGATGATCGACGTGCTCGCGGAACGGTAGCGGCTACGGGCCCGGGGTGCCTCCCGCTCCCAGGGACCCGTTGCATCC
>JAVHQA010000098.1:1188-3411 GCA_036170875.1 Nitrospirales bacterium
GGGGGGGCCCCCCTTCCAGAGGGCGAGGCAGCGCCTCGCCCCTACACAATCACCCGAACGGGTTGTGGTCTTTTTCTTCGCGCACGGTGGTGGACGGGCCGTGGCCGGGGAACAGAATGAAATTCTCGGGCAGCGTCAGCAGGCGTGTCCGGACGCTTTTTAGGTGGGTGGAATACAGGGTCGGCGGATTGGCCCGCCCGATGGAGCCCGCAAACAGCGTATCGCCGACAAAGCAAGAGGCACCCGTCTTGTAGCAGACCCCTCCCGGTGTGTGGCCGGGAGTCGTCACGAAGCGGAGGTTCTTCCCGCCGACTCGAAGCGTCTCGCCGTCGCCGACGAATTTCCGCAGTGCAGCAGAGGGCTGCCAGCCCAGCAAGGTCCAGTCGCCTTCGCCGATATACACTGGCACGGGATGCCGGGCCAGGATCGTGTCGAGCCCGCCGGCGTGATCGGCATGGCCGTGTGTCAGGCAGACGGCGGTCAGCGTGAGACGCTCGTTCTCGATGGCGCGCAGCATGGCCTCCGGGTTGTAGCCGGTGTCGATCATGACGGCGTTCCTGGTGGCCGGATCGTAGAAGAGATAGCCCTTGACCTCGTAGCCACCGATGTCGCCGCGGACGAGGATCACATCCTGGTCCGTCTGGTGGGCCGGCTCCCAGTGGTCGCAGGCGATGGCCGCCAGCTTGGGCCCGTCGAGCGTGAGTGCGGCGGCCAGCGCCAGGACTTCCTCGCGCGCGGGGGCGCGCCGTCCGGCTTCAAGCTCTTGCAGGCCCGCCGTCTCAATCCCCGAGGCAGCGGAAATCCGATCGAGGCTCAAGCCCTGGCCGTTTCGGGCCTTCTTGATGATGTCGCAGAAGTCGTCTTCCAGCATAGGCGTGGTGGACCCTCGCCGGTCGAGTATAGCCGACTCCATTGACCGGCGCACGGTGCGGCGACTATTCTCTTACCGGGGGAATCAACCATGACGACCGACGACGCGCGGCTCCGCATCCAATCGGCGATCGATCAGTTCGGCCCGAAGGCCGCGCCCATGATTGATCTCGTGATCAGCGAAGCCCGGTCGGCTCTCGGGAACGAGACGGCGACCGAACTGATCGACGAGTTCAACCTGGAGTTGCAGTACAACATCACGCCGCTCGAGTTCGAGTGATCGTCGCCCGCCGCCACTGACACCATGCGCGAGCGACGGTGGGAGTCCCGATCAGCGCTGACCTTCCCGGACGTGTTGGCCCTGGCTGAGCGGCTCGCCTCGCTGGGATTGAAGCCCGCGACGCCTGACAAAGACATCATCTGCTACATCGAGGAGTGGCCGGTCTCCGCCCCGCAGGCCATTGAGCGGCTGGATCCATGGACGACCGAGGAAGTGACGCTGGTCCACATGCATGAGGGCTGGCGGGGCGATTTCTTTCTCCTGTCCGGCGGGTATCACACCGTCTACCAGCGCCACCAGTCCGTCGGGACCTACTGTTCGATCAGCCACCCCTGGAAGATCGCCGAGACACTGCAGACGCTGGGCCCGGTGTCAATGTTCTGGCTGGGATTTCGCCACGCGCACTCGTTCATCCGCGTGCGCCTCCACACGACCGAGGTCGTGACGCCGCGTGAAACGCGCGCCGACGACCAGCGCGATCTATGGGTGGACGAGCGCCGCCGGGGTTTTGTATCGGCCATCAAGGTGCTGAACCTGCCGATCGAGCCGGACGTGGAGCACGGGAGCCTGGTGCTGCGCCCGTTCGTACAAAAGGTCCCGTTCTTCTGCTCGTGGCCGGATGCCTTTGGTCCCTGCCAGTTCGAGTTCAATTCGCCGGATCCCTTTGAGTTTCTCGTTCCGGCAAGCCGTCTGGCCGCCACGTACGGCGGCGAGCCCGCGGCGGTCCGCGCCTATCTGACCGGCTTCTCGGAGTCGGCGCTGGAGGAGTTTCAGGCGGTTGAGCCCGGCGCCCGTTGCGCCTACCGGTGCTCGGCGCACTGTCCGCTGGGGGAGTTGCCGGACATGCTGCACGCCATCGCGCCGGACGGCCGGCTCTACACGACGTTGTGCGAATTCCAGACCCAGAGCCTTCTGCCGGATGGCGCCGACGCCTGGGCGATTGTCGGCATTATGGGGATGGAAGGCGGGGGCTTTCAGATCGAGGTGCGGTTGAACCGCGCGCCGCTTCCCGAGAACGAGATGGCGGAGTGGCTGGAGACACTCCTCGGCATGCCGGTCACGTACGCGCCGCT
>JAVHQA010000099.1:0-3404 GCA_036170875.1 Nitrospirales bacterium
GAGTTAGGCGCGTAGCTCAGGGGGAGAGCGCTACCTTGACACGGTAGAGGTCGACGGTTCAAGACCGTCCGCGCCTACCATCGAGCGCCTACCATGGGGACAGATTTTAAGTCTATCCCCGTCAATCATTTTTTGTTTGGAGAAGCATTGGCCGTCGCATCAGACAAAACCACCGCCGCGATCAGTCTCACCTATCCTGACGGAACCACGAAAAACGCGCCCAGTGGCATGACAGCCGGGGAGGCGCTTGCGCTGCCTGGCGGCAAGCTGCCGGGTGGTGTGCTCGCGGCCTTGGTGGACGGCAGGCCGGTGGATCTGGCGTGCCGGTTGGAGGCCGACGCCCGCCTCGCGCCCGTGACCTTCGACATGCCGGAGGGCCGGGAAGTCTACCGCCACAGCAGCGCCCACATTATGGCGCAGGCGGTTAAGGACCTGTTCCCCACCGCCAAGCTCACCATCGGGCCGCCGATCGAGGACGGCTTCTACTACGATTTCGCCTACGAGCGGCCGTTCACGCCCGAGGATCTGGAAAAAATAGAGGTCCGCATCCGCGAGATCATCAAGGCCGACAAGCCGTTCCAGCGGAGCGAGATGGGCCGGGAGAAGGCGATCGAGTTCTTCCGCCGGCGGGGCGAGGACTACAAATGCGAGCTGATCCGTGGATTCGCCGATCCGTCGGTTTCCGTGTACGACCAGGGCGGGCTGATTGACCTCTGCCGCGGGCCGCACGTGCCGTCCGCCGGCGCCATCCATGCGATCAAGCTGCTGACCTCGGCCGGCGCCTACTGGCGCGGCGACGAGCGCAACCCGATGCTCCAGCGGATATATGGCACGTCGTTTCCCACCAAGGAGCTGCTGGACGCCTATCTCCACAAGCTTGAAGAGATCAAGAAGCGCGACCACCGCAAGCTCGGCAAGGAACTGGATCTGATCTCGATGACCGACGAGGTCGGGCCGGGGCTGATCCTGTGGCTGCCGAAAGGCTCCCTCGTGCGCCTGCAGATCGAGAATTTCTGGCGCGAGCAGCACCAGAAGCACGGCTACGCGCTGGTCTATTCGCCCCACGTCGCGCGGCTGGACCTCTGGAAGACGAGCGGCCACACGGAGTACTACCGCGAGAACATGTTCGCGACGATGAAGGTGGAGGCGAGCGACTACCAGCTCAAGCCGATGAACTGCCCGTTCCACATCATGATGTATAAGGCCCACCTGCGGAGCTACCGCGACCTGCCCCTGCGCTACGCCGAACTGGGCACCGTGTACCGGTACGAGCGGTCGGGGGTGCTGCACGGGCTGATGCGCGTGCGCGGCTTCACGCAGGACGATGCGCACCTGTTCTGCCGGCCGGACCAGCTTGAGGACGAGGTCGCCCGCGTGCTCGACTTCACGTTCTTCGTGCTCAAGACCTTCGGGTTCTCGGACTATCAGGTTTTTGTGTCCACCAAACCGGAGAAGGCCGTGGGGTCTGAGGAAGCCTGGGCTCAGGCGACCAATGGGCTGATTGCGGCGCTCAAGAGTCGTCACGTGGCCTACAGCATCGATCCCGGCGAGGGCGTCTTCTACGGGCCCAAGATCGACATCAAGATCAAGGACGTACTGGGGCGCTCGTGGCAGTGCTCGACGGTGCAGGTGGACTTCAACAATCCCGAGCGCTTCGGCCTGGAGTTTGTGGGCGAAGACGGCCATGTGCACCGGCCGATCATGATCCACCGCGCGCTGATGGGCTCGATCGAGCGGTTCTTCGGCATTCTGATCGAGCATCACGCGGGCGCGTTCCCCACGTGGCTGGCGCCGGTGCAGGCCGTCGTCATCGCGATCACGGACAAGCAGGCGGCCTACGCCCAGGATGTGGCGCAGCGCCTGACGGGGGCCGGGTACCGGGTTGAGGCGGATCTGCGCAGCGAAAAGATGGGCTTGAAGATCCGGGAAGCCGAGAAGGCCAAGGTGCCCTATATGCTGGTCGCCGGCGATCGGGAAGTGCAGGACGGGACGGTATCGGTCCGCATGCGCGGGGGCGCCAACGCGGGATCGATGGCGTATGATGCGTTCCTGGATCACTTGAAAAACGATGTGGAGGGGCGGGGCCTTGCAGGCGTTCCGTCCGAGCAATGAACCCGAGTGAAAGGAGAAGTGCGCTATCGCTGTCCAAAAACTAAGGATCAATAGGGAGATTCGTGTCACTCCGATACGTGCCATCGGCCCGGAGCCGGAGAACGAGCAGCTCGGCATTCTGGCGACGGCCGACGCGCTGAAGAAAGCGGAGGATTCGGGATACGATCTTGTCGAGATCTCGCCGACGGCACAGCCGCCGGTGTGCAAGATCATGGACTTCGGCAAGTACAAGTATGAGCTGAGCAAGAAATCCCATAATGCCAAGCAGCACCAGAAGGGTACACATCTCAAGGAGGTCAAGCTGAGGCCGCGGACCGACCAGCATGACCTGGAGACGAAGGTCCGGCAGATGAAGGAGTTCCTGGCCGAGGGGAACAAGACCAAGGTCACGGTGATGTTTCGGGGCCGCGAAATGGCCTACCAGCAGATGGGCCGGGCCATGCTGGACAAGGTGCTGGCCTTGCTCGGAACCGCCGTGCAGATCGAGCAGCCTCCCCGTCAGGAGGGGCGGTTTTTGATGATGGTGTTGGCGCCCAAGAAATAACGCGAGAGACGAGCAACGCTGAGCGAAGGAGAGTAACGACCATGGCGGGCCAGAAGCTAAAGACTCACAAAGGGGCGAAGAAACGGTTCCGGAAGACCGGGACGGGGAAGCTCATGCGGAACAAGGCGAACAAGCGGCATATCCTGACCAAGAAAAGCCGGAGCCGCAAGCGCGAGCTCGGCAAGCCGACGCGTGTGTCCCCGAGCGATGTGTATCGGATCACCGCGCTGTTGCCAAATTAACAATCTACGAAGGTGAGGCTGTTGAAAAAGCTCCAGATGCAAGGCCGCAGCCCTGAGGACGACGGAGGCGTACCTAGTCGGGTACGTCGAGGAGACCGAGGGGCGAGAACGAAGCAGATGGACTTTTGCAGCAGCCGTTAAGGAGAACGAACCATGCCACGGGCAAAAGGCGGAACCAAGACCCGCGCACGTCACAAGAAGAAACTCAAACTGGCGAAGGGCTATTACGGCGCCAAGAGTAAACTGTTTCGGACCGCGACCGAGGCGGTGGATCGCGCGGGGCAATACGCCTACCGCGATCGCCGCAACCGGAAGCGCGATTTTCGCCGCCTCTGGATCACCCGCATCACTGCGGCGTGCCGGATCAACGGCATCCTCTATTCCCGCTTCATTCACGCCCTGATCAAGGTGGGGGTTGCGCTGGATCGGAAGGTGCTGTCCGAGATGGCCATCCGTGACCCGGGCAGCTTCACGAAGCTTGTCGATACGGCCAAGGCCCAGATGGC
>JAVHQA010000100.1:0-3368 GCA_036170875.1 Nitrospirales bacterium
TTGCGGCGCCAGAGGATGTAGGCGGTGAAGGCGGCGAGCGAGAGCATGAAGATGATTCGGATGCGGTGGGGCGGGGGCAGGACGGCGAGATTCACGGCGGCGTTGATGGTGCCGAAGCCGGCGTACAAGAGGTAAACCAGGAGACCCCACCGCTTGACGAGCAGGAAGCCCACGCCGATCAGGACGTGCAGGACGGGCGATTGCGCCTTGGCGAGGACGCCCCAGGCGCCTGGCAGGGCCGTGCCCATGATCTTCAGCCCGTAGTCGGGCCTTGCCTGGATGATGTAGATGTCGGTGAAGGCGGTGACCAGAAAGAGGAGGCC
This sequence comes from Nitrospirales bacterium, assembly GCA_036170875.1. Lineage (GTDB taxonomy): Bacteria > Nitrospirota > Nitrospiria > Nitrospirales > NS-4 > SCTG01. The sequence goes on from JAVHQA010000100.1 coordinate 324, forward strand.
GATGGCCTGCAGGTCGAGGCTCCCGCGCGAGGGAAGGGGAAGCACGGGGAAAAGCGAGCCGGGGTTGGCCGACGCATAGGCGTCATAGAGTTGCCTGCCCCACCAGAGGGCGGCGGCGAGGGGGACGAAGCCGTAGAGGAGGAACGGCGTGAACGGACCGTCGAACGCGTAGCCGAAATACCAGGCCGCTCCGAGCATGATGCCCAGGGCGAGCACTTCGGCGGTTTTGGCGTAGTGGCGCTTGAGCAGTTGCCCGGCGCCCGGCACGAAGGCGGACAGGAGCGCGGCCGTCCGATCGGGAGAGCGGGAAACCGCCTTATCCCCCGAGGGTGTCGAGGGTCTCTTTGAGGCTCTTGAGGACGCAGGTGAAGATCGGCGTGTCGCGCAGGGTGTAGCGGCTCCCCTCGGTTTCACGCAGGGCCATCACGAGATCGAGGAAGTCCTCCGGCTTGTCGCTCTCGAACGCGACCACCCACTCCTGGTCGTCCAGGCCGAAGGAGTATGTCGTGTTGAGCTTGACGGACGGGAAGCGGTGGCCTACTTCGATGTGCTCGTCCATCATGCCCTGCCGCGCGGACTTCGTCAGGAGGAACCACCCCCGGGTCTTCAGGAACGGATAGACGAAGATGTACTTGCTCTTGCCGGGCACGAGCGTCAGGCGCTTGCTCTCCTGGTTCTCGTGGGTGTGATGGTCCACGTAGATCGAGCGCTTCGTCATGGAGAGGTAGGAATAGGGCGTCGTCAGGTACTTGCCGAGCCCGCTGGCGAGCATCTTGGTGCTCATCTCCTGGAACAATTCCAGCTCGTACGAAATCCGCCAGAGCATGAAGTCGCAGTCGCCGCGAATGCCGATGGTGGAATAGGGAATGACGATGACCTTGCCGGCGTACCCCTCGACGGCCCGGAGGAATTCCTGCTTGCCCTGGGTCCGTTCGGCTTCCGGCAGGCGGCGCCACGCGGGGTCAACCTTGTAAAACCCGAAATTGACGTATTGCCTTTTTGGCGTTGGTGTTTGTGGTTCTGGACCGGCCATGAGCAGTGCCTCCATGCGGACGTTTGACGCGTGTCCCCGTTGTTCCTAAGGCCCGGGGGGGCTTTACTTTTAGCATCGGCCGCGGAGTTTTGTCAATTCAACGGGAGGGGTCGTGGCGCGCAGATTTTTCTGTCTGGCCGATGCCTGGGAGGTGTATACTACGCCTCCAATCGTGGGAATCCTTCCGGATAATTTTGTTGAGATTGACGGCGTCCTGGTGGACCGCCGGATCTTCACCACTCCCTTCATCTGCGACCCGGCGCTCCAGAACTGCGGCTCGGCCTGCTGCCACCGGGGTTGCGTGGTGACGGCAGGCGACGTCGAGCGCCTCACCCCCCACATGGATGGCATTGAGCAATACCTTCCCGAGGCCAAGCGCGAGTTCCTGAGCCGGGAGGGAGGGCAGTTCGTCGGCGATCCGCGCCGCCAGGGCACCGACCTGCGCCCACAGGAAACCGTGGCGATGGTCCGGTTTTTCAAGTCGCCTGAAGAGATGCGCTGCACGTGGGTCCTGGACGACGGCTGTGTCTTCCTGTATCCCTCCACCGAGCGGGCGCCGGGGAACGGCCATGACGTCCCCGTCCAGCACTGCGCCGTGCACTCCTACGCAATGGAGCAGGGGATGGACTGGAAGGCCTTCAAACAGCCGGATTGCGTGCAGTATCCCCTCTGCATCTACCAACAGGACGGGCGGACGGTTCTGGCATTACAGGAAGAACCGGGCCGGGCCACCGTGCCCTGCCTCAACAACCCCATCGGGCCGCTCATGTATTGTAGTCTGGTCGGGACCATCACCTATCTCCTGGGCGAGCCGTTCAGCGAACAGGTCCAGGCCTACGGGCGCGCGCACTTTCCGGAGCGCGAGTCTGTGGATAGGGTTCGGTGACCGCCGTACGCGCCGAAATCATCGCCATCGGATCGGAATTGCTGCTGGGGGGCGTGGCCGACACCAACTCGCTCTTTCTCGCCGACGAGCTGCTGAAGATCGGCATCGAAGTCCGATGGAAAACCGTCGTCGGCGACGATCCCAAGGATATTGAGGAGGCGCTTCTGCACGCCCTGGGGCGGGTTCAGGTCGTGCTGACTACCGGCGGCCTCGGGCCCACCGACGATGATCGGACCCGCAAAGTCGTCGCGCGCGTCACCGGCCGGCGGCTGTCGCTCCACGACGCGACTGTGCGCGCCATCACCCAACGCCTGGCGGCCCGGCAGCGCCGGATGACGCCCGAGCAAACCACGCAGGCTCTGATTCCTTCGCGCGCGCAGGTCATTCCGAATCCCGTCGGCACCGCGCCGGGGTTTGTCCTCCACTATCAGGACGATCGCCACAAGGAGGAGCGCGCACTGATGTGCCTGCCCGGCCCCTCGACGGAGATGAGGCATATCTTTCACGAGGGCGGCGCCACGCTGCTGGAAGCGTTTGTGGGGAAGGCGGCGCGAGGCACGCTCGTCAGGCGGCGGCTTCGGACGTTCGGCCTGGTCGAGTCGGAAATTGATGGGCACTTAAAGGACCTGTACCAGGCCGAGCGTTACGCCGTTCTTGGCCTGCAGGCAGGGGTCTATGGAGTGGACATCTCGATCACGGTGCAGGGCCGGCATCCCGAGTCGGCCGAGACGGTGGTGAAGAGGCTGGAGCGCCTGGTGCGGGACCGTGTCGGCGAGTATTTGTATGCGGCCGGCACGCAGACCATGGAAGGCGTGGCCGCCCTGAAGCTGAAGGCGAAAGGTCTCACGGTGGCCGTGGCGGAGTCGTGCACGGGCGGGTTGATCGGCCAGCGGCTCACGTCGCTTCCCGGGAGTTCGGCCTATTTCGAGTGGGGCGTCGTCACTTACAGCGACCGGGCCAAAATGGACTTGCTGAAGGTGCGGGAGTCGCTCATTCGCCAGAAGGGCGCGGTCAGCGCCGAAGTGGCGCAGGCCATGGCGGAAGGCGTTCGCGAGCAGAGCGGGGCCGATTTGGGTCTGGCCGTCACCGGCATTGCGGGGCCTTCCGGCGGGACAAAGGAAAAGCC
>JAVHQA010000101.1:0-5841 GCA_036170875.1 Nitrospirales bacterium
GCTTCCTTGGCCCGCCCTCGCGCGTTGGCGTCCCAGTCGTCCTCGACCATCTCGCGCAGCCGCTTCTCGGCCTGCGTCGCCTTGAGCTTGCCGAGCGCCAGGGCCGCCTCAGCGCGCACGAAAGCGTATTCGTCTTGGGTGGCCACCAGCAAGGGGGCGATCGCGCGGGAGTCGCCCAGCACGCCCAGGCCGTTGGTCGCACGAGTCCGGTCCAGCTTTTCCGGGTCCGTCTTCATGATCCGCAGCAGGACGTCAAAGAGCGCCGGCCCGGCGTCAGCCAGCCGCCCGGGATGGCTCCGGGCATGATCGACAAGCCAGAGAGCGGCCCGCTTCTGCAGAGCCGGGTCGGTCGCCTCCCGGAAGACCTTCGCGACGCGGTCATGGGCGTTTTTATGCTCGCGGCGGTCGAGCACGCCCCTGACGATCGAGACAAGGACAAGGCCGCAGGCCGCGGCGGCCGCCACGATTCCCCAGGGCCCGTCCCGCAGGAAATCCTTCCACTCCGGCGGGAAGGTGCTCCAGAGGAGGAAGCCCACCAGGATCGCCGCCAGGAGATGGGTCAGGATGAAAATCCCGATGTTGCCGCGCTCGCCTCTCATGCCCGCATTCTCTCGCAGCCGTCCCGCCCGGTCAACTACAGGCAGTTGCTGTTTCTTTGTTTCGGGCATTTCAGTATACTAATAAGATTGTGGACACTGACACGGCATGATCAACATTCTGCTCAATAAAATCTTCGGCAGCAAGAACGAGCGCGAGATCAAGCGCATGCGTCCGGTGGTCGCCGCAATCGGCGCCAAAGAGCCGGCGCTGGCGCGCCTCTCGGACAAGGACCTGGGCGCGAAGACGGAGGAATTCAAAAAGCGGCTGGCCGACGGGACCACGCTGGATGAGCTGCTGCCGGACGCCTTCGCCGTCTGCCGGGAGATGTCGAAGCGCGCGCTGGCGATGCGCCACTTCGACGTGCAGCTCATCGGCGGCATGATCCTGCACGAGGGCAAGATCGCCGAGATGAAGACCGGGGAAGGCAAGACCCTGGTCGCCACACTAGCCCTCTATCTGAACGCCCTCGACGGCAAGGGCGCGCACCTGATCACGGTCAATGATTACCTGGCCAAGCGCGACGCGCAGTGGATGGCCCCCCTCTATCACCACCTCGGGTTGTCCGTCGGCGTCATTCAGCACGAGGCGTCGTTCCTGTTCGATCCGGCCTATGAGGCGGAGGACAAGCGCCTCCAGTCCCTGCGCCCCTGCACCCGGCAGGAGGCCTACCGCGCCGACATCACCTACGGCACCAACAACGAGTTCGGGTTCGACTACCTGCGCGACAACATGGTCGGCGACCTGGAGCACTGCGTTCAGCGCGAGCAGAATTTCGCCATCGTGGACGAGGTGGACAGCATCCTCATCGACGAGGCCCGCACGCCGCTGATTATCTCGGGACCGACCGAGGACTCGACCGACCTTTACTACCGCATCGACCGCATCATCCCCTCGCTCAAGCGGGAATTGGACTACACGATCGAGGAGAAGACCAAGACCGCGGCGCTCACCGAAGAGGGCAACGAGAAGGTGGAGCGCGCGCTGGGCGTCGCGAACCTCTATGACCTGGACAACATGAACCTGGTGCACCACGTGGTCCAGGCCCTGCGGGCGCACGCGCTCTACCACCTCGATGTGGACTACGTCGTCAAGGACGGCGAAGTCCTCATCGTGGACGAGTTCACGGGACGGCTGATGCCCGGGCGCCGCTGGTCGGACGGGCTGCACCAGGCGGTCGAGGCGAAGGAGGGCGTCAAGATCGCCAACGAGAACCAGACGCTGGCCTCGATCACCTTCCAGAATCTTTTCCGCATGTACAAAAAGCTGGCCGGCATGACGGGCACGGCCGACACCGAGGCCGGCGAGTTCGCCAAGATCTACAACCTCGACGTGGTCGTCGCCCCGACCAACCGCCCCAACATCCGACGGGATTTCCCCGACGTCGTGTTCCGCACCGAGAAGGAGAAGTTCAACGCCATCGTCGAAGACATCGAGGATTGCCACAAGCGCGGCCAGCCGGTGCTCGTCGGCACCATCTCGATCGAAAAGTCCGAGCGGCTCGCCGGCTATCTCGTCCGGCACGGCATCACGCACAGCGTCCTGAACGCGAAGCACCACGAGAAGGAAGCCGAGATCATCGCCCAGGCGGGAAGCAAGGCCGCTGTGACCATTGCGACGAACATGGCGGGGCGCGGCACCGACATTCTCCTCGGCGGCAATCCCGACTTCCTGTTCAAGAAGGCCCTGTATGCCGACCCGGAGATGCCGCCCGAGCGGCAGGCCGCCCTGCTGGCCCGGATCAAGGACGAGTGCGAAGAGGAGAAAAAAGAGGTCACCGCCGCCGGCGGTTTGCACATCCTGGGCACGGAGCGCCACGAGAGCCGCCGGATCGACAACCAGCTCCGCGGCCGCGGCGGGCGCCAGGGCGATCCCGGCTCGTCCCGCTTCTATCTCTCCCTGGAAGACGACCTGCTCCGCATCTTCGGCGCCGAGCGCATCTCCAAGATCATGCTCAAGCTCGGCATGGAGGAAGGCGTGCCGATCGAGGCCCGCATGGTCACCCGCGCCATCGAGAACGCCCAGAAGAAGGTGGAGGCCCATCACTTCGAAATCCGCAAGCAGCTCCTCGACTACGACGACGTGATGAACAAACAGCGCACGGTCGTGTACGAGCGCCGGCGCATGATCCTCGGCGGGGAGAACCTGTCCGAGGACATCAAGGCCGACGCCGAGGACATTCTGGACGGGCTGCTGGACGTGCACTGCCCGAAGGACTCCTATCAGGAGGACTGGGACCTGAAGGGCCTGGCCGACGCCTGCTATGCGCAGTTCTCGATCGACCTCAAGGACGGCACGATCGAGACCAAGAACATCGGCTTCGAGGCCCTGCGTCATGAGTTGGTCCGCAAGATCCACGCAGCCTATGAGGCGAAGGAGAAGGAGCTGGGTCCGGACCTGCTGCGGTACCTGGAAAAGATGGTGATGCTCCGGACGATCGACACCCTCTGGAAGGATCACCTGCTCGCCATGGACAGCCTGCGGGAGGGCATCGGGCTCCGCGGCTACGGCCAGAAGGACCCGCTGATCGAGTACAAGCGGGAAGGCTTCGACATGTTCGCCGGGATGATGGACCGGTGCAAGCAGGACGTCCTGGAACACCTGTTCCGCGTCCAGGTCGTTTCAGGGGAACAGCCGCCCCCCGTCATGGAGCGGCCTCGCCGGCCTCCGACCCTCACGCTGAACCGGGGTGAGCAGGCCGCCGAGGGGAACGAGGCTAAGACCATCCGCCGGACGGCTGACAAGGTCGGGCGCAATGACCCCTGCTCTTGCGGGAGCGGGAAAAAATACAAGAAGTGCCACGGAACCTGATCGCCCACCGGATGCACCATGCCGACGACTACGAAGTCCCGCACCCGCCGCCGCCCGACCCGCAAATCCTCCACAGACGCGCAGTCCCGGATGCTGGCGCTCGTCCGCGAGTTGCGCTTTCTCGTCGATACCACCCATGCGCTGGCATCGGCGCGCGATCCCAAGTCCGTGCTGCGCATCATCTTCGACAAGGCCAAGACGATGATCCGGTGCGAGGCCTGGTCGCTTTTCCTGATCGATGCCTCCACCCAGGAACTGGTCTTCGACATAGTCGGCGGGCCCACGGCCCGGCGGCTCAGAGGGCGGCGCATCAAGGCGGGCCAGGGGATCGCCGGGTGGGTCGCCCAGCGCGGCAAGCCCGCGATGGTCGCCGACACCGGCAAGGACCGGCGGTTTCTCGCGGAGATCGACCGGGCAAGCAAGTTCGTCACCAGGACGGTGCTCTGCGTCCCGATCTTCAGCAAGAAACGTCCCGTGGCCGTCCTGGAGATGGTGAACAAGGTCGGCAAGCCGTTCGATCGGCAGGACCTGCGGCTGCTCACGCGTCTCTCCGAGCAAGCCTCCATCGCGCTGGAGCGGGCGACCCTGCATGAACAGGCGGCCACTCTCGGCGTCATCGACGAACTGACCAAGCTATACAACGCCCGCTATCTGGAACAGGCCCTGGACCGGGAAGTCCGCCGCTGCCGGCGCTACGGCTCCATCATGGCGCTGATCTTCCTGGACCTCGATCACTTCAAGGCGATCAACGACCACTACGGGCATCTGCTGGGCAGCCAGTGCCTGGCCGAAGTGGCGCAGATCATGGCGGCGAGCGTCCGCGACGTCGACATCCTGGCCCGCTACGGGGGAGACGAGTTCGTGGTCATCCTGCCGGAGACCACCGTCGCCACCGCCAAGATGGTGGCCGAGCGGTTGCATTCCGGGGTGGGCACCCACGTGTTTCTGAAGAACGCGGGCGTCAACGCGCACATGAGCACCAGCATCGGCATCGCCGGACTCCCCGACCACGCGAAAACAAAGGAAGACCTCGTCCGCAAGGCCGACGAGGCCATGTACCGGGCCAAGTCGGAGGGCCGGAACCGCCTCTGCATCGCGGACCAATCGTGATTCGAGGCTGATTTTCTCAGTAGGCCTTTCGGCCTATTGCCATTCCGCCAAGAACCGATTTTATCCCGCCCTCGGAAGGCTCCAACCCCTTGTTCATACAATGCCTTTCGGCTTGACTAACCTAAAGGACCTAGGCTATCGTTACTCCCTCTCGCAGGCGGTTTTTGCTCTCGGCAGCGGAGGAGGCCTTGGTGGAAATCGGTCATCCCGGGCTTGTCGACAAGCTCGTCGCTCGCATCAAGCAAGACGGGCCCCTCTCCTTTGCCGACTTCATGGAAGCCGCGCTCTACGACCCCGAGTTCGGCTATTACATGACCCCCGGCCCCCATATCGGGCGCGAGGGTGATTACTACACCAGCCTCGATGTGCACCCCATCTTCGCCGAACTGATCGGCCGGCAGGTCGCGCAAGCCGCGGAGATCCTCTCTTCGGACAACGACTTCACGATTGTCGAGATGGGCGCCGGCAAAGGGCTTCTGGCCAGGCACCTGCTCGACTCTTATCGGCGGGCTAATCCGGCATTCCTCTCCCGTATTCGCTACATCCTGGTTGAGCGCAGTCCTGCCATGATCAGGGCGCAACAGGAACATCTGCGCCCGCTTCTGGACAAGGGTGTCAGCATCTCGTGGGCCCCGGACCTGAGCGCATTTCCTGCCGGCTCGACGAACGGCGTCTTTTTGTCCAATGAACTGGTGGACGCCTTCCCCGTGCACCGCGTGGTTATGCGGCCCCTGGGCCTCAGGGAAATTTTCGTCGGTTGGGCTGACGGCACATTCATTGAGATCGAAGCCCCGCCCTTCGCGCCCACGCTGCAAGAGTACTTCGACCGCGTCGGCGTTTCTCTTGAAGTCGGCCAGCGGGCTGAGGTGAACCTGCGGGCGATCGAGTGGATGCGTCAGGCCGGCACCATCCTACGACGGGGCCTCATCCTCACGATCGACTACGGCCATAGCGCCGCCGACCTCTATGCCACGACCAGAAAAGACGGCACCCTGCTCTGCTATCACCGGCACCACGTCTCGGACTCGCCGTACGTGCGCGTCGGACAGCAAGACATGACCGCGCACGTGGATTTCACCAGTCTGGCGCTGGCCGGCCGGGACACCGGCCTTGAGGTGACCGGCTTTACGAACCAGTTGCATTTCCTGATGGGGCTCGGCATCGAGTCCGCCTTTGCAGACATTGATCCCGAATCGCCCGAATCAGTCGCGATGCGGAATCTGCTGAAGCCCGACGGCATGGGCGCCACCTATAAAGTCCTGGTGCAGCATAAAGGGATGCCGGCGCCCCGGCTGGACGGCCTGCAGTCGCGGCCGTTCTTCC
>JAVHQA010000101.1:5941-8557 GCA_036170875.1 Nitrospirales bacterium
GCCGCGCGATGACGCCGGACATGGTCCCTGCGAACTACCTGCCGGTGGTGATCTTCATGGTGGTCGCGGCCGGCTTCGGCATCGTGTCCATCGCGGCCGGCTACCTCGTTCGCCCCTCGCACCCCTACAAGGCCAAGCTGTCCCCCTACGAGAGCGGCGCGCCGGTGTTCCACGACGCGCGCACGAACATCCCGATGCGCTACTACATCATCGCGATGCTGTTCGTGATCTTCGACATCGAGACCGTCTTCATCTTTCCCTGGGCCGTGGTCTTCAATCAGCTCGGGCTCTTCGGCCTGGTCGAAATGATGCTGTTCATCGTCATCCTGCTCGTGGGCTACTTCTACGCCTGGAAAAAGGGAGCGCTCGAATGGGACTGATCGACCGGTCGCTCGACGCCAACGTCGTCACGACGACCCTGGACATGGCCATCAACTGGTGCCGGAAAGGCTCGCTGTGGCCGATGACCTTCGGGCTCGCCTGCTGCGCCATTGAAATGATCGCCACCGTATCGTCGCGTTACGACATCGACCGCTTCGGCGCGGGCGTGTTCCGGGCTTCGCCCCGCCAGTCCGACCTGATGATCGTCGCCGGCACCGTGTGCCGGAAGATGGCGCCGGTGATCCGGCGCATCTACGACCAGATGCCCGAGCCGCGCTACGTCATCTCCATGGGATCCTGCGCAACGTCCGGCAACCACTACAACTCGTACAGCGTCGTGCAGGGCGTGGACCAGATCGTGCCGGTGGACGTCTACGTGCCCGGCTGTCCGCCGCGCCCCGAGGCGCTCCTGGACGGCCTGATCATGCTCCAGAAGAAGATGATGACGGAAAAGATCCTGGTCAAATAAGCCGATGCACGCGCTGCTCACCAGACTCGCGGAACGATTCCCGGACGCCGTGCTGGCGGTCCGCGAGGAGGGCCCGCACAAGGACCTTGTCGCGCAGGTCAAGCCGGCGGCCGTGCAGGAGATCGCCCGCTTTCTCCACGACGATCCCGAATCCTCGTTCGACATGCTCTCGGACATACTCGCGGTGGACTACCCGGAGGATGAAGACCGGTTCGAGGTCATCTACCTGCTCAAGTCGCTCCCGCGCAACCACCGGCTCCGCCTCAAGGCGCGACTCCCGGAAGACGACCCGACCATCCCGACCGTCACGACGGTCTGGAAAGGCGCCAACTTTTTGGAGCGAGAAGTCTTCGACCTGATGGGCGTCACGTTCGCCGGCCATCCGGACCTGCGCCGCATTCTCATGCCGGAGGATTACGACGAAGGCTACCCGTTGCGGAAGGACTTCCCGACGGAGGGCCGGGGCTGGCGCAGCACGTTCCCGTTTCTCCCGCGGCTCGACGAGCCGGCCACGTCGCCGGCAGAGGAGATTCCCGAGGCGGAGCACCGTCCCTTCCTCAAAGAGGCCGAGGGCCTGCCGAAGGGCGCCAAGGCGGTCCGGCGCCAGGAGGAACTGCTGCTCAATATGGGCCCGCAGCATCCGGCTACGCACGGGGTGCTCCGCATGGTGCTGGAGCTTGAGGGCGAGCGCATCGTGAAGGCCACGCCGGACCTCGGCTACCTGCATCGCGGCGTCGAGAAGCTGTGCGAGGGCCTGGCCTACCAACAGATCATTCCCCACACCGACCGGCTGGACTACGTCTGCTCAATGACCAACAACTATGCCTATGTGCGGACCGTGGAAAAGCTGTTGAACCTTACGGTGCCGCCCCGCGCCGAGTACATCCGGACGCTCGTCGCCGAGACGCAGCGGATCATTGGCCATCTGTTCTGGCTCGGCACTCAGGCGCTCGACATCGGCGCCATGACGGTGTTCTTCTGGACGTTCCGCGAGCGCGAGGTCCTGCTGGACATCTTCGAAAAGCTCTGCGGCGCGCGCCTGACGCTGAACTATTACCGGATCGGCGGCGTGGACGCCGACTTCACGCCGGACCTCGTCCAGCAGCTCGGGGCCTTCCTGGACACGTTCCCCGCACATCTGCACGAGTACGACGATCTGCTCCTGACCAACCGCATCTGGCTGGCGCGGACCAAGAACGTCGCCGTCATCTCCGCCGAGGACGCCGTCAACTTCGGCTGCACCGGCCCGGTGCTGCGCGGATCGGGCGTGGCCTATGACGTCCGCAAGGCCGAGCCCTACGGCGCCTACGACAAGATCGAGTGGGAAGTCCCCGTCGGCAAGAACGGCGACACCTACGACCGCTATTGGGTGCGCCTGGAGGAGATGCGCCAGAGCGCGAAGATCATCCGCCAGTGCCTCGCGCAGATGCCGGAGGGGCCGATCATCGCCGATGCGCCCCAGATCGTTCCCCCGCCCAAGCAGAAGGTGATGCGGGACATGGAGAGCCTGATCCACCACTTCATCATCTTCACGCAGGGCTTCAAGACGCCCAAGGGCGAGACCTACTGCGCCTCCGAAGCGCCGAAGGGAGAGCTCGGCTTCTTCATCGTCAGCGACGGCGGGCCCAAGCCCTACCGGATGAAGATCCGCTCGCCTTCATTCGTCCACCTCGGCGCGTTCGACCATATGGCGCGCGGCTATCTCATCGCCGACATCGTGACGATCTTCGGCACCTACGACGTCGTCATGGGGGAGTGCGACCGAT
>JAVHQA010000101.1:8657-15830 GCA_036170875.1 Nitrospirales bacterium
TCATCGGCCGGTACGCGGAGAAGCGGGGCGCCCTGCTGCCGCTGCTCTGGCTCGCGCAGGAGGAGCAGGGCTACGTGTCAGAGGAGGCGATGAAGGAGATCGCGGGGCTCCTGGGCCTCACGCCGCCGCAGGTGTACGAGACCGTGACGTTCTATACGATGTACAACCGCCGCCCGATCGGCAAGTACCACATCCAGGTCTGCCGCTCGCTGATGTGCGCGCTCGTGGGAACGGACAATCTGCTCGGGTGGATTCACGCGAAACTCGGCATCAGGACCGGCCAGACAACGCCGGACGGCTTCTTCACGCTGAGCCAGGTGGAATGCCTCGGCTCCTGCGGCACCGGCCCGATGATGCAGATCAACGACGACTACTACGAGCGGCTGACGCAGGACAAGGTCACCCGCATCCTCGACGATCTGAAGCGCGATGGGAAATGCCCGCTGGCGACGGGACCGTTCATGTTTCCGGAGCCCTCGGCAAAATAATAATGTAGGGGCGAGGCGCTGCCTCGCCCATCAGGAAACGCATGACCAAGCACGAACCGCTTCTCCTCAAGAACATGTCGCAGCCGGGCTACAGCGGCTCGCTCGCCGACTACGAGCGCGCGGGCGGCTACCAGGCCCTGAAGAAGGTCCTGGGCAAGATCGCGCCGGCCGACATCACCGAGATGGTCAAGAAGTCCGGCCTGCGGGGTCGCGGCGGCGCCGGCTTCCCGACCGGCGTGAAATGGTCGTTCATTCCCAGGGACCATCCCGGCCCGCGCTATCTCATCTGCAATGCCGACGAGAGCGAGCCCGGCACGTTCAAGGATCGCCAGTTGATGGAGCGCGACCCGCACCAGATGATCGAGGGCATGATCCTCGCCGCCTACGCCATCGGCGTCCGGACGTCCTATATTTACATCCGGGGAGAGTTCGCCCTCGGCGCCAAAATCCTCGAGCGCGCGCTGGCGGAGGCCTACCAGGCGGTCTATCTCGGCAAAGACATCCTCGGGACGGGGTTCGCGCTGGACATCTACGTGCACCGGGGCGCCGGCGCCTACATCTGCGGAGAGGAGACCGCCCTGCTCGAATCCCTGGAAGGCAAGCGGGGCCTGCCCCGGATCAAGCCGCCCTTCCCCGCCACCCACGGCCTGTTCCAAAAACCGACAGTGGTCAACAATGTGGAAACGCTGTCCAACATCCCGCACATCGTGAACCGCGGGCCCGAGTGGTTTACCACCATCGGGAACCCGCCCAAGAGCAGCGGCACGCGGATCTTCTGCATGAGCGGGCACGTGAAGCGTCCGGGCAACTACGAGGTGCCGATGGGGATCACGTTCCGCGAGATGATCTACGACATCGCGGGCGGCATGCGCGGCGGCAAGCCGCTCAAGGCGTTCATTCCAGGCGGCGCGTCGGCCGCCTTCCTGATGCCCCGGCACCTGGACGTGAGGCTGGACTTCGAATCGGTGGCGCAGGCGGGCTCCATGCTCGGCTCCGGCGGCATCACGGTGATGGAGGAAGGCACGTGCATGGTCTGGGCCGCCGAGAACCTCCTGCACTTCTTCAACCATGAGTCCTGCGGCAAGTGCACGCCCTGCCGGGAGGGGAGTTCCTGGCTGCTGCAGATCCTCCGGCGCATCGACCACGGGAAAGGCAAGATGGACGATCTCGCGACCCTGCTGCGTCTGTGCGGCAACATCGCGGGCCGTACGGTCTGCGCCTTCGGCGACGCCGAAATCGCGCCGATCACCAGTACGCTCCAGTATTTCCGCGAGGAATACGAGGCGCACATCCGGGAGCAGCGCTGCCCCTTCCGGCCGCAACCGGCGCCGGAGTTGCTCACGGTGGGGCGTTAGCAAGATGAAGAAAGACTCCATCATTGTCATTGCGAGGAGCCAAGCGACGAAGCAATCTCTGAGTGAGAGGGGCGAGATTGCCGCGCTCCCGATGGTCGCTCGCAATGACAGAGTAGGAACACCCCATGCCTGAGATGGTCAACATCCTGATAGACGGCAAGCCGATTGCGGTGGAGAAGGGCACGCTCGTCATCGAGGCCGCGCGGCGGATCGGGGTCATGATCCCGCACTTCTGCTACCACCCCAAGCTCAAGCCCGACGCCAACTGCCGCATGTGCCTCGTCGAGGTGGAGAAGCTGCCGAAGCTGCAGACCTCCTGCAGCACCGTGGTCGCCGAAGGGATGGTGGTCCGCACCAATACCCCGGTCGTGGACGAGGCCCACAAGTCCGTCCTGGAGTTCATCCTGGCAAACCACCCGCTCGACTGCCCGATCTGCGACCAGGGCGGGCGCTGCGACCTGCAGGACTTCTCGCACCAGTACACGCCCACCACCAGCCGGTTCACCGACACCAAGCGGGTGTACGAGAAGGGATTCTTCAGCCCGCTGATCGAGAAGGAGATGAACCGCTGCGTCTCCTGCCTCCGGTGCGTGCGCTACTGCGACGAGATCATGGACGTCAAGGCGCTGGCCAACGTCAACCGCAGCACGATGACCGAGATCGCGCACTTTGCCGGCCACCCGCTCGACTGCGAGTTCTGCGGCGGCTGCGTGCAGATCTGCCCGGTGGGCGCAATCACGAGCCGGCTCTCGATGTACGAGTTCCGGCCCTGGATGATGAAGCGGGCGGAAACCACCTGCGGCTACTGCGGGGACGGCTGCTCGCTCACCCTCGAAACGCGCGGGGACAAAGTCATCGAAGTCATGTCGGCCCACGGGGAGGGCCGTAACAACGGCGATCTCTGCGCGAAGGGCTTTTTCGGCTACCAGTACGTCAACCATGAAGACCGGCTCACGACGCCGTTGGTCCGCCAGGCGGACGGCATACTGCATCCGGCGACCTGGGACGAGGTGCTGCCCCTGCTGGCCGAGCGGCTTACGCAGATCAAGCTGGCGGAGGGCGCCGATGCGATTGCCGGGCTCATCTCGGCGCGCTGCACCAACGAAGACCTGTACCTCTTCCAGAAATTCATGCGACTGGCGATCGGCTCGAACCACCTGGACAGCACGGCGCGCTATGGGCACGTCAACGCCGCGCGGGCCTTGCGCCGCGTGCAGGGCACCAACCGCTGGACGGTCTCCTACGAGGACATCGTCCAGGCCGACGCCCTGCTGCTGATCGGCACGCAGGCCACGGCCGCCAATCCGATCGCCGGGCTGAAAGTGAAGGCAGCCGTCAAAAAGCACGGCGCCAAGCTGCTCACCATCGAGACGCTTGTCCCGTCGATCGAGACGACCAGCAATATCACCAACCTGTCGGCGGTGCACGTCGCAGTCCCGCCCGGCCGCCACGCCGCCGCCGTGCGGGGGCTCGTCAAGGCTGTCTTCGACGAAAACCTCGTGGACGCCGGACTGAGCGCGCGCGCCGGCGACTACGTCTCGCGCGTCCGCTCCGCAGCCACGGCTGCACCGTACGAAAACGATGGAAACGAGACCACGCTTCGCGCCATCGCCAAGGCCTTTGCCGGCGCGCGGCGCGGGGTGATCCTGATCGGACAGGATCTACTGCAGGCGCCCGGCGGCCATGAGGCCGCTGTGAACCTCCTGGACTTCCTGCTGCTGATCAGCAAGCTCAACCAGCCCGGCTGGGGGCTTGCCCCTCTCACCGAAGAGAACAACGAGCAGGGCGCCGTCGAGATGGGCGCGACCACGGAATACCTCCCCGGCCCGGCCGAGCTCGCCGATCCCGCGGCGCAGAGCCGGATGGCGGAGGCGTGGAAGGACGAGCTGCCGGCCACAAAAGGGATGCGCCTGCCCGAAATGCTCGACGCAGCCCGCGCGGGAAAGCTGAAGGCCATGCTGATCATCGGCGAGAATCCGGTGCGAAGCCTGCCCCTGTCCGTAAAGGCCGCCGAGGCGCTGGAGAAGTTGGACCTGCTCGTCGTGCAGGAACTCTTCCTGACGGAGACCGCCCGACTGGCCGACGTCGTCCTACCGGCCTGCTCCTATGCCGAAAAGACCGGGACCTTCACGAACTCGGAGGGCTTTGTCCAGAAGGTCCGCCCCGGGCTCGAGCCGGTCGGCGACAGCCGCCCGGACTGGGACATCCTCTCCGCCCTCTCTGTGACGATGGGCTATCCGCTGGAGTACGGCGACGCGAAGGAGATCCTGAAGGAGATCCGCGCGGTCATCCCCGGCTACCGGGTCCTGGGCGCGACGGCAGAGCCGGCCCAAGTGGACGCCAAGGCGGTCGAGCGCTACGTCACGACCGGCTTTGCCGAAGACCTCTCAGCCCGGTACAGCGCTGGGGCCGGGCCACAGACCGGCGGTCATCGCTGGTCGCTGACCATCGGCCAGACCCTGTTCCACTCCGGCGCGATGTCCACCAGGGCCACCGGCCTGCTCGAACTGCAGAGGGACGGCACGCTCATCATGAACCCCGCCGACGCGCAGCGCCTGGGCATCACGGAAGGCGGGCGCGTGCGACTGACGTCAACGTCCGGCGAGGCGACAGTCCCGGTGACGATGCTGGGCCGCATCCCGGAGGGCACCCTGTTCTTTCCCGAGTCGTTCCGGGAGGCGCTCGCTGGGCTGCCGGGCATGAGCCTCGACCCGGTGACCGGCGTGCCCTACAGCAAACAGGTGCGAGTGTCGGTGGAGAAAGTTTAGCGGAACACCCCCACCCTTCCCTCCCCCCTCGAGGGGGAGGGCGATAGTCAGAGCTTCCCTCTCCCCTGGAGGGAGAGGGTTAGGGTGAGGGGGGACTGAAGCGATGGGAGGGAAGTAGCGGATGGACATGCTCGTATTCGCAGGCGCGTCGGTGGTCAAGATCGCCGTGGTCATGGTCACCGTATTGCTCACCGTGGCCGTGCTCACCCTGGCCGAACGGAAGGTGCTGAGCTGGATGCAGGACCGCATGGGGCCGATGGAAGTGGGCCCGTACGGCATCCTCCAGCCGATCGCCGACGGCATCAAGCTGTTCTTCAAGGAGGACATCATTCCCTCCGGGGCGAACTGGCTGCTCTTCTCGCTGGCCCCCATCATCTCCCTCATCCCGGCCTTCATCGGCTTCGCGGTCGTGCCGTACGGGCCCAACATCGAGATCGAGCTGTATGGGGTCACGATCAAGCCGTTCATCATCACGGACATCAACATCGGGATTCTCTACATCCTGGCCTTCACCTCCATCGGCGCCTACGGCGTCATCCTGGGCGGCTGGGCGTCCAACAACAAGTACTCCCTGCTCGGCGGCCTGCGCGCGGCCGCGCAGGTGATCAGCTACGAGCTGAACGTCGGCCTGGCGATCATCGGCGTCATCATCCTCTCGGGGTCGCTCAGCATGGTCACGATCGCGGAGAAGCAGGCCGGCGGAATCCTGAACTGGAACATCATCGGGATGGGACACGGACTGGGGATCTGGTGGTGGATTCCCGTCACCCAGGTCGTTGGGTTCGTCGTGTACGTCATCTCGTCCGTGGCGGAGACGAACCGCCTCCCCTTCGACCTGCCGGAAGCGGACAGCGAACTGGTGGCCGGCTGGATGACCGAATACAGCGGGATGCGCTTCGCCTTTTTCTTCATGGCGGAGTACGCCAACATGATCCTGGTGTCCTGCATCGCGTCGGTGCTCTTCCTCGGCGGCTACCACGCGCCGTACCCGGGGACATTATTCCCGGGCATCCTGGGCTACTTCGAGGGCATCGCCTGGTTCACGGTGAAGGTGTACGGTTTCCTATTCCTGTTCTTCTGGATCCGCGCCACGCTGCCGCGCCTGCGCTATGACCAGCTCATGCGATTCGGGTGGAAAGTGATGCTGCCGCTGGCGCTGGCGAACATCGTCATCACCTCGATCGCCGTGTACATCCTGAGATAAGAAGGAGCACGCACCGCCATGACCGTCGCAGATTTGGTCAAGACGTTCACTTTCTATGAAATCCTGGTGGGGATGAAGGCCACGATCACGGTCTTCATCCAGCGGATCGTGCTCCGCAACCGCAAGGCCATCACCTTGCAATATCCCCATGAGAAGCGGGACCTGCCCGGCACCTACCGCGGGATGATCGCCCTGCTCAAGTATGACGACGGGACCGAGAAGTGCGTCGGTTGCGACCTCTGCGAGGCGGCCTGCCCCTCCCGCGTCATCACGGTCATCAGCGCGGAAGTCGAGGGCGAGCCGATGAAGCGGTACGCCAGGGAATACTCCATGGACATGACCCGCTGTCTCTTCTGCGGCCTCTGCGTGGACGCCTGCCCGGTGGACGCGCTGGCCATGACGAAGGAGTTCGCGTGGGCCCGGTACAACAAGCGCGACCTCCGGCTCGACAAGCCGCAATTGCTGGCGCTCGGCGACCGCAACTTCCCCGAACGCGAGAAGAAGCTGGAGTTCCAGCACCCCAACGTGGCTTATTTCAACATCGGCCACAAAAACCTGCCGTCCAAGGCCTCATAGGGACCCGACGCAATCGTGGCCACCCTATCCTTCTTCTACTTCGGGAGCGTCATCGTCCTGACCGCCATCCTCGTGGTTGCCCTGCGCAACCCGGTGCACAGCGTCATCGCGCTCCTCGTGATGTTCTTCCACATCGCGGGCCTGTTCGTCACCCTGCACGCCGAGTTCCTGGCGGCGGTCCAGCTGATTGTGTACGCCGGCGCCATCCTCGTGCTGTACCTGTTCGTCGTGATGATCCTGAACCTCCAGCAAGACGACTCCTACCAGCGGCAGGTGAAGTGGGGGCTGGGGCTGGGGCTGATTGCGCTCGCGGAAGTCATCGCCATCATCGGCAAGGCGTCACTGCCGGAGGAGCCGGCGGAAGGCGCGGCCGCCGCGGGCGAGGCGGCGACAGTCGTCGGCAACACCGAGATAGTCGGGAAGGCACTGTACACCACCTACCTGTTCCCCTTCGAAGTAGCGTCATTGATCCTGCTGGTCGCCATGATCGGCGCCATCATCATGGCCAAGAAGGGGATCATGGAGCCTCATAAATGATTCCTCTGTCGTACTACATGATCCTCAGCGCGATCGTGTTCGTCACGGGCGTCGTCGGCGTGCTGATCCGGCGCAACATCATCATGCTGCTGCTCTCCATCGAGCTGATGCTGAACGCCACGAACATCAACTTCGTGGCCTTCTCCTACTACCTGGACAATGTCGCGGGGCAGGTCTTCGTCTTCTTCGCGCTCACGGTCGCGGCGGCCGAAGTGGCCGTCGGCCTCGCCATCATCATCGCCCTC
>JAVHQA010000102.1:0-9308 GCA_036170875.1 Nitrospirales bacterium
GGAGGAGGCCATGACGATGACTCGAGTGATGCGCGTAATGGGCGTTCTGGCGGCGGTCGCGTTCGCGGGCCAGATCGGCCTGGCTGGGGCGGCTGACGAGCCCAAGAAGGAAAAGAAGGCTCCTGCGGCGGCGAAGCCCGGCGGCGGGATCCAGAGCAACAAGGCCAAGGCCTCCGAGTCTCCTCGGCTCACGAAGGGCCGTGTCTGCTCCGGCGAGACGCCCAAGATCAAAAAGATCACTCCTGACGCAGGAAAGCCCGGTGACAAGGTGACGATTACCGGCGAAAACTTCGGCGATGCCGGGTGCGTCAGCGTGGTCTCCTTTGGGCCCGGCAGTCCGTCCAAATTCACCCAGGTGGACGACAAGACGATTACCACAACGGTCACCGAAGGCAAGAAGGGGCTTGAGTTCCTGACCGTGACCGGTGCCACGGGCGAAGATACCAAGCCCTTCCTGCGTAAATAGACCGGCCTCTGTCCACGGTACTACATTCGCAACGCGCCGTTCCCGGAATCTCCGGGCGGCGCGGCATCCCTTTTTCATCTATAATGTCATTGTGACGAAGAAGCACGCGGACGCTGCGTACATTAAAGACAAAGCCGGTCTGAACGACCTCTGCGAGCGGCTCCGCGACCACGAGCGCCTGGCGGTGGACACGGAATTCATGGGCGAGGATTCGTTCCATCCACGCCTTGAGATCATCCAGGTCGCCGCGGGGGACGTGGCCGCCATCATTGACCATCAGGCGGTGGCCGAACTCGATCCGTTCTTTACCCTGCTCGGCGACGCCCGCATTCAGAAGGTCGTTCATGCCGGGCGGCAGGATTTGGAGATCTTCTCGGTCCTGTCCGGGGCCGTGCCGGCACCCATCTTCGATACGCAGGTCGCGGCGGCCATGGTCGGATATGGGCCGCAGGTGGGGTATGCCCAACTGGTGCAGCAGGTGGTCGGGGTCGCGTTGGACAAGTCCGAGACCTTTACGAACTGGGCTCAGCGGCCGCTGACCCCGCCGCAGATCGCCTATGCGCTCGAAGACGTGCGGCATCTGTTCGCCCTGCACGACCATCTGCACGACAAACTGAAGACGCTCGAGCGATTGGAGTGGGCCGCCGAAGAGTTCCGCCGGCTGCAGGGGCTGGCCGACGAGGAGACGCGCAATCCGCGGCTCCGCTACCAGCGGATCAAGGGCTGGGAGGGCCTGCATCCGCGCGCGCGCGCAGTTTTGAGGGAGATTGTGGCCTGGCGCGAGCACGAGGCCAAGCGGCGGGACCGGCCCCGCGGGCGGATCTTGCGAGACGAGATTCTGGTCGAGATCGCCCGGCGGGCGCCGGCGACGGTGGCGGCGCTGGGAGCGCTGCGCGGCGTCCAGCCGTCGCAGGCCGAAAAGTACGGCGAGGCGCTGGTGGAGGCGGTGCAGCAGGGTCTGGCGGTGAAGGACCACGAGATCCCGCATGTCGAGAAGCGCAAGCGGATCGATCCCGAAACGGCGGGCCTGGCCGATCTGCTCGGGACGGCGCTGAAAGTCAGAGCAGTCGAGGCCTCCATCGCGCCGCAACTCCTGGCCACGTCCCCCGATCTGGAAGTCTTTGCCCTGCATCGCGGCAAAGGACCGGCCGAGCAACTCCCGCTCATGCAAGGCTGGCGGCGCGCGCTCGCCGGCGAGCACCTTCTGAAAGTCCTTCACGGCCGGCTCACCGTCGGCTACGATCCCGAAACCGGGCAGGTCAGGCTGTTTGAGCGTTAGCGCGGTTTCGGCTTGATGACAAATGACGCAGTCAAGGAGAATGAGGAGGGCGGCGTCATGCGCCGATGCGGATGATGCAGATGGGGTCTTCGACGAGGGCTGTCGGGTGGTCCTCGTCTTCGACCACGCATGGGATGCCCTGGCGCTCGCACCAGTCCGTGATCCAGGGAATTTCCTCGATCGATGTGGTCACGAGCCCCGGGCGCGGGGCTTTTTCGAGACAACCCGCAGCGACGGTGAAGACGGCCTGGCGCGCGACTGCAAAGACGTCCGGATCGAATGTCACTGGGTTGGCGTGGCCGGAGGACAGCGCGCCGAGCTCGGGAAAGCACTCGGGGTCGTTGAGCACGCTGACGATCCAGATGTGGTCGAATGTCCCGGTCGCCTCCCGCGCGTCTCTGGCCCGGAACTCAAACGGCAGGCCGGCGCAGGCGTGGTTGAGCAGCGAGACCTCATCGGCGCGCAGATTGTAGGCTTCGACCGTGCGATGCAGGTCCAGCGTCTCCATCGCCAGCATGGGCAGCTCGGCGACGCCGGCACCGACATACAGACTCCGTCCGTTCGGGGCCAGCCGGCTGCGGAGCACCTCGGCCAGATTGATGCCGAGCGTCCGGCAGGGTTCCCGCCGTTCCGCCCAAAAGGCGTCGCCGCCCTCGTGGCAGTAAATGGGTCCCAGCGCTGCGTAGTCCAGGGAGTCGAAGATTCGCGCGATGGCCTGGAGCGTCGATGGTTGGAGCGGTGTCATCGAGGTGAGTTTTTTGGTGCCGAAGCGGGGATTTGAACCCCGACGCCCTTGCGAGCGCTAGACCCTGAATCTAGTGCGTCTGCCGTTCCGCCACTTCGGCACAGAAGCGAAGCCAAGGGATTATATGGTACAGTTTCGCCCGTGTCCAGTCTGAAGAATCCCTATTGGATCAGGCGCGCGGGCGTTCCGGCCGCCTGGGTCTGGATTCTGGTGGTGGCGGTGCTGTCCTTCTGGGGGGCGTGGGACATCCCTGCGCGTCTGCCCGACATCAACGAAGTCGCCACCACCCATTTATTTCTTGCCCCGGTGTCGCTGATCCTGTTCATGCTGCTGAGCTGGATTCGGAAGCAGGGCGACGATGAGGCGGCCCAGCCGGGGCCGCGACCCTTTTCCCGTTGGCGGGCGACGGCCGGGATCTGGGCGCTGATGGTCCTGCATCCGGTCTCCTGCGGGCTCTATCCGGCGGTCATGAATCTTGATGATAGGACGGTTGACGCCGTCACGCGCGTGGTGGGCGCGATGCCGGTTGGTCTGCCGCGCGTTGAAGTGGAACGGCGCCTTGTTGAGTTGAATGCGTCGCTGCCGATTTCCATGGCGACGGATCGGAGCCGGCACCGAAAACTCCAGGACGTGGCGGCGCGGTATCTGTCTGAAAAGGATGCTGCCGTCCGGCGATCACTCTGGCCGGAGTTGTCGCGGGCCACGCTCGTGTTTATTCCGTGGAGCGGGAAGCTCGCGGAGGAGCCGGACCGGAACGCGCGTGAGCAGGTCTTTTTCCGCCGGACGCGCGCGACCAGCGACATCGGCGTGGATAAGATCCATGTCCGGTACGGGCCGGCCTGGACGGTGGAAGAGATCGTCTATTCCTCCAACCGACAACTCCTGATGGAGCGCCAGCCCTGCACGGTGCACATCATAGTCCCTGCGCCGCCGGAGGCGGAGTTTCCGTACCCCTGTCCGTAGTAGGGGCGTGATTCATCACGCCCCCGCGTATTCGGAAGACGGGCGCAATGAATTGCGCCCCTACGCTACGCGGGTGTCGGTCGAGCCGGCGAACCATCGAGCGCAGTCGGCCAGCCCAATAGCATGCCGTCAGGTGTGGCTGTTGGTGGCGGGATTTCCTGCGGATCGCCGGCCAGCACGATCCGTTCGCGCGCGAGACAGGCGCAGGCAAACAGCAGGGGGAGGGGGATGCGGGGCCCCTCGTCAACGACCAGCGCATCGTATCGGATAGGGCGGAAAATGGCGTCGCCGATGACCCGGGCTGCGGTTGCGGCCAGCACGCGCTTGGTCTGGAGGAAGGGCAGGCGTTTCACGTCCTCTTCCATGGCCAGCACGTCCCGCACTTTGGCGGCGCCGCCCAGGCGCTCGATCTCATCCTTGAGATCCTCGTACTCGGGGCGCATTTCCGGATCGACGCGGGCTTCCGGCTTCAGCTCGTTGATGCGCGCCTGCACGATCTCCAGCTCGTTCATGTGCTCCCGCTTCTGCGCCTCGTGCAGCACGCAGTTCTCCTTCATCGTGGCCACGTTACTGCCCATCACCTGCATGCTGAGCCGTTGCCAGACGGGCAGGGCTTCGTACGACGTCAGCAGACCCTGGAGCTTTTTGATCTGGGCCTGGGTGTCGCCGAGGGCCGTGAGCAGGCGCCATTCGAGGTGACGCACCTCGTCGAGGTCTTTCTGCTTCTCGGCCTTGTACCGCAGGATGGGCGCCAGTTCCAGATAGCGCTCCAGTTTTCGCCGGAGGCCCGCCTTGTCGGACTGGGACTTCCCCAGGAAGGCCGAGACCTGCACGTCGAAGATCAGGTCGCGCAGGTTGATGCCGCCTTCGCTCGCGATCGCGGGAGGGTCGTAGCAGCAGAGAAAGCTGCGGTACTGGAGACCGGCGCCGCGCAGGCCTTTGGCGGCGGACAGGAGCGCTTCCGTGAGGATCTGGTTGTCGGGGGCGATGAGCAGGACCCGCTTATGGGCTTTGACCAGCTCGGTGATCGTGGCCGCCAGTTTCGTCCGGCGCGTTGCCCGGTCGGCGTCCCAGATGGTGGTCAGTACGGAGGTCACGATGGTCGAGCGGAGGAGCGGGTCTGCGACGGGCGTCTCCGGCGCCACCCACGGCATCAGGCGATCCGCGGGGCCGAAGTGATAGGCCGACGAATGGTGCAGGATGTCTTCCAGCCGCTGGCGGACTTTTGAAATCAGTCCGTCCGGGTCTGCGGCGCCTGTCGCGTCGTCGGCCACGAGACCGATCAGGGTGGGCAGGAACTCGAAGGACTTCACTCGCGCAGGTGCTCCAGCAGGCAGAGGGCGAGGCAGCCAAGCTCGCCGGCGGGGTCGCTCCGGTTGCTCTGGCACTGACGGGCGCGGCTGCAGGCCAGCGTCCGGGGGAGCTGCGGGGCGACGTCCACCGGCAAGTCCCCGACGCGATAGACCAGGACTGCTCCATCGGCGGCGGCCGACAGAACCAGCAGCCGCCGGCGGGCGTCATCCTCGATGATGGCGGCCCGGGGGGCCTGCGGGCCGAGCCGTCCCAAGCGGTACCCGTCCAGTGTCCACTGCTGTTTGATCATGTCGGCGGGAGGGTGGAGGGCACTGGGGCTCATGCGGATGTTCAGAAGGAGTGGATCGAAGTCTGTTTGAGTGGCGCCTGGAATGGGAACAAGGATGATCGCGGCCACCACCCCAAATATGCGGAAAATCATGCCCGTATTCTAGCGAAGCGGGGCCGCCAGAACAAGCCGGCGTTCATTGACTTTACCCCCTCGCTCTGTAGTATCCTGTGCTTTCAATCACAAGGAGTTTGCGCAATGAAAGTGATTCTGCGAGAAGACGTGCAAGGGGTGGGAAACATAGGGGATGTCCTGGATGTCGCGCAAGGGTTTGCCAGGAATTTTCTGTTTCCCCGGAATAAGGCGGTGGAAGCGACCGGCCGCAATCTGAAGTCGGTGGAGCATGTCAAGCGGGTGATCACCGAGAAGGCCAAGAAGGAAAAAGGCGAGATCGAAGAGTACGGGAAGAAGGTCAGCGCCACCGCCGTGACGATCACGGTGCAGGCGGGCAAGGACGACAAGATCTTCGGGTCCGTGACGACGAAGGACATCGCCGAGGCGTTGGCCGCCAAAGGGATTGAGGTGGACAAGCGCAAAATCCACATGGACCATCCGATCAAGGAACTAGGAACGGTATCGGTTCCCATCAAGTTGCATTCGCAGGTGACGGCAACGGTGCGCGTCACGGTCGCGAAGGCCGAGGCGCCGGCCGAAGCCGCGGTTCCCGCCCAGGAGGGCTAGCGCAGCGATGGCCAGCCCCTTACGGACGACCGATCCGGAAGTGTACGAGGCCATCCGGCGGGAGGGCCGCCGTCAGCGCGAAAAAATCCTATTGATCGCATCGGAGAACTTCGCCAGCGCGGCGGTGCTGGCGGCCCAGGGCTCCGTCATGACGAACAAGTACGCCGAGGGGTACGCCGGCCGGCGCTACTACGGCGGCTGCCAGTACATGGACGTCGTGGAGTCGCTGGCGATCGAGCGGGCCAAGCAGATCTTCGGCGCCGAGCACGTCAATGTCCAGCCGCATTCCGGATCACAGGCCAACATGGCCGTCTATTTCTCGGTCCTCAAGCCGGGCGATCCGATTCTGGGCATGGACCTGGCCCATGGAGGCCATCTCACCCATGGGAGCCGCGTGAGTTTCTCCGGCATCCTCTACCGCTCATTTTTTTACGGCGTGGACCGGGCGACCGAGCGCATTGATTACGATGCGCTGCGGAAGCTGGCGGAGGAGTGCCGCCCCAGGATGATCGTGGCGGGCGCCAGCGCCTATTCCCGCACCCTCGACTTTCCCAAGTTCCAGGAAATCGCCAAAGCGGTCGGCGCCTATCTCATGGTGGACATGGCCCACATTGCGGGCTTGGTCGCCGCCGGCCTGCACCCCAGTCCCGTGCCCTACGCCGACTTCGTCACCACCACCACCCACAAAACGCTGCGGGGACCGCGGGGCGGCATGGTGCTGTGCAAGGCCGAGCATGCCAAGGCCGTGGACAAGGTGATCTTTCCAGGCATCCAGGGTGGGCCGCTGATGCATGTCATTGCCGCCAAGGCCGTGGCTCTCAAAGAGGCGCTGGCGCCGGGCTTTAAGAAATACCAGTCGCAGGTTCTGGCGAACGCGAGCGCCCTGGCGAACGGCCTGCAGAAGCGGGGATTCCGCATCGTCTCGGGGGGAACGGACACGCACTTGATGCTGGTGGATGTCACGTCGAAAGGGATTACGGGGAAGGAAGCCGAAGCGGCTCTCGACGAGGCCGGCATCACGGTCAACAAGAACGCCATTCCGTATGATGAGAAACCGCCGGCCGTCGCCAGCGGCATCCGGCTTGGCACCCCGATCGTCTCCACCCGCGGGATGCGCGAAAAAGAGATGGACGAGATTGCCGACGCGATCGACACGGTCCTGTCCCATCCGACCGACCCGGCCGTCCGCAAGCAGGTCCGATCCCGGATGCGGACCTTGTGCGGGAAGTTTCCCATCTTCGAAGAGTACCGCTAACCAGAGGCGCAGCCGTCCGTGCGATGCCCGTTTTGCAGCCACGTTGAAGACAAGGTCGTGGACTCGCGCATGGCCAAGGAGGGCGAGGCCATCCGCCGCCGCCGGGAGTGCCTGGGCTGCAAGCGGCGGTTCACCACCTACGAGCGGGTGGATGAAATCCTCCCCATGATCATCAAGAAGGACGGGCGCCGGGAACCCTTCGATCGGGCCAAGGCCCTGGCGGGCTTGAAGCGAGCCTGCGAGAAGCGTCCCATCAGCATGGCGACGCTGGAAACCGTCGCCGATCGGATCGAAAAGCGTATCCAGGAGCGCGGGGAGGCCGAGGTGCCGTGCCGCGTGGTGGGTGAGGAAGTCATGGCCGAACTCCATCAACTCGATCAGGTGGCGTACGTGCGCTTTGCGTCGGTGTATCGTGAATTCAAGGACGTCGAGCAGTTCATGGATGAGGTCAAGGGACTGCTCCGCGAAAAGGGCGAAGGGCCGGGGTAGCGCGCGCGCTCCATGCCCGTCAAGACCAAACCTTCATCCCGTCGTCGTCCCGCCTCAAGGCGGCCCCCTTCCCGTCAGACGGCAGCGGTTCCCGCCGTGACGAACGTGGCGATCATCGGCGCGGGCAAAGGAGGGTCGGCCCTGCTGTCGATTCTGGCGTCGGACCCGCTGGTCAGGATTGTCGGCATTTCCGAAATCAATCCGAAGGCGCCGGGCCTGCGCCTGGCCAAGCGTTACGGGATTCCCGTGTCGCGGAACTTCCGCGATCTGGTGTCATCCGAGGAGGTGGCCCTGGTCATTGATGTGACCGGGAACCCTGAGGTGGAGGAGGCCCTCTTCGAGCTCTATCGGGCCGGGGTGGCCATCATCCGGGGCACCAGCGCCAAGTTCATGTGGCAACTGATCGAGGCGCGCGTGCGCGCGAACGCCGAGATCAAGCGGCAGGTAAAAAAGTTCCAGGATCTCTCCCGGCTCTACGAGCAGGAGGCCGGATCCGCGGTCACGGGAGAGCGCAGCCGTATCGCCTGCGAAATCCACGACGGCCTGGTGCAGACCCTGGCCGGGATCAACCTCAAGCTGGACATCTGCCGCGAGCTCATCTTTTCGGACCCGACGCGGTGCTTTGAGTTGCTGAGCGACGCCAAGGCCCAGCTCAAGGTGGCTATCGAGGAGTCGCGGCAGGTGATCTTCAACCTGCGCCCGCTGTATTTTGAGTCGATGGACCTGGTTCCGGCGCTGAAGACCTTTCTCAAGTCGTACGAAACCCAATCGCACATCCGGGCGGAGTTTGCCTGCTCGGGCGACGAGTCGGCGCTGTCGCCGAAAGCCAAAATCTTCCTGTTTCGGATTGTTCAGGAGGCGCTCAGCAACGTGCAGAAGCATGCCCGGGCCGATCGTGTCATGATCACGCTCACGGTGGCGGATGGCCGCATCAAGGGCGTGATCGAGGACAACGGGGTGGGCTTTGAGATGGAGGCCATGTCGCAGGATCCGACCAAATGGCAGTCGTTCGGCTTGAAGGGCATTCTGGAGCGGGCGCGCTTTGTCGGCGGAACGGCCCGAGTGGAGTCGCGGAAAGGGGAGGGAGCCCGGGTGCTCATCGACATCCCCATTCCATCGGCACGGGAGATCTAGGGCGATGGAGAAGATCAAAGTCCTGATTGCGGATGATCATCGGGTGGTCCGCGAAGGCCTTGCGGCGATCCTGCGCTCCCGCGACGATCTTGAAGTCGTCGGCGAGGCCCGTGACGGTCAGGAGGCCGTGGAGAAGGCCAGGGAGTTATCGCCAGATGTCATTCTGATGGACGTCAGCATGCCCCGGATGTCCGGAGTGGAGGCCACGCGCGCCATCAAGCGTGAATCCCCCCACATCGGCATCGTGGCGTTGACCATGTATGATGAGGAAAAATACATCTTCGATCTCGTCCGGGCGGGCGCGACAGGCTACATGCTGAAGGATTCCGACTCGTCCCAGATCATTGCAGCCATCCGGTCGATCTCCAAAGGCGAATCGCTCATCCACCCCTCGGTGGCCAGCAAGATCCTGGCGGAGTTTTCGTTGCTGTCCGAGGGAAAGGGGAAGAAGCAGGCCCGGACCGAACATGACCTGACCGAACGCGAAATCACGGTGCTGCGCCTTGTGGCCGACGGGAAGACAAACAAGGAAGTCGCCAACGATCTCAATCTCAGCGAAAAGACGGTGAAGAACCACGTGCGGAATATCTTCCACAAGCTCCATGTCTACGATCGCACGCAGGCCGCCATTCTGGCCATCCGCAAGGGACTGAT
>JAVHQA010000102.1:9408-15720 GCA_036170875.1 Nitrospirales bacterium
TCCCAGGGCAGGGCGGTGCTCGAATACCCGCGGACTTCCCAAAAGCCGGGCTTGTCGCGCTCGGCGAAGGTGATCTCCTTCACCCACTTCGCGCCTTTCCATGCGTAGCGCTTGGGTACAATGACCCGGACCGGTCCGCCGTGTTCTTTCGTCAAGGGTTCGGCATTCCACTTGCAGGTCAGGAGCACGTCCTCGTCGTCGCATGCCTCCAGGGGAAGATTGGTGGTATACCCGTCATACGAGGAAAAAAGCACAAAGCGGGCCGCAGAGAGAGGCCTGACGGCGGACAGGATATGTCGGAAACTTACGCCCTCCCAGTGGTTGTCGAAGGTGCTCCACGTGGTCACACAATGGAAATCTGACAGGGATGTAACCTGGGGCTGCTTGAGGAAGTCCTCCCAGGTCCAGGTCACCGGTTGAGCCACCGCGCCGCCGATGGTCAGCGTCCAGTCGCTCAAGGAGGTCGCCGGATGGATGCCGAGATCAAGAACGGGCCAGCCTTTCGTGATATGCTGACCGGGCGGAAGGCGACTCTCCCTTGTCCGTGTGTCCGGCGGAACGCCTTCTTCCGTCAGGCCCCGTTTCGCCTGTGCCCATGCCTCCTTCCGATTGACCAGGTGTTCGTTGGTCTCCTCCATGGCCGGCCTCCGTGTAATCCGACAGTAGCACAGGGCTCCGCAGGGTTACAAATTGCAGGGAACAAGGGTGCGTGTGGCCGGGCTACTGGCCTGGCGGGCGTGGTCGGAAATGCTACAAATGCAGTGTTTTTACAACATTGTCAAAGCGTTCGAAAATTGATTACGGATGGAGTATATTTTTAAAACAGTGTATTATCAATATGTTGAATAATATTTCACTGTGGTACCAGATTTGCTTATCATATAAAAGCCTTCATCTAAAAAGGGAATGATTATGCAGTTCCAGCAGACGATTCGAAAGCCGGTTACTTGCTCCGGGGTGGGTCTTCATTCCGGGTGCCGGGTTTCGGTCACGCTGATGCCTGCCCCGCTGGATACCGGTATTGTCTTTATCCGCAAAGACGTCAGCGGCAGTCCCAATATCCAGGTTTCGATCGAGAATGTCCGTCCCGCCTTGTTGTCGACCACTGTCGGAATTGATGGTGTCCAGGTACAGACCATCGAACACATGCTGGCCGCCGCTTCCGGACTTGGCATCGACAACCTATTGGTTGAGATAGACGCGCCGGAGCTTCCGGTTTTGGACGGGAGCGCGCAGTCCTTTGTGAGCCTCATGCTGGCGGCTGGGATTGCCTCGCAAGACAGGCGCCGGAGCTATCTGAAGGTTGTGCGGCCCATTGAAGTGATCGAGGGAGACAAGCGCATCGCCATTCGCCCGGCCTCCAAGTCGAGCGTCACCTATACCATCGACTACGCACATCCGCTGATCGGCCGCCAGACCTACGATTATGACTGGTCACGCGATGCGTTTGTCGAAGACATTGCTCCGGCCCGGACGTTTGGTTTTCTTCAAGAAGTCGAGGCCCTCTGGGAGGCGGGACTGGGCCTCGGCGGGTCTCTTCAGAACACGCTGATTCTGTCCGAGGAGGGACTCCTCAACGAAGACGGCCTTCGGTTCGCCGACGAGTTCGTCCGCCACAAGATTCTAGACCTGATCGGCGATATGATGCTGCTGGGCGTCCCCGTTATCGGAGAAATTGAGGCGGTACGCTCGGGCCATGCTCTACACGCCCGCCTTGTCTCCCGTATTCTTGAGTCTCGTGACAATTGGGTCCTCGTTCCCGCGCAAGCCCCTGTTTCAGCCGGTCGCCTCCGCGAACTGCCGCCGTCCTTGGTCGCCTCCCCGCAGCGCGACTAAAGCCAGGCTACATCGTCCGATCCTCTCGGCCGGCGCGGCTTTTCTCGCTCGGCCTCCTCGACGTACAAGAGTACGCCTGCGTCGTCCTCACTTGCGAGAAGCCTATGACCCGTTGCAATCGGAAGGCAACGGGTGCCCCCCTTCGGTCTCGAACGCTTCGCTACTGGCTTTCTAAGATTTGTTGGCGTTTTAAGGCGGGTTAAGAGTGCTGGGGGCGAGGGGCCTCGCCCCCAGCACGCGATGCTAGAGAGGAACTTACTTCTTTTTCTTGGCAGCCTTTTTCTTAGCCGGCATAACTCTCACCTCCTTTCATCGTCGTTCGGTCACCTGTGTTCACGGCGGTCACGCCCGCCGCACATCCGTTCACACCGCCTGCAGCTTTTCCTCCACCGCCTCAAACGTGTTCGGCGCCACCTTGCGGAACCGACGGTCTCGCTTGAGCGACGTGGCGATCGAGGTGATCGGAGTCTTGGTCTTGATGCGGAGCCCGCCTTCGATCAAGCGGTGGCAGATATCCTTGGCATGCAAAGCCTTGCCGGCATCACGAAGAACGAGATACGCCGCTTCGGACACGCTCATGCCAACGTACTTGGAGCGGCCGAGGAGGATCTCGCGAGATTGATCGGTTGTGTCGGCTGTCATCTGGCTGGGGAGGCTGGGGAGCTTGGCCCGACCCGCTTCAAGCCGGAAGAGGGTTTCCGCGAGTTCAAGGTACTTTTTAATGGTGGCGATTTCGTCGTCTATGCGGTCGCGTTTTTTTTGCAGTTCTTGCAGCCTGGACTTGTAGGCAGTGATCCGCTGATCCAGGCCGACGGTGATGTCTTTTAGTTCGTCCAAAGCAGATCGTCTTCAGAGTGTGAAAAAAAATATAGCAGATGCTTTAAAGCATGTCAATAGAATTTTATTGTTTTGATTATTTTTTTAAATCGCAGGCCGGTGAAGGCGTATCAAATCAAGTGGTTCTGGTTGGAATAACATGTTTGGTGCAAAGCGTGCTTTAGATTGGCACATCGCAATGGCTGGTGGTAAGCCATCACGCAGCCACAAGTCTGCTTTAAACAGGCGCTGATTTACTCAGATTATTGTACGTAATTAAAAACGGGGATCGTGGCGCTGCGGCATTTTACGTTGCGGGGGTAGGAGTGGAGGGCTTCCGTGTGGGTGTGAGCGGGATATGCTGCCAGGTCTTGGCGCTGTCCCTGCTGCGGAACAGTCCGCTCCCGTTGGTTCCGGCAAACACGACCAGCGGGTCGATTGGACTAAGAGCCATGGCGCGGATATTCAACGTCGTGAGGCCGGCGTTTGCCTCGGCCCAGGTTTGGCCGCCATCGATGGTCTTGTGGACGCCTTTGCGTGTGCCGGCATACAGGATGTTGGGGTTTGACGGATCGATGAGTATCGCGCTGACGTACGTGTCCGCCAATCCGTTCTCGATCCGATGCCACGACGCCCCGGCATCGGAGGTTTTGAATAGCCCGTTGGTGGTGCCTGCGTAGACCGTGCCGGGCATGTGGGGGTCCGTGACCAGGCTGTTGACACCCAGCGCCATCGCCGCGTCGAGCTTTTCTTTAGGGATCAGCCCGTTGTTGACCAGCCCCCAATGGGCGGTCCCGTCCGTGGTCTTATACACACCGCCGGTCGTGCCGGCGTACATCACGTCGGAGTTCTTCGCGTCCATCGCGAGGGTCACGACGTAGTGGACCTCTTTCATGCCGTGCATGTGTTCTTCCCAGTACCGGCCGCCGTCCTTCGTCCGGAAGACACCGACGGTCGTCGCCACGTAGATGACATCGGGGTTGCTGGGGTGGAACAGGAACTGGTTGACCACCGAGACGTGTTCTTTCAGGCCCCCGTTGTGCGGCGTCCAGCTCTGGCCGCCGTCAGGGCTCTTGTACACGGCGTCGCCCATGGTGCCGGCCAGGACATTCGCGGGGCTGTGCGGGTCCACGCCCAGCGTGAGGACGCGGAAGCTGCTCAGGTCCGTCGTCACTTTGTTCCAGGTCGCTCCGCCATCGCGGGTCTTGTAGAGCGATTCGTTGGTGGCCACATAGGTAATGTCTGGATTCAGCGGATGCGGCGCGATGGCCACGATGGTGTCGCTCTTGCCGCCGCAGGCGGCGGCCGACAGCACAAGACAGAAAAGCATCAGCGCACGCATGAAAACGATCATTGAACGGTCTCCTGAATTCCCAATGCCGGGTGCAGTCAATTCAATTTAGCATACCCCGTCAGCTCCGCATATCCGAGGCCCGAAACGGACCGCCCCTCCCGTTCCCCTGTGAGGGTCACGCTGCCTTCCCAATAGGTGACCTGCGTGCTGCGGCGCGTGATCAGTTCCTGCCCGGGCACCGTCGGAGCGACTTCGACCGTCAGGTGGAGCGACGGCACGCGGATGCGCCATCGTCCGGGGTAGCGGCTTCCGCTCTGCGGGGACAGCCAGTGATCGAGCACGTCGATCGCGATGTCATTGCGCGCGAGCGGAACGGCGGCGCCGTCGGCCCTGATCCATGTGCCTCCCGAAACAGGTTCCACCGAACCGTCCCGCCTGCGTATCTGGTAAATCATCAGTTCGGTTGAATCGGCAAGCTGCAGCGAGAACCAGTCCCATCCGATCTGCTCGCTGCCGAGCTGGTTGCTGCCGAACTCGTGATCCATCCAGCTCACGCCGGTGACGGGCAGTGAGGCTCCGTCCAGCAGGAGCGTGCCGTCCGTCCGCATCCGAGTGAAGGAATAGTAATGCGAGCTTTCGCCCGGGCCTTCTCCCTTTCGGCTGATGCCGCCGGCGCCGTGGATGACCGGCGGCTTCTCCGGCGTCAGCCGCAGGCGGAGCGCGATCCCCTCGGCCTGCGCCTGGAGGATGTGCGCGTCGCCGTCGGCCCGGACGCGCCACTCATCGATCCAAACGCCCAGGCGCCCTGCTTCGGCGCCGGCCTTGCCGATGCCTGCGCGGGAGATCTTCTCCGTAAAGTGGAACCAGTGTCCCTTTTCGTCCGTGAGCGCAAAATGGGCGAAGTAGAGGTGGCGGATCGACCAGCGCGAAGGATTGCGAGCCGCGGCCTCGGGGGCGGCGGCACGCCGGAAGAACGTGAGTTGAAAGCCGAACGTCCTGCCGTCTTCGGCCCGCAGGTGGCCGGTGTAGTACCACCACTCGGTCTGGAAATCGTCATGGGTGCCGTGATCGTATGGGAAGCGGAACTGGTAGCCGGGCAGGGCCGGGCGGAATTCAGTCGCGGCAGTGTGATTTGCGGGCACCGTGCTCACGAGCCAGACGGCGCAGGCCAGTCCCGCGATGACGGGCGAGACCCTGCGTGGTCGGCTGAGTTTTTCGGACATGCGGCTGATCATACCGACAGGCAGGGAAAGCCTAACACAGGGAAGCGCCGGGCGACAATGCCGGGAGCCCGGCAGCGGTGGTTGACCACGTAGGGGTCGTATGGTAGGCTCGGCGCG
Organism: Nitrospirales bacterium; assembly: GCA_036170875.1. Taxonomy (GTDB): domain Bacteria; phylum Nitrospirota; class Nitrospiria; order Nitrospirales; family NS-4; genus SCTG01. The sequence goes on from JAVHQA010000102.1 coordinate 14,695, forward strand.
CGTATGGAGAACGGACCCCGCCAGAATCTCTGGATCCGATGGATGGAAACCCTCGACGGGTTGGGCTACATCACGGTTGGGTTCAGTTTCCTGGTGTTGGGCATGGTGGTCTTTGCCCATTCCTGGTACGCCTTCCTGATGAAGGCGTCTTTAGGCGTCCTGCCGGCGGTGCTGTCCCTGCTCCATGACCTGCTGCTGGTCATCATTCTGCTGGAACTGTTTCGGACCATCATCAACTTCCTCAAAACCCACATCATCACGCTGGAGCCCTTCCTGTACATCTGCATCATCGCGTCCACGCGGCGCATCCTGACCACCGGGGCGGAGGCCGCCTACGCGGAGCATCTCGCGACGGAATCGTTTCACCGGTATCTGCTGGATGTGAGCGTCAACGTGCTGGTGATTGTCGCCCTGGTCATCGCGGTGTTCATGGTGCGCAAGGGCCCTCAGCCGAGCGCGTCCTAGCCCGTCCTAAGCCCCAGACACTAGAATTATGATTTGAGCCGGCGGTTGCGCGTGCCCGCGTGTCGCGTGAGGGGAATCATGCGCTCCATATGATCGGGATTTTCGATCACGTCGATGCCGGCCGGCGTAATCATGATCGCGTTGAACTGGAGGTCCCCGACGTGGCTGGACCGGTCACTGGCGATCAAGCCCTTCCCGTCCAGGTAGAGCGCGTTGAAGGCGAATTCCTGGACGGTGATGTCCAGATGGAGGACGATCTCGCGGGCTTCGACGCCGGCGATCAGCGACGGCGGCGCTTCCACGGCGCGTTGGTAGAGCAACTGCAGGATCGCCCGTCTCAGTAGCTGGTGCCGCATGATCGTCCCCTCTTGATACCCTAGCCCGAATTCCCTCAGGTGTTCAAGTAGGGGTACGGCATGATTCAACGGTGGTGCGCCCGGAGGGACTTGAACCCCCAACCTTCTGATCCGTAGTCAGATGCTCTATCCATTGAGCTACGGGCGCGTGGCGTGCGTTGTCGGAAAGACGTGCAACTATGGAGAACACTGCACGTTATACAGG
>JAVHQA010000103.1:0-3295 GCA_036170875.1 Nitrospirales bacterium
CCTCCTCGCTTCACGTCGGTTCCGCCGGCCGAGTTCAAGGACGGCCAGTACCTCTACGCCGTGGTCGTGGAGGATCCCGACGAGGACCCCGTGACGCTTGAGCTCAAGCAGGGGCCTCCGGGCATGACGCTTGACCCGAAGACCAGGCAGATCGTCTGGAAGCTGACCCCGCAGAGCGCCGGCAAGCACCACATCGTGATCGCCGCGAAGGATAGCGACAACGAGGTGACCCAGCAGGAGTTCGACCTCGACGCGCAGCGTCCCGCCCCGGTCGCACAGTAATAGCTTGTCCAAAACAGCCCTCCTCAAGGTTAAACTCAAAGAAGGCATCGACACCGCCAGCCTGTTCGGCAGCCGGGACGTTCATCTGAAAATGATCGAGGAAGCCTTCGGCATCCGGGTGTCCGCCCGGGGCGAGGAAGTCCTGCTCGAAGGCCCGCCGGAGGCCGTGCGGGGCGGGGAGCGCCTGCTCGGAGGGCTCACGACGATGATGGGCGAGGGGCTGGCGCTGCGCCCCGACGACGTGGAGTTCGCCATCCGCACGTTCAAGGGCGGGGGGGACTCCGCCGCCCCGACGGAGACCGGTCGCGGCGCCCGCGGGACGGTGGAGGTCAGCACCGCCAAGCGGGTGATTCTTCCCAAGTCTCCCACGCAGAAGCGCTATCTCGAAGCCATTCGCGCGCACGATCTGGTCCTGGGCATCGGGCCGGCGGGCACGGGCAAGACGTATCTGGCCATGGCGACGGCGGTGGCCAGCCTCTGCCGGCGCGAGGTCAGCCGGATCATTCTGGCGCGGCCCGCCGTGGAGGCCGGCGAGAAGCTCGGCTACCTGCCGGGCGACATGATCGCGAAGGTCAATCCCTACCTGCGGCCGCTCTACGACGCGCTGTATGACATGCTCGATCTTGAGCGGGCCAACCGGCTGATCGAGCGCGGAGAAATCGAGATCGCCCCGCTGGCGTTCATGCGAGGCCGCACGCTCAACGACTCGTTCGTGATTCTGGACGAGGCCCAGAACGCCACCTCCGAGCAGATGAAGATGTTTCTCACCCGCCTGGGGTTCAACTCGAAGGCGGTCGTGACGGGCGACATCACGCAGGTGGATCTGCCGCAGGAGCGGGTCTCCGGCCTGATCGAGGTGCGGGACATTCTGTCGGGCATCCCCGGGATCGCGTTCGTCTATTTCTCCGAGAAGGACGTGGTGCGGCACCGATTGGTGCAGGACATCATCGTGGCCTACCAGCGGCACGAGGAGAAGCAGCCTCCACGCAAAGATTCCAAGCGTTCCGCCAAACACTCTGATTGACCCAGTGCCCGTCCTCCTGCAGAACCGTCAGCGCGCCGTGGCCGTCAACTGTGCATGGCTGGGCCGGACGGCCGAGGCCGTGCTGGCGGCTGCCCGCCTCGGGGCGGCGGAGCTGAGCCTGGTGCTGGTCTCCGATCGGCGCATGAGATCGCTCAATCGGCGCTATCGGCAAAAGGATCGGACGACCGACGTGCTGGCCTTTCCCATGCAGAGAGCTCCCCTCACCCTAACCCTCTCCCTCCAGGGGAGAGGGGAAGAAAAGAGGCGCGTCCGGGTCTTGCGTAAGTCAACTGAGGTCTCCAATATCCCTCCCCCCACCGAGGGGGAGGGCCAGGGTGAGGGGGATTCTTTGAGGATGCCGGTGTTGCTTGGCGATGTTGTGATTTCGATGGAAACCGCGAAGCGGCAGGCGGCGGCGCTGGGGCACAGCCTGCGCGATGAAGTGGCGCGGTTGCTTGTGCACGGTGTCCTGCACCTGCTCGGCTACGATCACGAGCGGAGCGAACGCGACGCCCTCCTGATGGCGCGCAAGGAAAAGGCGGTGCTGAAGGCTGTCGGCAAAATGTAGGGGCGGGGTTTATCCCCGCCCGTTGCGGAGGGAGGGCATAAAGCCCTCCCCTACGAGGAAGCAACGCCATGGGTGTGTTGAGTCAACTGGGGCTGGGGCTGGCGAAGACCCGCGAGGGTCTGCTGGGGGCCATCCGGCGCCTTCTGCCGGGTAGCCGCAAAATCACGCCGGAGCTCTGCGAGGAATTGGAGGCCGCGCTGCTGTCTGCCGACGTGGGCGCCGCGTCCGTGTCCGTCTTGATGGAGGCCGTGCGGGAATCGGTCCGGCAGGCGGGGGAGGTGGACGCGTCTTCGGTCCGGGCCGTTCTGAAAAAAGTGATGACGGAGCGCTTGCGGGCGGGAGAAAGGGGACAGGCACCATTCGGAAATGGAGCCAGTCCCCCAAGCCTTCCTCACGTTGTCCTGCTGGTGGGCGTGAACGGCGTCGGCAAGACCACCACGGCCGGCAAGCTCGCGGGGCAGTTCGTGAAGGCCGGCAAGCGCGTGGTGCTCGTGGCGGGTGATACCTTCCGCGCGGCCGCCGGCGAGCAACTGGAAATCTGGGGGCGTCGCGTCGGCGCGGACGTGATCCGGCACCAGGCGGGCGGCGATCCGGCGGCCGTCGCCTACGACGGCGTGGTGGCGGCCCTCGCGCGCAAGGCCGATATCGTCTTGGTGGACACGGCCGGACGCCTGCACACGAAATCTAATCTCATGGAGGAGCTTCGCAAGGTCAAGCGCACGCTGGGCAAGGCGATGCCCGGCGCGCCGCACGACGTGTTGCTGGTTCTGGACGCCACGGTCGGCCAGAATGGCCTGGCGCAGGCGCGGCAGTTCCACGAAGCGATCGGCGTGACCGGCGTGGCGCTGACCAAGCTCGATGGGACGGCCAGGGGCGGTATCGTGCTGTCCATTGCCGGCGACCTGGGGCTTCCCGTGCGGTACGTCGGGGTCGGTGAGGGCGTGGAGGACCTGCAGGCATTCGACCCCGAGGCCTTCGTCGAGGCCCTGTTGGGAGAGCCGGAGGAATCATGACGGCCCTGCCGGGTCCCATGAAGGCATGGCAGCAGGTCGCTTTCAGCCTCTCCGCGATGGCCATCCTCGCCGTGGTCGGCGTCGCGCTGCACGAGCTGGACATGCCGGTGGCGCGCTTCGTGCGGTCGTTCGACATCGAGGCGGTGAATTACAGCGGCGATCTCGTGGCTCTTCTCGGCCAGGGCGTGGTGGTCGGCGGCGCATTCGCCCTGGTCGGGCTGATCGGCTGGAGACTGAAGCGCGATGATCTGAAAGAAATGGGCATCCGCGGCGTGATCGCGCTGCTGGCGATCGGGGCGGTGACTCAGATGCTCAAGCATCTGATCGGAAGGCCGCGCCCCCGCTTCGCCCATGCCGATGAATTCGTCCTGAGTCCGTCGCTGGCGTCGGGCTTGGATTCGTTTCCGT
>JAVHQA010000104.1:0-3289 GCA_036170875.1 Nitrospirales bacterium
TTGAGTTCCTGGATCTTCTTGCGGAGGGTGTTGCGGTTGAGGCCGAGCAACGCGGAGGCCTGGTTCTGGTTGCCATTGGTCTCGTCCAAGACCAGCGAGATCAGCGGCTTTTCGACCGCCTTGATAATGAGCGGATGGAGGTCTGATCCGGCCCCCAGTTTCATACGCCGGACAAAATCACGCAGTTTGGCGTTAATATATTCGTCGAAGCCGAGATCCTGCGGAAGCTTCGAGTTGCTCCTCTTGGAAAGCCCCCCGTTGGTGAACCCCTTGACGGTTTCGCTCGCCCGCCGCAAGAACGGCGTCGCTCCGACCAGCACCACGGGGGGCGCCTGACCGGCGGTTTCGCAGAGGGCCTGCACCTGGCTCATCCAGTCCTTGCGCGACTCCACAATGACCGCATCAAACCGACGCTTCGGGGTCTTGCGGAGCGCGGCGGCAGCGTCTTTCGCGATCGTGACGACGCCCTCCGGGCATTCATGCCGATACAGCTCGGCAAGATCAGGGTCTGCGGTCAGCAGGAGGATCTGGAGAACATGTTTGGCAGGCATCAGCGCTCCGGACGTTCTGCGTGGAGAGGAGCGTACTCATAACAGCCCGTCCGGAAACTGTCAAGCGCAAGTCAAGATGTAGGGGCGGATTTTACATCCGCCCTCTTCGAGCGGGAGGGGTTAAACCCCTCCCCTACGTTCAGAGCGCGACGGAAAACACCAGCCCGCCGTCCACCACATCCACCCGCACCGTCTGCCCATCCTTGAGCGTGCCGTCAAGCAACCGCATCGCCAGCGGGTTGAGAATCTCGCGTTGGATCATCCGCTTGAGCGGACGCGCGCCGTAGACGACGTCGTAGCCGGTCATCGCCAGATGCTCCTTGGCCCCGTTCGTCAGCACAAGTTGGATGTGATGCTCCTCCAGGCGGCGGCCCAACTGCGCCACCTGCAATTCGACGATCGCCGAGAGCTGCTCCTGCGTGAGCGGGGAGAACATCACGATGTCGTCGATGCGGTTCAGGAACTCAGGCCGGAAATGGCCGCGCAGGACTTCCATGGCACGACTGCGCATCGCAGCTTCATCCCCTTCCGCCGCGGCGTCCTGGATCTCCCGGCTCGCGATGTTCGAGGTCATGATGATCACGGTATTCTTGAAGTCCACCGTGCGGCCCTTGCCGTCGGTGAGGCGCCCGTCGTCCAGCAATTGCAGCAGAACGTTCAGAACGTCCTGGTGCGCCTTTTCGATCTCGTCGAACAGCACGACGGCATAGGGTCTCCGGCGCACCACCTCGGTTAGTTGCCCGCCCTCCTCGTAGCCGACGTAGCCGGGCGGCGCCCCGATCAGCCGCGCGACCGTGTGCTTCTCCATGTACTCCGACATATCGAGCCGCACCATTGCCTGCTCGTCGTCGAAGAGGAACTCCGCCAGCGCCCGCGCCAGCTCGGTCTTCCCCACGCCGGTCGGCCCCAGAAAGATGAAGGAGCCCATTGGGCGCTTCGGGTCCTGGATGCCGGCCCGTGAACGCCGCACGGCGTTGGATACCGCCACAATCGCCTCGTCCTGGCCGATCACCCGCAGGCGAATCCGGTCTTCCATGTGGACGAGCTTCTTGGTCTCGGCTTCGACCAGGCGGGCCACCGGCACACCAGTCCACTTGGCGACGATCTGCGCAATGTCCTCGTCGTCCACTTCTTCCTTCAACAGCCGCGTCTCGCCGGGCAGTCCCTGCAAGCGCGCGTTCTCGGCCGTCAACTGCTTGGTCAACTCCGTCATCCGCCCGTACCGCAGCTCGGCCGCCCGGCCCAGGTCGCCCTCGCGCTCGGCCCGCTCGGCTTCCTGCTTGGCCGCGTCCAGCTTTTCCTTGATCTCGCGGATCTTCTTGATGAACTCCTTCTCCGCCTTCCACTGCGTGGTCAGCACCTCGGTTTCCCCGCGCAACTGCACGAGTTCCTTCTCGACCTTCTCCAGACGCTCCTGCGCCGGGGCGTCCTTGTCACGGCGGATGCCCTCGCGCTCGATCTCGAGCTGGCGGATGCGGCGCGTGCGTTCGTCCAGCGGCGTGGGCATGCTGTCGATCTCCATGCGCAGGCGCGACGCCGCCTCGTCCACGAGATCGATCGCCTTGTCCGGCAGGAACCGGTCGCTGATGTACCGCTTGGAGAGCGTGGCCGCGGCGATGAGCGCCGAGTCCTTGATCCGTACTCCATGGTGAACCTCGTACCGCTCCTTGAGCCCGCGCAGGATCGAGACCGTGTCCTCGACCGACGGCTCGGCCACCGTCACCGGCTGGAACCGGCGCTCCAGCGCGGGGTCCTTCTCGATGCGCTTGCGGTATTCGTCCAGCGTGGTCGCGCCGACACAGCGGAGATCGCCGCGCGCGAGCGCCGGCTTGAGCATGTTGGACGCGTCCATGGCGCCCTCGGCCGCGCCCGCGCCGACCAGCGTGTGAATCTCGTCAATGAACAGGATGACGGTGCCGGCGGCCTCTTCGACTTCGCGCAGCACGGCCTTCAGCCGATCCTCAAACTCGCCCCGGAACTTGCTGCCGGCCACCAGCGCGCCCATGTCCAGCGCCACCACGCGGCGGTTCTTGAGGCCCTCCGGCACGTCGCCGTTGACAACGCGCTGGGCCAGTCCTTCGGCGATTGCCGTCTTGCCGACGCCCGGCTCGCCGATGAGGCAGGGGTTGTTCTTGGTGCGGCGCGAGAGGACCTGAATCACGCGGCGGATTTCCTCGTCACGCCCGATGACCGGGTCCAATTTGCCCTTGCGGGCCAGATCGGTCAGGTCGCGGCTGTACTTGGCCAGCGCCTGATACTTTTCCTCCGGCTCCTGATCGGTCACACGCTGCGTGCCGCGAACGGCGGTCAACGCTGACAAGAGCCGGTCCTTCGTCACGCCCTGCTTCTTGAACACGCCGGCGGCCGGCCCCCCGGCGTCCGCGATGGCCAACAATAAATGCTCGGTGCTCAGGTACTCGTCCTTGAACCGCTCGGCCTCCTGCTCGGCCGCGGAAAAGACGTCGCTCAATCGGGGCGAAATGCCGACCTGCCCGACTCCCGATCCGGAAACCTGGGGAATTTTCTTCAGCTCCTGCGCCAGCTCACGCTCGAGCACAGCGGAATCGCCGCCCAGCTTCTGCAGCAGGCCCGGGGTGAGCCCCTCCCGTTGCCGGATCAGGGCCAGCGCCATATGCTCGACATCGATTTGCTGATGCCCCGCCTTCTCGGCGAGCTTCTGGGCCTCGGCAAGGGCTTCCTGCGTCTTGATGGTCAGTCGGTCAAAGCGAATCATAGGT
>JAVHQA010000105.1:0-15507 GCA_036170875.1 Nitrospirales bacterium
AGCAGCAGATGTGGGACGTCCTCAGCTACATCCGGACCATCGTCCCCTTCAATCCCGTGGCCCGGGCCGCGCCGTGACGCTGATCACGCCGAGGCACCCGGCTAGTGCCCCGCGCCCGGCAGGAACATGACGCCGATGGAGACGGCGATCAGGACGATGATGATCCACTCGAGGGCTTCCATCCGCCGGGTCGCCGCCTGATCCGACATCTTCCCGTAGATGCTGTTCAGCGTCTCCAGTTTCCGCAGGATGCCCGCATCCCATCGTTCGAGATGAAACCGCTGCGAAGCCAGGCGGTACACGCGCGCCAGGTACTGGTCACCCACAAGCTTGAGCGCGTTCGTAACCCGCTCGAAGAGGATGGCGCTGTCCACCTGCAATTGCGCGATCCGGGGTTTGTCGGTGTCGGATAGCACCGGCCACCGGATTCGCCCCTCCATCCGCCTGGTCAGGGCCTCGTAGGCCTGGTCCAACGCCTCGCTGAGCTGCTGGTCCAGGTGGCGCATCTCCAGGAGTTCGACGTTGGCGAACTCCAGCACGGCGCGCTCATCATCCGTGTCGCGTCCATAGAGCAGCCCGGCGTTCCAGTCAATGACGGTCGCGTCATCCATCCCGAAGGAAATCCGGCACGACAGCGCATCCTGCACCTCCTGCTCCGACAGCGGGAGGCGCTCGCATCGCAGGACCTGCGCGATATCCCGCGCATACCTGACGCACAACTCGTCGCCGGCCGGGGCCGGGGCGCACTCGTTAACCTGAAAAATCACATAGTCCTCGACCGAATCCGAGACGCTCGGCCGCTCAACCGCCTCCCCGATCGTCGCGAGCAGATGCTCCACCCGGCTCCGCGAATCGGCCAGGAGCAGCGCGTTGTCATAGAGGGCTTCGCTCAAGTCCAGGAGGCGGGAGAACGGGCCCTCGAGCGGAAGGTGGTAGGTCACGGAGACCGCGCCGAAATCGTACAGCACGACATCCACGCTTGTGCCGCTGCGAAACTCGCCGAACGCCAGCGGGTCCGCCTCGAAGGTCACGCGCAGCGGCGCCGGACGGTATTCGAAGTAGCGCGGCCCGCGGCGCGTCCGCCCCAGCCGCAACCGCTGCGTCATGGCGGTGATGCGCCGCTCGGCCTCGTCCAGCGTGATCGCCAGCCCGACTTCGTAGGCGAACAGGGCGAAGCACACCCCTTTCCTGACGTCCATGGGCGCGACCTCTTCCATCGCCATCACCCGGCCATGAACAGCGTCAGGGCACCGGCGCCCAATGCCGCTCCCAATCCTGCAATCACGCGCAGGCCCAGGCTCCGTCCGCCGAGCCAGACGGCGATGCCGGCCTTCACGACCGTGTTGGTGATCGCGCCCAGCGTGATGGCGGTGACGGCCGTGGCGGTGAGCAGTCCTTCATTGTGGAACTGCACGACCGACAGAAGGATGGCATCGACATCGGTTGAGCCGGCGACCACGCTGGACGCGTACAGCCCCTTCTCGCCCAGGAACACATGCGCGGCCTTCGCCGCGAAGATCACCACGGCGAAGAACAGTCCGAACTTCAAGGCCGAGCCCAGCTCAAACGGATTGCGCAGCGACACCGGCTCCGGCCCTTCCTGCTCGCGGCGCGAGCGCAGGTAGAAGAAGAGGGCCGCCGCATAACCGACCACGGTCATCGCCCCGAAGGGCCATACAAGATTGGCCACGAGCGCCGGATCCAGGATGCCGACGGTCGCCAGGACTCGCGGAAACATGGTGGTGCACGCCGTCAGGATCGCCACGGCCGCGACAGAAACGGTCGCGGGAGACTCGCGCGCCCGCATCGCCATGCTCACGGTCACGGCCGTGGAGGAGGCCAGCCCTCCCAGGATACCGGTGACCGTCATGCCTTTCCGCGCGCCGACGACCCTCGTCGCGATGTAGCCCAGGAAGCTGATCCCCGCGATCAGCACAATCATCAAGCCGGTGCGGTACGGGTTCAGCACGTCCAGGGGACCGAACGTCCGGTTCGGCAGCAGCGGCAGCATGACCAGGGCGAGAATGATGAACTTCGCGGTCGCGTAGAGATCGTCGTTCGAGACCCGCGCGACGGCCTGGTGGAGCGATTCCTTGAACGAGAGCAACGCCATGACCACACCCGCGCTGGACACAATCAGCAGGTAGCGCTGGCCGGTCGCCAGCGGGAGATTCGGCAGGAGGGCCAGCGCGCCCAGCAGGAACGTGATGAGGGCCGCGATCTCCGTGGTGACGCCGGGGTCGGCGTCGCGGACCCAATCCTGGTAGTAGGAAATGGCGAGGAACGCGCCCAGCACCATCAGCGCGCCCAGGACCATCCACGCCCCGAGCGAGTGGGCCAGCAACGACGAGAGCGCGCCGGCCAGCGCGATGAGCGGAAAGGTGCGGACGCCGCCCAGGCTGGGCTTTTTCTCAACCGCCTGGTCCTGCTGGCGCTCCAGGCCGATCAGGGCGCCGGCCGCCAGCGCGATCAGAAAGCCCCAAAAGATCTCCTCGAACGTCATGGCTTGCATCGTCATACTCTCAACCCTATCCCCTTCTCACTCGTACCGCAACGCCTCGATCGGGTTCAGCCGCGACGCCTTGTTGGCCGGGTACAGGCCGAAGAAGACGCCGACCATGAACGAGAACAGGAACGCAACCACGACGGCCTGGGGCGAGATGATGGTGGGCCACCCGGCGAGCGTCGTCGCCAGGCGCGCGCCCACGACGCCCGCCGCGACCCCGATGATCCCGCCGATCGTGCTGAGGATGACCGCCTCGACGAGGAACTGCAGGAGAATGTGCCAGCGCTTGGCGCCCACCGCCATCCGGAGGCCGATCTCGTGCGTCCGTTCCGTGACCGACACCAGCAGAATGTTCATCACCCCGATGCCGCCGACCACCAGCGAGATCGAGGCGATGCCGAGCAGCATCAGCATCATGGTGCGGCTGGTCCCGGCCGAGGCCTTCGCAATGTCTTCCATGGTCCGGACCGTGAAATCGTCGTCCTCGTTCGGCTGAAGACGATGCCGCGTCCTCAGGAGATCCCTGATCTCCTCCACCGCCCCGGCGAGCTGATCCGGGCGCTCGGTGGACAGGAAAATGATACCCGCCGTGCCGAGAAACTTCGTGCCCAGGACCCGGCGCTCGGCCGTCAGGAACGGCAACACGATGAAGTCGTCCTGGTCCTGGCCCATGAAGGACTGGCCCTTCGACGCCAGCACACCCAGCACGCGCAGCGGCACGTTCTTGATCCGGATCTGGGCCCCGACGATCTCCTCGCCCGGCTCGAACAGGCCGTCGGCAACGGTCTTTCCGAGCACCGCCACTTTCGCCGCCGTGTCCTCGTCCGACCGCGTGAAGAACGTCCCTTCCGCCATCGCCCAGTCCCGGATGATCGGGAACTCGACGGTCGTGCCCACAACCGGCGTGCGCCAATTCTTGTTTTCATGGACGGCCTGGAGCACGTCGCGGATCGCGTAGGACATGGCGGCGACACCGGTCACCTTCTGCGCGATGTCTTTGGCGTCCTCCACCGTCAGCGTAGACATGCCGCCGAGCCCGCCCCTGATGCCGCTGACCGACGTGGCGCCCGGAATGACGATGAGCATGTTCGTCCCGACGCTGGCGATCTGGGCCTGGACCGACGCGCTGGCCCCCTGCCCGAGACTCACCATCGCCACCACCGCCCCGACGCCGATGATGATGCCCAGCATGGTCAGCCCCGATCGCAGGCGGTTCCGCCCCATGACCCGGAAGGCCTGCTGAAGGGTCATGAGGAAGAAGCTCAGCATACGCCGATGGTGGAGCAGGTCAGCACCTGCTTCGCCCGGCTGCCTTCGCGGAACACCGTGAGGCCCTTGCAGCCCAGACGATGGGCCAGAAGATAGGCCGAGGCCACGTCCTTCTGTGTGGCGCTCGCGGGCAGGTTGATCGTCTTGGACACGCCGCTGTCGCTGTATTCCTGAAACGCCGCCTGCATCCGGACATGGTGCCCGGGCGCGACGTCGTGGGCCGTGCAGAAGAGCCGCCGGAGATCCTCCGGGATCTCGCGGATGTCCCGGATCGACACCTGCGAAGCGACGCGCCGGGCCAGCCGCTCCGAATAGATCCCGGCGGCGCGGGCCATGTCGACGAACAGCGGGTGAAGCGTGACGAGCCGCACATCCTCCAGCACATTTCGCATGAAGCTCACGCCGTAGAGCGGCTCGATGCCCGGCGAGCAGTCGGCGATGATGCTGATGGTGCCGGTCGGCGCGACCGTGGTCACCGTGGCATTGCGCAGCCGGTGCCCCTCCGCCTGCAGCCGGCTGCCGCTCCAGTTGGGAAACTCGCCCCGTTCCCTGGCGAGATCGGCGGACGCGGCGCGTCCCTGCTCCCGCACGAACCGCATGACGCGCGCCCCCATCGTCAGCGCCTCCGCGGAGTCGTAGGGAATCTTCAGCATGATCAGCAGATCGGCGAATCCCATCACGCCCAGCCCGATCTTGCGGTTGCCTTTGGTGAGGGTCTCGATGTCCGGCAAGGGGTAGCGGTTCATGTCGATCACGTCGTCGAGAAACCGGACGGCCGCGCGGACGGTCCCGCCCAGCCGCTCGAAATCGATCCGCGGACGCGCGGGGAAGCCGGCGACAAACCGGGCCAGATTGATCGAGCCGAGATTGCAGGATTCGTACGGGAGCAGCGGCTGCTCCCCGCATGGATTCGTCGCCTCGATCCGCCCGAGATGCGGCGTCGGATTTCCCCGGTTGATCGTATCGAGAAAGATCACGCCGGGCTCGCCCGTCCTCCACGCCGCGTTCGCGATGCGCGTGAACACCGCGGCGGCCTGCAGGCGGAGGGCGCGCCGGCCGGTCCGGGGATTGACCAGCGCGTAGGTCAGGCGGCGCTCCACCGCGCGCATGAACGCGTCGGTCAGGCCGACAGAGAGGTTGAAATTCGTCAGGTCGCCCGGGCGCCGCTTGGCGTCGATGAATTCCAGGATGTCGGGATGGTCCACGCGCAGGATCCCCATGTTGGCCCCCCGGCGCGTGCCCCCCTGCTTGATCACCTCGGTGGTCTGGTTGAATATCTGCATGAAGGACACCGGGCCGGAGGCGATCCCGCTCGTGGTCGCCACGGGATCGTTCTTTGGACGGAGACGGCTGAACGAGAAGCCGGTGCCCCCGCCCGACTGATGGATGAGCGCCTGGTGCTTCACGGCGTCGAAGATCGATTCGAGCGAATCCTCGACCGGCAGGACGAAGCAGGCGGAGAGTTGTTGCAGATCCCGTCCCGCGTTCATGAGCGTCGGCGAGTTGGGCAGGAACTCGAGCCGGCTGATCATGTCGTGGAACGTCCGCTCGATGCGGCGAGGGGCCTCCCCGCCGGAGTTGTAGCGTGATTCCGCCTGGGCGATGTTGCGGGCGACCCGCCGGAACATCTGCGCCGGCGTCTCCACCGGCCTGCCCGACGGATTTTTCTTCAGATAGCGGACGCGAAGAACCGTCAGCGCATTGGGCGTGAGACCGGACGCTTTGGGGGGATTCCCGCGCATGGGATACCGATTATATCAAGGAACGCGAGTCCTTGCCGTCCCGTGCGGCCACGAGATAGCCGCGCGCGAGCAGGGCCTCGATGATGCGTGCCGCCGCCTCCTTCGGGCTGAGGAGCGAGGTATCCACCACCACGTCCGGGCCGAGCGGCGGATCGTAGGGCTCCTGGAGCCCCGGCACCGTCGTGCTCTCCCCCTCGATCGCCTTGCGATACGTGCCCTTGCGGTCACGCTGCCGGCAGACCTCCAGCGGGCACAGCACCGCCACCTCCAGCAAATGCGGGATGAGGGTGCGCGCCAGATTGCGATACTCGCGGCGGTTGGCGGTCGCATCGAAGATCACGGGCACGCCGTGCGCCACCAGCCGGCCGCCGCAAAAGGCCAAGGCACGGTAAAAGAGGTCCCGCTCCTCGCGAACATACGTGGGCGCCGGCGTGATCACCGTCCGCACCACGTCGGACTCCAGCACCTCGGCCTCGAGCCCCGCCAAGGCCAGGCCGGAGTGCAACTCGCGGGCGATGGCGCTCTTCCCGGAGGCCGGCAGGCCGGTCAACCAGACGGCGAACGCAGTATTCACGGCCCCTCCTTCTGCCGGTCGCGCTCCGGCTGTTCCAGATGTTGCTGACGCGATTGGTCCTTCGGTTCGTAGTGTTGAGGATTGTACGCTCGGAACACGCTCCCCCAATAGACGACGAGCATGGCGAACACCGCCGCCAGAAGCGAGAGCGCCAGCATGATCGCCATCCACTTCAAGTTGCGACGGAGCCGTTCCCTTCTCAGGCGTTTCCGATGGATGGCCTCCAGGTGGACCTCCTCCAGGACGTGACCGATGTGGGCCACTATTCTGGAATCCCGATCCGGATCCTGGTTGGGTTCTGTCATCAACCGGCTCCTACGAGGACGGCCCTTTCAGGAATTCGTTGACCCGCGCCGGGTCGAACCGCGGCTGGTCCAGGACGTTCCCGATGAAATTGAACAGCGCGCGCCGCACACGCAGGTCCAGCGTCGGATACCAGACCGGGCTCGCAACGACCAGCCCGCGGAACGCGAAGAACGGCGGCGCGGCTTCCAGCACGCCATGATCGGCGGTGCCTTCGAGATAGCGGTCCCAGAAGAGACGGAACAGCCGTTCGAAGGGGCCCCGCAAGTCGCCCCACCGGCGGAGCGAGCAGAACAGATAGTTGATCGTCATCGCCGTCACGTCGTCCGCCGGCTCGCCCCACTCCTGCCGGGATCGATCCAGAACCGAGAAGTCCACGCCCTGGCGAAACAGGACGTTCCAGGGATGGTAGTCGCCGTGGACCTGCGAGAGACGGCCCGTCCTGCCCCGCAACCGCCAGCGCCACGCGTTGGCGCGCCGCTCAATCGACTCCAGTAGCGCGGGCGTGATGAACGAACCCGTTTGGGGATAACTATCCACCACGCCCATCAGGCATTCGCCGTGGCCGATCAAATCCCGCAGGGCCCGCCGATACAGGTCGGGCGCGCGTTTCTTGACCTGATGAATCTCAACCAGATAGTCGGCCAGCGCGCGGGCGCGCGCCAGATCCGGGCGCTCCAGCCTGCCCGTCCTGGCAATCCGCGCAAGGTCCCGCTGATACTCCCCGCCCTTCTCGAACTCCGTCAGCACGAAAAACTCGCGCGCGTCTTCGACCGAACGGATGCGGCCGCCCGCGGTGAAGGCGCCGACGTCCAGCGCCCGGACGTGGCGGGGCAGGTGATTGTACGTCGCGTAGTCCCACAGCATGGCGTGCGCCCGGTCGGCCATGTGCTCGTGGCCGTGCGGGCCCGGGCGCATCGTCTCCAACACCATGCGCCGGGCGCGGCCTCCGACCAGCGCCTCGACAATGACCGGAGACCCGTACCCGAATCCTTTCAACATGCGGCGGGATTGCACGTGCCCCAGCGGCCCAAAGGAGCGAACCACCGCATCCGGCCCCCACCGCTCCCGGAGATACTGTTCCAGGGCCTGCTTGGAGATCTGCATACCGCCTGATCAGGGCAAAGGGCATGCCATGGACACGAGAGGGGGTGATTGAGAAAACCTTTGGAAGGAACGGAAGATACGTGAGGACAGCGGCGAACTTCCACCTCCCGTGGCGACAAAGACCACACCCGCACGAAGCGGCGCTGGCGCGGGATGCCACAGTAGCTGGCTCAGCCGTGATAGGTTTCCTCCAATCGGCGCAGCAACCGGTGAAATTCCTCATGCCGGCCGGCGCCGATTTTTTCGTGTTCCAATCGTTCGAAGTCGTTCACCAGCCGTTCTTGCGTTTCCGGGCTGAGATGGGCGTCGGCCATCGGAAACAGGATCAGGTTTTCCTTTTCGATATGCTGGGTGAGGTGCCGGATGTACTGTCCCGCATGTTCGGCGATCCTGGGCGCAGCCGCCTTGTCGCCGGACGTGTACTGCGCGACGGCGTCGCGCATACCGCATACCCTGGACGTACCCACGCCCCATGTCATGCTCCCGCAACATGACACCGATCGGCCCGCCTTCCCGGGGAATCCCGGCTTCTTCCATGGCGGGAAAGAGCAGGTCCTCTTCTTTCCCATGGTGGCATTTGTCGGCGAAGACCGTGATGAACTCCAGCATCTGCGCGAGGTCTTCAGGGCTTACGTCCTGCCCTGATTCCAGCCTGGCCGCGGCCCGACCCAGGATCGCCAGCATCAATTTCACGCCCTCGTGCTCGTCTCTCAATTGGTCCGTCGCTTTCATGGTCGTTGCCTCCCAGTGGACAGAATTCCCACTGAAACCATCAAGCAACGGCAGTGCCACAATGCAAGGCAGCGAAATTGACGATGGTTCTTGAAACAGCGCTGCGAGGAGAGATGAGGAAGCTACAATTGTTCCAGCACTGCTTGTGGCAAATAGCATCAGGATCGGGTGTCCTGAAACGGGCCGAGGAGGCCAACCACTGGTTTCATCACCCCGAATTTTATTGGCATCATTGTTGCTTTCCTGCTCATAACAAATGGCTACCACGCATCGGTCCGACGATCAGGAGTTCCTGCGCCGGCTCCATGAGCGGCCCCAAAAGTCCCTGGAGGACTGGCTGAATGTGCCGGCGCACATTCATCACGTTGCCCAGCGCATGGCGAATCCCCCCATCGAGCGGCCCCAGAGCCGCGAGGAATTTCGGCAGATCCTGCGTTGTCTCGATGTTCCCCCGGAGACCACGGTTGTGTCCGACAAGTTCGGCTACGGGGTCCGGATCGCTGCGAACGGCGACCGCCTGATTCTCATTTGGGAGGCCCACACCGAGTATTACAGCTACCAGGTCTGGCATATTCCTTCTGGCAACGCCGCTTCGTTGTCTTTCGGACCCATCACCTTTCCCGGCTATACCTTACCGGTCGCGCCCCTCGGCCTTCGAGTCAACGCGCTGGACATCCTGATCGCTCCGGGGACGCAGATTTCGGAAGAGGGCGTTCGGCCGCTGTTGCCAGGGCCGATCCGGTACGGAAGCCGGGTGTTCGGAGAGGACATCGCAGTGATCACCGCCTTTACTCCCGATGAAGACGACCGCGAACGATATCTGGTCGTCTCTCTATCCTCAACGCCGCCTGTGAGCCATCTCTTGCGGCTCGTCGACTCGATCGTCAAGATCGAGACCTACTACCATTTGATCCTGATGAAGCACCCGCAGTTTTCGTCGGCCGTGGATCAGGTTTACAAATTTGAGCAGCTCCACTTAAAGCAACGGGAGATCATTACAGCCCAACTGAATGCGGCGACTTCACACACCCTGCAACTGTGGTTGAACGGGCTGACGGAAGACATGATGAAGGTCAGCCGCCTGGCCGGCGCGATGCATTACGAACTCTCGGCGTCGGTTCCTTACGACAGAATCGTCCAAACGACGATCCGCGCGCTCCGGGAGGAACCGCTGTCGCCTTTCCGTCCGTTGTCGGACTTTCTCATTGGAGGGATCTCGGGCGTCGCCGATGGCTACCAGCAATTCCTACGGCGCATCGACACGTTGCAATCGGGATTCGAAGGGATCGTCGCGATCATCCGCGCGCGGATCGATCTGCTGCTCGAAAGACAGAACCTCGCCCTGCTGACCAGCGTTGCGCAGGCCACCAAAAGCCAGGCCATCCTGCAGCACACGGTGGAAGGACTCTCGGTCATTGTGATTGCCTACTACCTCAGCAGCCTTGGGGGTTATATTTTCAAGGGCCTCCAGGAATGGGGGTGGATCCACAACACAAATGTCGCCACGGCATTGTTCGTCCCCATCGCAGTTGGACTTTCGTTCGCACTGACCGCTCTCAGTCGCAAGGTCATCAGGAAGCGCCTGCTCTCCGGAGGCGACAAGAAATGAACCATTCCAGTGGTTACTTCCAGAACAGAATCTCCGGTTCCTTTCTGGCGACCGGCGGCGGGCTTCCTTTCGGAAAGACGACGATGACGGGGAACACCGGCGCGTAGTCGTCCGGGATGCCGAGCTCGCGCTTGACCTCCGGCAGGTTCAGCCACGGCCGGGCGAACCCGATCGGGCACGTCCCCAAGCCCATCCCGCAGGCGGCGAGTATGAGGTTCTGCGCCGCCAGGCAGCAGTCCTCCGCCGCATTCAGCGCCGCAGGCTTGGCACAGATGATGACGAGCGTGGCGGCGTCATAGAAGATGTTGAAATCAGGGTTCGTCAGCATGTCGCGATGCGAGAACAAGGGCGAGCCCGGCTTCAGACTCTCCAGAACATGGGCTTTGGCGCGATCGGAATACTGCTTCAGTCTGGCCGCATCCTGAATGACGGCGAACGCCCACGGCTGCGCATTCAAGGCGCTTGGGGCTTGTATGGCGGCCTTGAGCAGGGTCGTCACCGTTGCCTTGTCGACATTCCTGTCGTCATAGGCGCGCACGGAACGGCGCGTGTAAATGGCGTCCATCAGTTCCATGGCCCAATCTCCATGACTCTCAGGTCACATGCATCATTTCTGCAATGTCCGCACGTAGGCGAGCACGTTCCTGGTCTCCTCGTCCGAAAGGGCCACCCGCCAGGCGCCCATGGCGGTATCGGGGTGCCCGTGGCGGATCGTGATGAGCAGGTCCGCGTCCGTTTTGTTCCGGACTGTGAACGCGGTCAAATTGGCCGGCGGCGGCTTGAGAAACGGATAGCCGTCCCCCTTCCCCTGCGCGCCGTGGCATGGAGCACAGCGCTGCTCAAACACTGCCTTCCCCCGCGCAAGCGGCGTGTCGTCCAGCGGAGCCGCCGTCTGCGCGGCACAGCCCCACCCCACACTCGACAGAAAGATTGAAGCCAGCACGGTCAATCCGACCCTCGTGTTTCTCATGGCCTGTCACCCTCCACGATTCAATAGAGAGGGCAATAGATATGCCGCGGGTGTCAGGCAACGCAACTCGGCCGATTTCGCTGTTTCACAGCCGGTTCAGGCTTGACGAGCAGCCGCCGCTGTCCCTTTCGTCCCCATACCCAACCTCACCTCCTGTGGCATTCCTGGACAGCCCGTCAGAACTTCCTGTGGCAATCCGTGGCGAGACGAGAGGTTGGGCGAACCGGCGGAATCCCTGTGCATGGCACACGTGATGCACTATATACTGAAGACTCTATACTCAACGGCTCAAAGGCTGGAGGACGCGATGCGGATACTGGTAGCGGTTGACGGCTCGGACGAATCGTTCCACGCGCTGCGGGCGGTGGGGCATCTCACCCGCGCGGAAAAGCTCATTGTGCTGAACGCGCTGGATGTTCCACTGCTGGCCTATCCGATGGGGGGCGAGCCCAGGGTCTTGGAGGATTTCTCGCTGTCGATCCAGGAGGTCATGAGGGAAGACAGCGAGCGTCTGCTCAATCGGGCCGCCTCGCTCCTGCCGATGAACACAGGGCCCGTGTCCAAGCAGATCGAGACGGGCACGCCGGCTGAAGCGATCCTGGCCGCCGCCGAAAAGGAGCAGGCCGACCTGATCGTCCTGGGCTCGCGCGGGCTGGGGCCGGTGAAAGAGCTGCTGCTCGGCAGCGTCTCCCATCGTGTTGCCACCCACGCGTCGTGCCCGGCACTGATCGTAAACCGGCCGATGCGCTCGCTCCACCACGTCCTGATGGCGGTACAGGGTCCCGAGGACGCCGCGGTCCTCACGAAATTTCTCGCCGCCAAGCCGTTCAAGGAAACAACCGAAATCACGGTCGTGACGGTGCTGCCGGCCGCCCAGCCGCTGTTTCCTCCAGGATTCGCAAAGATCGACGAACTGATCGAAAAATCCGTCGTGGGGGGACGCGCATTCGTGGAAGACACGGCGGCGGCGCTCTGCAAGCTTCAGTACAGCGCCAAGGGGTACATCCTGATGGGCGCGCCCGCGCTCGCGATCCTCCAGGAGGCGGAGGCCTCCGGCCCGGATCTGATCCTGATGGGCTCGCACGGTCGCCGCGGCATCACCCGCTTCCTGTTGGGCAGCGTGTCGCATGCCGTCCTGCACCGCGCGCCCTGCCCTCTGCTGATTGTCCGATGACCGGAACGCAATCCGCCGGAACGCCGACCGGCGAGGCCGGGCCGCAAACCGGCCTGAACGACACCGGGTTCCACTGCCTCCGCGACACCGAAGCCCTGAAGACGCTCGACACGTCCCCGTCGGGGCTGTCGCATGAGGAGGTCCACCGGCGGCTCCTTCAGACAGGGCCGAACAGCCTTCAGGAGATCAAGGGCACTCCCCTCGCAAGCCGGTTTCTCCGGCAGTTCACGCATTTTCTCGCCATCCTTCTGTGGATCGCGGCGGGGTTGTCGTTTCTCGCCGAAGCCCTCCATCCGGGACAAGGCATGGCCACGCTGGGGTGGGCGATCCTGGGCGTGATCCTGATCAACGCGGTGTTCACCTTCGTCCAGGAATACAAGGCCGAGCGCGCCGTGCAGGCGCTTCGCCGCATGCTCCCGGCCACGGCCTGGGTGATCCGCGCGGGGCACGCCGAGCAAGTCTCCCGCCAGGAGCTGGTGCCCGGCGACATCCTGCTCCTTGAAGAAGGGGAACAGGTGTCGGCGGACGCGAGGCTGATCGAAGCCAACCACATGCGCGTGGATAATTCGTCGCTGACCGGAGAAGCCCTTCCGAGGCCCAGACGGATCGAACCCGTCTCCGCCGGCAACGCGCTGGACGCGCCGAACCTGGTCTTCGCCGGCACCACGATCCTGTCGGGGCGCGGCCGGGCGGTGGTCTACGCAACCGGGCTCCGCACCGAGTTCGGCAAAATCGCGCATCTGGCGGCGGCCGTCGAACCGGGCCTCAGCCCGCTGCAGCAGGAAATCGTGAAAGTCACGCACCTGATCGCCCTGCTGTCGGCGATCATGGGGGGGGCCTTTTTCGCGATCGGCGTGTCGGTCGGCATGGGCTTCTGGGTCAGCGCCATCTTCGGAATCGGCATCATCGTCGCCAACGTGCCGGAGGGACTCCTGCCGACGGTCACCCTCGCGCTCGCGCGGGGCAGTCAGCGGATGGCCCGGCGCAAGGCGATCATCAAGCAATTGACGTCCGTCGAGACGCTGGGCTGCACCACCGTGATCTGCACCGACAAAACCGGCACGCTGACCGAGAACCGGATGCGCGTGGACCGCCTGTTCGTGGACGGGGAAGAAATCGAAGCACGGGACGGCCGGCTGCTGCAGGAAGGCCGCGAACCCAGCGCGTTCGGCCTCAGAAACTGGCAGACGCTGTTCCGGGGTTTCGCGCTGTGCAACAACGCCCGACGCGTGAGAAGGCGCGGCACGAACGGATCGTTTTCGGGGGACCCGACGGAAACGGCGCTCGCCGAGTTCGCCCACGCGTACGGCCACAAGGTCGGCGAAGACGCGACCGTCGAGCGCTTCCCGCGAATGGGCGAACTGCCTTTCGACGCGGACCGCAAGCGGATGAGCACGATCCACTGGGTGGAAGGAAAATTGGTTGCGTTCGTGAAAGGCGCGCCTGAATTCGTCCTCCCGCTGTGCGATCGGGCGTTGATCCATGGAAACACCTTTGACGTGACCCCGGGCGAGCGCGAGAAAGTCCTGGCCCAAAGCCGCGCGTTCGCGCATCAGGCCTACCGGGTGCTGGCCGTGGCCACGCGGGAGATCGAGCAAGGCCCGGGGAAGCTGGACAGCGAGACGGTCGAGCACGGGCTGACCTTCCTGGGCCTGGTGGCCATGATGGACCCGCCGCACAAGGAAGTCCCGGAAGCCGTGGCCCGCTGCCGGCAAGCCGGTATCCGGGTCATCATGATCACCGGCGATCACCCCTTGACCGCGCTGGCGGTGGCCCGCAAGATCGGGCTCGTGCCTGCCGAGCCCGAGGCGGCAACCGTGGTTCTCGAAGGAGAGCAATTGGATGCCATGAGCGATGAGGAGTTGCGGAAGCTGCTCGGTAACGCCGGCAACGTGGGGGCACGGCATGCCCTGCCCCTACAGGGAGCGCCGGACCCGGTGTTCGCCCGGATGGCGGCCCGGCACAAGATGCGCATTGTCTCGCAGCTCAAAGAGATGGGCGAGGTGGTTGCAGTGACAGGCGACGGGGTGAACGACGCGCCCGCCCTGCACAAGGCGGACATCGGGATCGCCATGGGCGTGGCCGGCACAGACGTGGCGAAGGAGACGGCCGACATGATCCTGTTGGACGATAATTTCGCCACGATCGTGGCGGCCATCGAGGAAGGCCGCGCGGTCTACTCGAACATCCGGAAGTTCGTGACCTACGTGCTCGCCAGCAACGTGCCCGAGATCGTCCCCTATCTGGGCTACGGACTCTTCGCGATGCCCCTGCCGCTCACGGTGCTGCAGATACTGGCCGTGGACCTGGGCACCGACATGGTGCCCGCCATGGCCCTGGGGGCCGAGCCGCCGCATGCAGGGCTCATGGACGCGCCCCCGCGCCCGCGGTCCGAACGGCTGCTGAGCCTGCCACTTCTCCTGCGGGCCTATGTCTTCCTCGGCCTGATCGAGGCAGGGATCGCGATGGCCGCGTTCTTCTGGTTCCTGTACGCGCACGGCTGGACCTGGGGCACGCCGCTCGACTGGACGGACCCGCTCTACCGCCAGGCAACCACCGTCACCTTCGCCGCCATCGTGATCGCCCAAGTCGCGAACGTGTTCGCCTGCCGGTCCGAGCGGATCTCGGTCTTCCGCCTCGGATTCTTCAGTAATCCGTTCATCCTCTGGGGCATCGCCGTGGAACTCGCGCTGCTCGCGCTGATCGTGTACACGCCGTTCGGCAATCTGGTCTTCGGCACGGAGCCGCTACCACTGTGGGCCTGGGGCCCGTTGGTTGTGGGAGCCGTGGGGCTCCTGTTCGCGGATGAAATCCGGAAGCTGGTGATGGAAAGACGCCGGCCGGAGTCCTCTCGGCCTGTTTAGACAGGCCTTTGCTCACGGGCCTGGGCGCAGGGCAGGCAGGTGGCGGCGGCGGGTAAGGCTTCCAGGCGGGCCAGGGGGATCGGCTTCTTGCATACCTCACAACGTCCGTAATCTCCGCTTTTGATCTGCACAAACGCCCGGTCGATCTCCTCGATCTCCGCCTTCTGCTGGTCATCCAGACGCGCGAGCAAGCGAATGAAGATCTCGTCCTGGGCGTGCTCCACCATTTCGCTCTCAACGTCGGTCTCCAGCCAGAGCAGTTCATCTTCAATCTGAGCCACCGCGCGAAATAATTCGCGGCGCTGCGCCCGCAATTTCTTGCGAAGCTCTTTGATCGGCAACATGGTTCCTCCTTCGCTGATGATATGCTATACCTTACGCTATAAGTACGGTTGCGGCTATGAAAAAGAAACCACTCCGCCGAAAGAAGATGCCCGTCCGACTCGACGCCAAGCCCACCAAACCGCACAGCACCCCCAGGGGCGAGCGCGGCTACTCCCGGAAAAAATCCAAGGCGCAACTCCGCAAGGAACTCGAACAAGCGGGCTGACCGATCGGCAGAGGATCATAGCATACACGCCATGCGTCCACTGATGAAACCATGACGGCCGACACGCCCGGCGAGAACGGCGTGACCCTCCAGGAAATGCGGGACCG
>JAVHQA010000106.1:0-1467 GCA_036170875.1 Nitrospirales bacterium
CGATGAACTATAAACGGTGGTTTATCGGCTCCCTGATCCTGTGGCTGGTCGTGATCGGGATGGCGGGTTTTTTCTTCGTGAAGGGATGGACCGTTCCAAGCCGGGATTCGCGGACCGCCGTCGCGCTGTCTGAAGCCGAGCGGGATCAGATTCTTGCCGAAATGCGGCACCTGCTGAAATCGGTCCACGGTGTCCTGCAGGGGGTCTCCACTCAGGATCTGAGCGGAGCCGGGCAGTCTGCGCGGGCCGCCGGCATGGCCATGGCCGCGGATGTGAATCCGCTCTTGATGGCGAAGCTGCCGCTCCCCTTCAAGGCCATGGGCATGTCAGTGCACCGGGATTTCGACGGGCTGGCGGACGGCATCCAATCCGGAGAGCGAAGCGAGCAGGTCCTCAAGCGGCTCACCGGACTGACGAGCCGCTGCACCGCCTGCCACGAGCTCTATCGTTTCTCGACCACGCCGTGAAGCGGCTCGGCGCATGTCTTGACGGTATGCGATAACACGCATAATATGCGGGCCAGCCTATTCAATCGTTAGGTATCCTGGAGAAATGTCATGACCACCAATCTGACAAGCATCAAATACGGCCTTGCGTTCGTCATGCTGGGGTTGCTCTTCGGTATCGGTCTTGGCGTTGCCTTTGGCGTCAACGAGGATCGTTTTGAGGCGTATGTGGCGCAAGGGATCGCCGCGAACCCGTCCGTGCATGACTCGAAAAGCCAGGAAAAGATCGGGCGTTACGTGCAACGCGCGCATTTTCACGCCACAGGAATCGCTGCGTTCTCTCTTGGGTTATTGCTGGTCGTGGTCGCGTCCAGCCTTACGGAACGATTGAAAAAGATCGCAGCAGTATGCATCGGCCTGGGCGGCTTTTATCCGCTCGCGTGGCTGTCCATGTTTTTTCTTGCGCCATCCATCGGCAGAAACGCGGCACATGCGCACCCGATGACAGAGCTCTGCGCCTATATCGGTGTCGGCGGGCTGCTGCTCGGCATGGCGATCGTGCTGGCCAATCTTTTTCTTGGATTGTTCAGTGAGCCTGCCGGGCACCGGACAGCGCCATGAAAAGACTCTGCACAGTTCTCGCCGTTGCCTGTCTTTGCGCGGTCGTGTATGCGGCCGACGCCCATGGATTGCTGGACCCGTTGCTCCATGGACGCGAGATTTTCCAAAAGCACTGCGCGCTCTGCCACGGCGCGGATGCGAAAGGTACGGGCCAGCTGGCGGCGACGCTGCCACGCAAGCCCGCCAATCTGACCGATTGCCGGCTCACAGCCGAGGATCCCGTCGAAACCATCCAAGGCGTCATCCGCCACGGAGGGCCCTATATGGGGCTCTCGTCCGTGATGCCTGCCTGGCAGGGAACGCTCTCGGAGGCCGAGATCGCCGACGTGGCGGCCTACGTCAAATCGCTCTGCACCGATCCAAACTGGCTGCCCGGTGACCTGAACTTCCCGCGCCCGCT
>JAVHQA010000106.1:1567-3237 GCA_036170875.1 Nitrospirales bacterium
TTCCAGCCGGACCCGCGTCTGATCATCACGCCCATGGTCGAATTCAATACCGAGTCGCGGATCAGCGGGCCGTTGAAGGGGGTCACGGTCAGCAACGTCATGCCGGAGGTCCGGGTGCAATGGCTGCGCTGGAGCATGGGTGTGGGGGTGCAGATGCCGATCTCCCATCTGAAGGATTTCGACTACCGGCCGCTCTTCGACATCGTCTATGAGTACGTCCTGCCGTGACCGCTCTGTAAGGGGAGGGGGCGCGTTCTTATCTTTGCTTGTCGAGATGCGAGGCGAGAAAAGGCGCTTTCTTGAGCGCCGAGGAACCGGCGATCAGCGGTTTCGTGAACTCCAGCCCCGCATCTTCCCTGCTCTTCCAGATGACCATGGCAGGCAACTCCTCGATGATCACTTTCCCGTCGTCGCTTTCCATGCGGAAACGGACGGTGACGTCCTGGCTCGCCGCGAGGTCCTGCTTGAGCGTGATGGCAATGCCGGTCCGGCTCAGATCTTTCAGGCTGCCCCAATACGTCGCGTCTCCCTTGGCCACGACGATGTCCACGTGCTGTGCGAGATGGTAGCGCGCAAGCACCCGGCGTTCTGCACCCGTCAGCCCTGTGTTTTTCCCGGTCGTCGACATATGTGCGATGCCTCCTGTTTTGCGCGCATTCCGTTCGCGAGGGCCTATTGTAATACCGGATCGGACGCGACCCAAGAGAAAAGTTGACAGGGTTCTGCTCCTGTGCCATTCGTGTAGGATGATGGTGCGCCGGCTCTCGACGGTCATGCAGGGCTCCTGGCTGGTCCTGAAACGGACGGCCGGAAAATTCTTCGACGATAACGGGCTTTTTCTGGCGTCCGGCCTCGCGTTTGACCTCCTGCTGTTCTGCTTCCCGTTCTCGCTGCTGTTCGTGTCGGCGCTGGGCTTCGCCCTGGGCAGTTCCGATCGGGCCATCGAGGCGCTGCAGGCCATCCTGCAGGAGCTCCTGCCGATCACCCGCCCGGCCTTCATGGCGAATCTGGTGATGGTCCTCGAGAACAAGGGCCTCCTGGGGATGCTGGGCGGCGCGCTGTTCTTTCTGACGAGCAGCCTGACGTTCGGGTCGGTGCGCGGCGTGCTCGACACTGTGTTCCGGGTCCGTGAGCCGTCGCATTTTTTCAGGGGAAAAGCGGCGGACGTGCTCGTCATGCTCCTGGCCAGCGGACTCCTGGCTCTCATGATCGGGCTCACCTCTCTGTTGACCCTGGCCGATGACGTGCTGGAACGCTTCCCCCG
Source organism: Nitrospirales bacterium (assembly GCA_036170875.1). Classification (GTDB taxonomy): domain Bacteria; phylum Nitrospirota; class Nitrospiria; order Nitrospirales; family NS-4; genus SCTG01. Next base: position 2,832 of record JAVHQA010000106.1, read on the forward strand.
GCTCGATGCGATCATCGGGCCCGGGTGGGTGTTCGCCGGCGATATCCTCGGCTTTCTGTTCACGCTGGCGCTCTTTTATCTGCTCTATCGCTTCTGCCCGTCCCAAACCCTGCGGCGCCCCGCGCTTTTCGTCGCCGCCTTCACGGGGGCCACCCTGTTCGAACTCTCCAAGTGGGTTTTTGCCTGGTACGTGGGCATGGCCGAAGGCACGGTCGCCTGGTTCGGCGTGGTCGGCAGTCTGTTCTTTTTCCTGATGTGGGTCTACTACGCCTGCGCGGTCCTGGTCGTCGGCGCCGAAGCCGGGTGGAGCCTCCAGCAGGAACTGCCCCCGTCCGATGAGCGATAGAGAGCGGCGTTCTGCCCCGTTGCCATGACGAAAGAGTGGCGAATTCTGCTACAGCCTGCC
>JAVHQA010000107.1:0-3195 GCA_036170875.1 Nitrospirales bacterium
TGGAGGCGCCGAGCGGGGTCGAACCGCTGCATCGCAGTTTTGCAGACTGCTCCCTTAACCACTTGGGTACGGCGCCTTGTCGCGGATTATAGACGGAGCAGGACAAGCCATACAAGGCCGGACGGAAACAAAAACGCCCGCATCACGCGGGCGCGCAGGGACGATCCGACCGCGATCAGACCTTGAGGACCGGGATTTCCTTCTTGGTGGGACCGCTCGCGGCAGCAGATTCGCCGTGCCCGTTGCCCTTGTCGCCGGAGCCGCCGGCCTCCCGCTCCTTGGCCATGAGCTCGATCTCGGCCAGTAGTGTCTCCATCAACTCTTCCGACTTGACCTTCCGGATCAGCTTGCCTTCTTTGAAGAGGATGCCGTGGCCCCCGGAGCCCTCACCGCCGGCGATACCGATGTCGGCCTCCTTGCCTTCGCCGATCCCGTTCACGACGCAGCCCAGCACCGACACTGTCAGCGGAACCCGGATGTGCCCCACCCGCTTCTCGATCTCATTGGCGAGCTTGACCACGTCGATCTCCACACGCCCGCACGTCGGGCAGGCAATGACGTTGATCCCACGGTGCCGCAGTTCAAGCGCCTTCAGAATCTCAAACCCGACTTTGACTTCCTCCACCGGATCGGCCGCCAGCGACACGCGGATCGTGTCCCCAATACCGTCGGCCAGCAGCAGACCGATCCCGATCGAGGACTTGATGGAGCCGGTCAGCAACGTGCCCGCCTCGGTGACACCCAGATGCAGCGGATAGTCCGACTGCAGGGCAAAGAGCCGGTACGCGTCCACCATCAGGGACACATCCGACGCCTTCAGCGACACCTTCATGTTCGTGAAGCCGATGTCTTCGAGCGCGTGCACGGCGTTGAGCGCCGACTCCGCCAGCGCCTCGGCTGTCGGATAGCCGTACTTGACCAGCAATTCCCGCTCGAGCGAGCCGCCGTTGACGCCGATGCGGAGCGGGATGTTCCGCTCCCGCACAGCCTTCACGACTTCCTCCACCTTCCACCAGGCCCCGATGTTGCCGGGATTGATCCGTACGCAGTCCACGACTTCCGCAGCTTGAAGCGCCAGCCGGTGATCAAAGTGAATGTCGGCGATGATGGGGATGGCGGTTTGTTTCTTGATGGCCGGGAGCGCCTTCGCCGCCTCCGGCGTGTTCACCGTCACCCGCACGATCTCGCACCCCACCTGCTCCAATTGATGGATCTGCTCGACCGTTGCCTTGACGTCCGCCGTATCCGGCGTCGTCATGGACTGCACCACCACCGGTGCGCCTCCGCCGATCAGCACGCTGCCGACGCGAATTTGTTTTGTCTTGCGGCGCTTGATAAACATGTTCAGAACCGCTCTTCGACCTGCAGACCGGCCTTGGCCAGCAAAGCTTTCGCCTCTTCATATATCCCGTCCGCCGTCAACCCGTGCTGCGCACGCAGAAAATCCTGCGGCCCCTGCTCGACGTATTGATCGGGCAGACCGAGCACCTTCGTCGGGAGGTTAACGATGCCCTGCTCCGAGAGCGATTCCAGCACGGCGGACCCGAACCCGCCCATGCGGCAGCCTTCCTCGATCGTCATCAGGCACTTTGCCCGGCCGGCCACCCGCGCGATCAGCGCATGATCGAGCGGCTTGACAAAGCGGGCGTTCACGACGGCCGCCGAGATGCCCTCCTCCGCCAGCCGTTCGGCCGTCCGCAACGCGGGCAGCACCGTGATCCCGATGGCGATCAACGCCACATCGTGCCCTTCCCGCAGCAGCTCGCCCTGCCCAATCGGCAGGGCCGTCGGCTCCGTGTCCATGGGCACGCCCCAAACGCTTCCGCGGGAGTACCGGACGGAGGACGGGCCTTCGTGGCTCAAGCACGTCTTGACCATGTGCTGAAGCTCGTTCTCGTCCTTGGGCGCCATCACCACCATGTTCGGCACATGCCGGAGAAAGGCGAAGTCGAACGCGCCGTGGTGCGTCGTGCCATCCTCGGCCACCAGCCCGCCCCGGTCGATGAAGATAGAGACCGGCAGGTTCTGCGTCGCCACGTCATGCACGACCTGGTCGTACGCCCGCTGCAAGAACGTGGAATACATCGTCACCACCGGCCTGACGCCCTGTGTCGCAAGGCCCGCGGCAAAGGTCAGCGCGTGCTGTTCCGCAATGCCGACGTCGTGAAAACGGTCCGGGAACTCCCTGGCGAAGGTGTTCAGGCCGGTGCCGTCGCACATGGCCGCCGTGATCGCGACGATGCGCTTGTCTTCGCGCGCCAGCCGGCAGAGGGTATTGATTGCGACGGCGGTATAGGACGGCTTCGAGCTTTTTGCAGCGGGCTGCCCCGTCTCACGCACGAAGGCCGGGCAGGCATGAAACCAGACCGGGTCCTTCATGGCGGGCTCGTAGCCGAGTCCTTTTTTCGTAATCACGTGGAGCAACGTCGGCCCATGCAACTTGAGCGCGTTTTCAAGGGTTGGGAGCAGCTGCTCGAAGTTGTGTCCGTCGATCGGGCCAACGTACTGGAAGCCCAGTTCCTCGAACAGCACGCCAGGCAGGATCAGGCCTTTTGCCAGTTCCTCGGCGCGGTGCGCCATCCGGCTGATCTGGCCACCCACCCCCGGGATCGCCTGGATCAGGTGCTTGGCCTCATCCTTGACATGGGTCATAAATTCGCCGGTAAAGGTGCGGTTCAGATAGGCCGAGAGCGAGCCGACGTTTTTTGAGATGGACATCTGGTTGTCGTTGAGAATGACCAGTAGATTTTTATGCAGACTACCCGCGTGCTGCATGGCCTCCAACGTCATGCCGGACGTCATCGCCCCGTCGCCCACCACACACACGACTTTATGGTGCTGTTCGGCCAGGTCCCTGGCCACCGCCATCCCGACCGCTGCCGAAACGCCGGTGCCGGCATGCCCCGCATTGAACGTATCGTAAATGCTCTCTTCGCGCTTGCAGAAGCCGCTGATCCCGCCGTACTGCCGGAGTGTGTGAAAAGTCTCGCGCCGGCCGGTCAGGAGCTTATGGGTATAGGCCTGGTTGCTGGTGTCCCAGACAATCTTGTCTTTAGGCGTATCCAGCAGGTAATGCAGCGCCAGGGTGAGCTCGACGACGCCAAGGTTCGACGACAGATGCCCCCCGGCGGCCGACGTCGCCGAGATGATCCGCTCGCGAATCTCCTCCGCCAGGGCGGGAAGTTGCTCGACCGG
>JAVHQA010000108.1:0-3188 GCA_036170875.1 Nitrospirales bacterium
CATGAAGCACAAGTCCGCCTATACCGTCGCCGTCGTGGGCGCCACCGGCGCCGTCGGCACCGAGATGATCGACATCCTGCAGGAGCGCAAGTTCCCCGTGGGCGAGTTGCGCCCGCTGGCCTCGGCCCGCTCGGTCGGCGAGCGGGTGTCCTTTCATGATCAGAGCTTCGTCGTCCGGGAACTTACCAAGGACTCCTTCGAGGGCGTGGACATCGCCCTCTTCTCAGCAGGCGCCGACATCAGCCGGGAGTACGCGCCCCTCGCCGCCAGGGCCGGGGCGGTGGTGATCGACAATAGCGCCGCGTGGCGCATGGGCAAGGACGTCCCGCTCGTGGTCCCGGAAGTCAACCGGGCCGACATCGCGAAGCACAAGGGGATCATCGCCAACCCGAACTGCTCGACCATCCAGCTAGTGGTGGCGCTGAAGCCCCTGCACGACGCGGCCCGCATCAAGCGGATCGTCGTGACCACGTTACAAGCCGTGTCCGGCACCGGCAAGGACGCGATGGACGAGCTCCTGGAGGAGACCCAGGCGCTGCTCTCGTTCAAGGAGCCCGAGCCCAAGGTCTACCCGCACCAGATCGCGTTCAACTGCCTCCCGCACATTGACGACTTCCTGCCGTCCGGGTACACCAAGGAAGAGATGAAGCTGCTCGACGAGACCCGGAAGATCATGGGCGACGACTCGATCCGCGTCACCGCCACCACCGTGCGAGTGCCGGTGTACGTCGGCCATTCGGAATCGGTGAACATTGAAACCGAAAAGAAGCTGTCGGCCAACGAGGCCCGGGCGATCCTGTGCGAGGCCCCCGGGGTCCTGCTCTACGATGATCCCGCCCACAAGGTTTATCCCATGCCGCTCGACGCGGCGGGCAAGGACGAGGTCTACGTCGGCCGCATCCGCGAGGACGAGTCCGTGCCCAACGGCCTCAACCTCTGGATCGTCGCGGACAACCTGCGCAAGGGGGCGGCGCTGAACGCAATCCAGATTGCGGAAGAGCTGATCAAGGACGCGCGATGACCAGGGGCGTGGCCCTCGGCTGGCTCCTGCTGCTTTCTCTCCTTGTGCCCTCGCCCGCAAACGCCGACACGACCATCCGCGTCGCGCTCGTGCAGAACGCGGAATCGGTCGCGCTGTCGGCCTCCTCGGGACTCCTCGTCAAGGCTCCGAATGATGACGTCGACGCGAACGGACGGATCACCGTGACAGCCGGCCCGTCCGGACTGGTCGTGGACGGCCAGCGCCTCCGTTCCGACCGCATTGAAGTTCGCGGGCGCAGCGGCGACGTCACCGTGAACAGCCTCACCGTCGCCGGACGCGTGACCGTCAAGCGCCAGAACGGCAAGCTGATCGCCATCAACGAGGTCGCGCTGGAAGACTACGTGAAGGGCGTCGTGCCTGCCGAAATGAACGTAGCCTGGCACCCCGAGGCCCTCAAGGCCCAGGCGATGGCCGCCCGCACCTACGCCCTCTACAAGATCCGGCAGAACGGCAAGAAGGACTTCGACGTGGTGGCCTCGACCAAGGACCAGGTCTACAAAGGGCGCGCGGGCGCCGACGGGCCGGCCGGGCGCGCGACGGACGAGACCCGGGGACAGGTCCTGGCGTTCCAGAACGAGCCGATCCTTGCCGCGTTTTTCTCCACCGCGGCCGGGCCGACCGAGGACGCGCTCAATGTCTGGTCCGTGGACCTTCCCTATCTCAAGGGTGTCGAGTGCCCGTTCGACATGAACTCCCCGTTCTTCCAGTGGCGGACGGACGTGTGGCTGCCGCTGCTCGAACAGCGGCTGCGGGAGGAAGGTTTTCCCGTCGGCGTCATCGCCAGTCTCTCGCCGGCCACGTACACCAAAGCCGGCCGGGTCTCCCGCGTCCGCATCCTCCATTCGGACGGCGAACTCCACGTCAAAGGCGAGGATTTGCGCCGCGTGCTCGGCTATACGGTGCTGGCCAGCACGCAGTTCGACTTCGAGGTGGTCGGGTTCCAGATCCAGTTCACCGGACGCGGCGCAGGCCACGGCGTGGGCCTGTGCCAGTGGGGCGCCAAGGAGCTGGCTGAGAAGGGTTACAGCGCGGACGCCATCGTTCGCTACTACTATCCCGGCGCCGAGATCCGGGACATCTCCAGCCTGCCCCGGCGATAAGCCCTTCATGCGCCTCGAGGACTTCGACTACCCGCTCGACGAGTCCCTGATCGCCCAACAGCCGATGGAACCGCGCGACCATGCCCGGCTCCTCGTCGTGGATCGCACAGCCGGCGCGCCGGCTCATCACCGCTTCGACGCGCTTCCGGACCTGCTTCGTCCGAATGACCTGCTGGTCCTGAACAACACGCAGGTTCTCCACGCGCGCCTCCATGGGCGCAAGCATCCGAGCGGCGGCAAAGTCGAAGTGCTGCTAGTCAGATCCCTCTCCCCTGGAGGGAGAGGGCAGGGTGAGGGGGAATCCTGGCAGGCGTTGATCAAAGGCGGGGTCCGCCCGGGCCAGCAACTGGAATTGCCGGACGGTGTCATGGCGACCGTCACAACAGCCGGCGACACCGGAGTGGAGGTCGCGTTCCCGTCGGGCCTTGACGTCTTCGCCTACGTGGAGAAAACGGGCGCCGTTCCCCTGCCGCCGTATATCCGTCGTGCGCCGACCGAGGCAGACCGCGATCGTTACCAGACCGTGTTCGCGCGCCATCCCGGAGCGGTGGCCGCCCCGACGGCCGGGCTGCATTTCACGGAGCCGCTGCTCGACGCGCTCCACACAAAGGGCGTCCGGACGGCGTACGTGACGCTCCACGTGGGGCCGGGCACGTTCAAGCCGGTCACGTGTGACGACATCCGCGAGCACCGGATGGACCCCGAATGGTTTGAGTTGCCCGCGGACACGGCCAGGCTGGTGAATGAGACGCGAACCGTCGGCGGCCGCGTCATCGCGGTGGGGAGCACGTCGGTGCGGGTGCTGGAAACGGCCGCTCAGAAAGGGGTGCCGCTGCAGGCGGCGACGGGCGAGACGGCGCTGTTCATCTATCCGGGGTACCGGTTTGCCGTCGTGGACGCGATGCTGACCAACTTCCACCTGCCCAAGAGCACGCTCTTCATGCTGGTCTGTGCGCTGGCCGGACGCGAGCGCATGCTGGAGGCCTACCGCATCGCCACCGCAGAACAGTACCGCTTTTTCTCCTACGGCGACGCGATGCTGATTG
>JAVHQA010000109.1:0-4857 GCA_036170875.1 Nitrospirales bacterium
GGTGACTCGCCGACAGGACCCGCTCTTTACGTCTGGTCGGTGCTCCGGTATTTCTCGTCGAGTTTGTAGTAGCCGTCGAGGCCGATGATGTCATGGAACTGGCCCTTCCTTTCACGGTCGAATTGCGGTAGAAACATGGTTGGGGCTATCCTACAAACTGGGGGTGTGTAGATGAAAATTTCGACGCTGATGTTGCTTGTGTTGGTTGCGGTGACGCTGACGATGGCCGGCTGCGCCGGGCACAATGGCCATGGCATGGGGATGGGCCATGACATGGGGATGCATTCAGGGGAAGCCGCGGTTGAGCGGGGCATTGTTGAGACGAACGCGATGGTGGACCAGACGGTGAAGGATCCGGAGAAGGCCAAACAGGCCAAGGCGATCCTGCAGGACATCGTTGCCGAGGTGAAGGGTTCGGCGCAGACGTCACGCGCGTTTCACGAGCAGATGGCCGTGATGAACGCCGACTACGACGCCAAGCCGGAGCAATTCACGAAGATCCTGGACGAGATGAACAACGCGCGGATGACGAGCGCGACCAAGATTCTGGGCCTGCGTTTCAAGATGAAAGCGCTCCTGACCGCGCAGGAATGGAACGAACTGACGGGCGCGATGGACCAGACCCGCAAGCGCTACCAGCCGAAAGATGGGGGCAAGTAAGGAGGTGCCGGATGGGACCGACCAAAGCCATTGCGAAGGGTGACGCGCTCTATGACTCCAAGACAGGGAAAGTGATCAAGGACGGGCTTACCACGAGGAAGGCGCAGGAGGACTACGCGGCGCATCACTATATCACTCTGCCAGTAACCGATAACGCCGGGAAGCCCTGGGTGCTCGACGGAGAGCCGGTGTATTGCCTCCGCGGCTCGAAATTCGAAACGCTCCATAACGAGGCCGCCCACCTGCGGCGGTGCCCGGACTGCGGCGGCATGGCCGTTCCCAGTGATGAGGTCACGATGGAACGGGACTGCGTGTGCTGCACGCAATGCAACCACGAGTTCGACGCCCGCTTGGAGATGATGGAGAGCTAAAGGGCTTTTTGCAGTAGGGTCTTCCGCAGCTCCACCATCGCCAGGGTGTCGCGCTTGCAGTACTCGAGCAGCGCTAGACGTATGCGTTCCTTCTCGGCCGGGTCGGTGGCTTCGAAGATCATGCGGTAGTACTGCTGGGAGGCCGCGGTGCCGCCCTGGATCTCGAGGTCGCTATAATCCAGCGAGGACAGCGCCGGCAGGACAGCCTTGAGCGAGAAGGAGCCGTGAAACTGGGGGTGGTAGTAGTTGGTCTTGACGATCGGATGCAGATCCACGATACGCGCCAAGGATTTCTCAAGGTCCTTCTTGACGCTCGGGCACGCGGCGGCCAGGTCTTTGATCATCCGATTCTCGTATCCTGAATAGGCGCAGATACTGCCTTTCTGCCCGAGCGATGCCAGCAATGCCTTGGCGAGTTCCTCGCGTGGGTCCTGCTCTCCGGTGCACAGGTATTCGTCGTGGCGGACGTTCCCGTCCTCCGTTTCGACGTGGTTGGACCATTGGAACGGAATCGTCTGATACGGCCGGGTGTTGGGGTATTGCGGGATGGCCGGCGCAAATGTTTCAAAATCAAGGTGGTGGACAGGGTAGCGCACTCCCTTGAGGGCACGCGCGAGCTTTGGCCCGATCCATTCCACGTTGTCCTTCATGAGCTGCTGAGACCGTGCAAGCTTGAACGTGGGCGGGATCTCGTCAATGGTGGTGACGCCCTGCGCGACGAGCTTGTCAAACGTCCTCCGCCCACCGGGCAAGTTAAATATCCACCGCTCTGGCTTGTCCTTGGTGCAGTGATCCCAGAATTGACATGAGTGTGGATCTTCGCACTGGTACCCTGGCTCAATGGCCGGCGGGGTGGGGGGCGCCAGCATTGTCCGCAGGGCTGCCAGTCTGGTTGTGACTTCGGCCATGGGGGCGGCAATCACTTCCGTGAGATTGGCCAGCGTAAACAGCTGATCTAAATCCATGTTCCCGCCTGGATAGACGTATTTCGTGTTGAGATGCATGAGCCACGATCCCGACAGAGGGACGCCTGCTCCGTTCAGCACATAGGTCTGGATCGCCAGGTCTGGCAGGTGCTTGTCCTTGACCCCTCCGGAGGCCTTCACTTCAATCAGACGCCACCGGTCCTGGCCGACACGCTCCAGGACATCCACGCGCACCAGCACGCCGTCGAATTCGAACGTACCTTCGTAAATGGCCGTGACGGATGGATCCCGAATCAGGGCGGCGGTCTCTTTGAGGGCTTGAGGGATCTTCGTGCGGTCGTACGCAACCAGCACCCCACCGGGGAACCGCTTGCGGGCCAGCGCGCCGACCTCCGTGCCCATATCCATAATGGCCTGCGTCTGCTCGTCAAACTCAGTCGCCAGTTCCGGCGAGCGGATCTCAAGATAGAGCTTCTTGTGGCACTGGTTGCCTGAGATGTATTTGGATTTAGAAAGACGGGGTATCATCGGCAATTCTTGATTAGGCATTGATTGCCCTCCTTGAAGCCGACTCTATACCTGCCGTGCGACAGAATACGTCACAGTCTTTTTCGGTTCGAATCTGTGGCTCGGGAATGGATCAACCCGGAGAGTACAAGGCCAGTTCGGGGATTCTTCTGAAATGGGTGTCCACGGAAAAGATTTCGCAGTCCGATTCGAGCGCAAGAGCGGCCAGGAGGCAGTCGCTCAACGGCACGGTAATCCCTTTCCGTCTAAGCCCGAAGGCCAGCTTGCCGGCCCTCCCCCACGTTGAATTCCGGACTTCGAGGTAACGCAACGCCTCAAAGGTTTCGGTGATGGCCTCGACCTCCCGTTCGGACAGGGAGCCCTGGAGCAACTCCGCGATCACCAACCCGCACGTGACGACCCGCTTCTGCCGCAAGAGGGCGTCCAGCGCGTCACCGGCCGGCGTTTTCCGTTTGTTCAGGTACTCAATCCAAACGCTTGTGTCGACGAGCACGCTGGCGGCGGGATTCGGCAAGTTCAACCTCTTCGGCGGCCTTCCAATCGGGGTTCAGGCGCAGCGTGCCACGCAACTCCAACAGCCGCCTGAGCTTCTTTTCCTTGAGATACTCGGCCAGGGCATGATTGATCGCCTCGCTCTTTCGCTTGGAAGAGGAAACTTTCATGACTTCCGAGATGATCCGGTCATCAAGCGTGATGGTGGTTCGCATAGGGCAACTCCGCTGGCATCAGGACAGTATTGATGCGCCTAGTATATGCGTGCGCAGCGCATCAGTCAATGGCACGAATAGGCTGCACCGTCTCCGTGGCCGGCTCCGGCGAGCGGATCTCCAGATAGAGCTTCTTATGGCATTGGTTGCCGGACATGTATTTGGATTTGGAAAGACGGGGTATCATCGGCAATTCATGGTTAGGCGTGAGGCGCTCAGCTTGGCTGTATTGCTTGGGCAAGCGACCCATTCTACAGCCTAGGGCCGTTCGCGGAGCCGCTCCTCGTAGGGCGCGAGTCGCTTGAGCAGGGCGGGGACGCGGGGGTCGTCCTTGAGCGAGTCCAGGTTGGCCCTGACGCAGGCGAGCGCGCCTTCGCCGGCGGCCCGAGCCGCGAAGATGCCGGCCTTGAGGTCGGCGGCCATGGGCGGCGTGGCGAGGGGGAGGAGTGCACCCAGGACCGCCATGCCTTCCACCGCCAGTTCCGTGATGGCGAGGGGAACCGCGATGGCGATGCTGAGGGCGTCTTGGAGCGCCGCGCCTCGCCCGGGATCGATCAGGGGGCGCTTGACGCTTTCGAGCACGGCGTTGTAGGCCTCGGCGTCCTCGCGGATCGCGGCCTGGAGGCGGCCTCTGAGTTGGATCAGCAGGTCGCGTTTGGTGCGGAGGGCGGCCATCCTGTCGGGCCGGGTCTCTTTTTCGAGCAGGCACCCGCTGACCATGACGCCGAGCGACATGGCGGCCGCGCCGGTCATGGCCGCCACGCTCCCTCCCGCCGGCGCCTTGTTCGAGGCGGATACGGCTTCCAGGAACGGCCCGACCGTGGCCGAGACATCCTGCGTCAGGGCCTGCACCATCCGCGCTTCCAGCACCTGGCTCATCGAAAAACTCTCCAGCATCAGGTAGTGCGCGGCGACCTGCGCCACGGCTGCCTCGGGGATCAGCCCGATCACTTCGCTGCTGCGGACGGCCACGCCGTGTCCGGCCGCTTCCGCCTTGACCGCCTCGAAGGTCGCGTGCACGGGCGTCTCTTCGTAATTGGTCAGGTTCATGGAGACCTGCACGCACCCGCGGCTCTTCAGGTCGATGCCGACCGCCTTGACCGAGGGGAGCCCGCCGTTGGAGGCCCGGACCTTGAGCGCGATGGCCTTGGCCAGGTCGAGGTCGGTGGAGGCGAGGTTCACGTTATACGCGATCAGGAAGCGGCGCGCGCCCACGATGGTCGCCCCGGCCGTCCGGTGCAGCTTCGCGTCTCCAAAGTCCGGCGCCCATTCGGGACTCGTTCGCATCCGCTCGGCCAGTTCCTCCAAGCCGCCCCGCCGGATGTCCTCGACGCGGGATCGGGACGGGACTTTGGCGGCCTCCTCGTAGAGGAAGACCGGGATGTGCAGCTCCTCCGCCAGGCGGCGTCCCACGGTCCGCGCCAGATGCACGCAGTCCTCCATCGTGACGCCGCGGATCGGGACGAAGGGAATGACGTCGGTGGCGCCGACGCGGGGGTGCTCGCCGCGGTGGGTCGTCAGGTCAATGCGGTGCAGGGCCTCCCCGGCCGCGCGGACTGCGGCTTCGGCGACGTCCTCGGGAGGCCCGATGAAGGTCAACACGGAGCGATTGTGGTCGGCGTCGCTCTGCCGGTCCAGCAGAACCACGCCGGGGACGGAGCTGAT
>JAVHQA010000109.1:4957-15185 GCA_036170875.1 Nitrospirales bacterium
GAGAGGGATGGCGATGAAGCTCACGGGTGCCGAAATTTTTGTGGAGTGCCTGAAGAAGGAAGGGGTGAAGACCATCTTTGCCCTTCCGGGCGGCGTGGTGTTGAAGATCTTCGACGTGCTGCATCAACAGAAGGACGTCGAGGTCATTCTCACGCGGCATGAGCAGGGCGCGGGCCACATGGCTGAGGGCTACGCGAAGGCCACAGGCAAGCCGGGTGTGGCGCTCGTCACCTCCGGCCCCGGCATGACCAACATCGTCACCCCGCTGATGGACGCCTACATGGATTCTGTGCCGATCGTCGTCTTTACGGGGCAGGTTCCGACCCAGCTCATCGGCAACGACGCGTTCCAGGAGGCGGACAACGTCGGTATCAGCCGGCCCTGCACCAAATACAACTTTCTGGTCAAGGACGTGAACGACCTGGCAGAGACCATCAAGGAAGCCTTCTATATCGCCATGACCGGCCGTCCGGGCCCGGTGCTCGTGGACATCCCGAAGGACGTGGCGATGAACAAGGGCGACTTCCGGTATCCGGACCGCGTGTCCATCCGGGGATACAACCCGACCTACGACGGCAACAAGTGGCAGATCAAGCAGGCCGTGGACGCCATCCACAAGGCCAAAAAGCCGATCATCTACGTCGGCGGCGGCGCCATCTTCTCGAACGCGAGCGCGGAGCTCATGGAGTTCGCCGAATTGACGCAGATTCCGGTGGACCAGACGCTCATGGCGCTGGGCGTGTTCCCCGCGACCCATCATCTCTCGCTGGGCATGCTGGGGATGCACGGGTCGTACGCCGCCAACATGGCGATTCACTATTCCGACCTCGTCATCGCGATCGGCGCCCGCTTCGACGACCGGGTGACCGGCAAGGTGTCGGAGTTCTGCCCGGAGGCGAAGGTCATTCACATCGACATCGATCCGACGTCAATCCGCAAGAACGTGCATGTGGATGTTCCGATCGTGGGCGACGTCAAGACCGTTCTGCGCGAGCTGAACGCCCAGCTCAAGGCGACGCCGAACGGCCATTCCATCGAGCAACGCAAGCCCTGGTGGAACGAGGTCAATGCCTGGCGGACGAAGCATCCGATGACCTACACGCAGCCCCGGGACGCGAAGATCAAGCCGCAGTACGTGATCGACCGAATCTATCAGCTGACGAAGGACAGGGACCCGATCGTGGCGACCGACGTGGGACAGCACCAGATGTTTGCGGCCCAGCATTTCCTGCTCAACAAGCCGCGCAAATGGCTGACCTCCGGCGGGCTGGGCACGATGGGCTTCGGGCTGCCGGCGGCGATGGGCGCGCAGGCGGCGTTCCGCGACAAGCTGGTGCTGTGCATCGCGGGCGACGGCAGTATCCAGATGAACATGCAGGAGATGGCCACGGCCATGGTGAACAAGCTGCCCGTGAAGACCTTCATCATCAACAACCATTTCCACGGCATGGTGCGCCAGTGGCAGGATCTCTTCTACGAGGGGCGCTATGCCTCGTCCTACCTGGACAACGTCCCGGATTTCGTGAAGATGGCGGAGGCCTTCAACGCGGTGGGACTCCGGGCCACGAAGGTGGAAGAAGTGGACGACGTCATCAAGGAGTCGCTGAAGACCGACAAGCCGGTCCTGGTGGACATCGAGGTGGACGCCTACGAGAACTGCTACCCGATGATTCCGGCCGGCGGCGCCAACCACGAGATGCTCCTCGAGGATCCGCCGGAGATGAAGCGGGGGGAGAAGCCCGCGTCCAAGGTGGCCGGCGAGGATAAAGACACCGTGCTGACGGCTTAACGGGAAGGGGCGCGTCGGGGCACCCATTGCCATCATCGTGCAATGGGTCAATCGCCTGGGGCGGGCGGGTGCAATAGCTAAGGAGTGCACGTGGAGCATATCATCGCAATCCTGGTGGAGAACAAATTCGGGGTGCTGTCGCGCGTGGCCAACCTCTTTAGCGGCCGCGGCTACAACATCGAGACCCTGTCGGTGGCGCCGACGTTGGACCCGTCCATGTCCATGATGACGATTGTCACGCGGGGCGACGAAAAGATTATCGAGCAGATCATCAAGCAGCTCAACAAGGTCATCGACGTGATCAAGGTCGTGGACCTGAACGAGGCCGAGTTCGTTGAGCGGGAGATGGCGCTGATCAAGGTCCACACGCGGCAGGAGGACCGGGCCGAGGCGCTCCGGATCGTCGATATCTTCCGGGGCAAGGTCGTGGACTCGACGCCGACCACCTACACGATCGAGATCACAGGGGACACCAAGAAGGTCGAGGCGGCCATCGGTCTGCTCCAGCCGCTGGGCATCAAGGAAGTGGTTCGGACGGGACGGGTCGCGATCGCGCGCGAGCAGATGCGGCCGGCCGGCGCCCATCCCAAGCGCGTGCTGAAAGAGGAAAAATAATCGTGCATTGGGTAGGGGCACGGCATGCCGTGCCCCTACGACAAAGGAGACATCATGCTGCCAATTTATTACGATAAAGACGCCGATTTGAAAGTGCTGAAGGGCAAGACGATTGCGATCGTCGGCTTCGGCAGCCAGGGCCATGCGCACGCGCTCAACCTGAAGGAGAGCGGCATGGACGTGCTCGTCGGTCTGCGCGAAGGCGCCTCCTGGCAGAAAGCCGAGCGGATGGGGTTCAAAGTGATGCCGGTGGCGGATGCGGTGAAGCGGGCGGACGTGGTGATGATTCTGGCGCCGGACGAAGCGCAGGCCGGCATCTATCGCGCCGAGATCGGCCCGAACATGAAAAAGAACAGCTATCTGGCCTTCGGACACGGCTTCAACATCCACTTCGGCCAGATCGTGCCGCCGCCCACGATCAACGTGTTCATGGTCGCGCCCAAGGGCCCCGGCCATCTCGTCCGGTCGGAATACACAAAGGGCAGCGGCGTGCCGTGCCTGCTGGCCCTCCATCAGGACCCGTCCGGCGACACCAAGCAGATCGGGCTGGCGTACGCTTCCGCGATCGGCGGCGGCCGCGCGGGCATCATCGAGACCAACTTTCGGGAGGAGACGGAGACCGACCTCTTCGGCGAGCAGGTCGTGCTGTGCGGCGGGCTGACCGCGCTCATCCAGGCAGGCTACGAGACGCTGGTGGAGGCGGGCTATTCGCCGGAGATGGCCTATTTCGAATGTCTCCATGAAGTGAAGTTGATCGTGGACCTGATCTACCAGGGCGGCATCGCCAACATGCGCTACTCAATCAGCACGACGGCCAAGTACGGCGACGTGACGCGCGGGCCGCGCGTCATCACCGACGAAACCAGGAAAGAGATGAAGCGCATCCTGGATGAGATCCAGAGCGGGCAGTTCGCCAGGGAATGGATCCTCGAGTGCCAGGCCAACCGCCCCCAGTACAACGCCCTGCTCAAGCGCGGCGAGCAGCACCCGATCGAGGAGGTCGGCGGCAAGCTGCGCGCCATGATGCCCTGGCTGAAGAAGGATCAGTTGGTCGACAAGACCAAGAACTGACATATGGCGGACCGCGCGAGGGGCTGGCCGATCGCCCGCGAGGGCGTGCCCTTCCTGGTCGCCGCCGTCGTCGCGACGGCTGTGGTATGGGCCCTCGGGTGGACGGTTTTGGGCGTGCTGTTCGGTGCCGTGGCGATTTTCACGGGCTGGTTCTTCCGCAATCCCCCGCGCCGGGTTCCGGACGGGCCCAGCCTGATCGTGTCGCCTGGCGACGGCCGCGTGCTGGCGGTGGCAGAGGAAGAGGAGCCGCGCTTCCTCAAGGCGCGGGCGGTGCGGGTGAGCATCTTCCTGAGCCCGCTGAACGTGCATATCAACCGCGTGCCCTGCGAGGGGCTGATCAAGGCCGTCAGTTACTCCCCGGGCAGGTTTCTGATGGCGAGCCGGCCGGAGGCGACGCTGCAGAACGAGCAGACGGCGGTGCTGATCGAGACGGATGCCGGATGCCGTATACTGTGTGTGCAGGTGGCCGGCTACGTGGCGCGGCGGATCGTCTGCTGGCTGTCGGAAGGGGAACGGGTGGCCCGCGGCGAGCGGTACGGGCTGATACGGTTCGGGTCGCGCATGGATATGTACATGCCGGTTGCCACGCAGGTGCGGGTCAAGGCGGGGGATCGGGTCACAGGGGGCGAGTCGATCATAGGAGTGCTGCCATGAGAATGCGAGCATCGCTGCGGGAACGCCGCCGGCAGGTTATTTACGTCGTGCCGAACCTGTTCACGACGGGGAACCTGTTCTGCGGCCTGTACGCCATCATCGCCGTGTTCGGGGCCAACTACGTGAAGGCCGCGGTGGCCATCCTGGTCGCGTTGATCTTCGACATGCTGGACGGCTCATCCGCCCGCTGGACCAAGACGACCAGCCAGTTCGGCATTGAGTACGATTCGCTGGCCGATCTCGTGTCGTTCGGCGTCGCGCCGGGAGTGCTCATCTACTCGTGGGCGCTGAGCGGATACGGGTTTCTGGGCCAGGCGGTCGTCTTTGCCTTCGTGGGCTGCGGCGCGCTGCGCCTGGCGCGGTACAACGTGCTGACGATGGCGTCGGACAACCGCTACTTCCTGGGATTGCCGATTCCGGCGGCGGCCGCCGTGCTGGCCTCGCTGATGCTCCTGGATCACCACATCCTCAGGCTGGGGCAGGAGGTGATGCCGGTCGCGATCCTGACCGTGGCCTTCATCCTGGCCTTTTTGATGGTCAGCACGATCAAATACACGAAGTTCAAGGGAGTGAAGCTGCTGGCCGGGGAAGGCTTCACGTACCTCGTCTGGGCCGTGCTGGTCATCATGCTGGTCGCGGCGGCGCCCCAGATCGCGCTGTTTGCGCTGTTCGCCGGCTATGCCCTGTCGGGCGTGCTGATGATGCTGGTCGGGCTGGCGCGGCGGGGAGTCCGCAAAGGCACGCCTGCGGAACGGGCTTCCGGCGAGGTGAAAGACACGGAATAACATGAGTCGGATGATCCGCATATTCGATACCACGCTTCGTGACGGTGAGCAGTCTCCCGGCGCGGCGATGAACCTGGACGAGAAGCTGATCGTGGCCAAGCAGCTCGCGCGCCTGGGCGTGGACATCATCGAGGCGGGGTTCGCCTACAGCTCGCCGGGCGACTTCGAAGCCGTGCGCCGGATTGCGCATGAAGTGGAAGGGCCGACCATCTGCAGCCTGGCGCGCGCGCGCCCGGAGGACATCGACCGCGCCTGGGAGGCACTGAGGGGCGCGCCGAAGATCCGCATTCACACGTTCATCTCGACATCGGACATCCACCTCAAACATCAGTTTCGGTTGACGCGGGAACAGGCGCGGCAACGCGCCGTTGAAATGGTCACACACGCGCGCGGCTATGTGGAGGATGTGGAGTTTTCCCCGATGGACGCCACGCGGTCCGATCCCAAGTACCTGTTCGAGGTGCTGGAGGCCGTGATCGCGGCCGGGGCCACGACGGTCAACATCCCCGACACCGTCGGCTACGCCGCGCCGCAGGAGTTCGGGCGGCTGATCCGCGGCATTCGGGAGAACGTGCCTAACATCAAGCAGGCCGTCATCTCCGTCCACTGCCACAACGATCTCGGCGTGGCGGTCGCAAATTCCCTGGCGGCCATCGTGGAAGGCGCCGGCCAGGTGGAGTGCACGATCAACGGCATCGGCGAGCGCGCGGGCAACGCGTCGCTGGAGGAAATTGCCATGGGGCTCCGTACGCGGAAAGATTTCTACGGCGCGGACACCGGGATCGTGACGGAAGAAATCGTCAAGACCAGCCGGCTGGTGAGCAAGATCACCGGCATGGTGGTCCAGCCCAACAAGGCGATCGTCGGGGCCAACGCCTTTGCCCATGCCTCCGGCATCCATCAGGACGGACTGCTGAAGGAAAAGACGACGTACGAGATCATGCGGCCCGAGTCTGTCGGGTTGAACAAGAGCACGCTTGTCATGGGCAAGCTCTCCGGCCGGCACGCGTTCAAGCAGAGGCTGGAGGAGATGGGCTACAAGCTCACTGACGACGAACTCCAGAAGGCCTTCGAGCGGTTCAAGCGGCTGGCCGACCAGAAGAAGGAAGTCTACGAAGAGGACTTGGAGGCCATCGTCGCCGAGGAGATCCAGACTATTCCAGAGACCTACCGGTTCAAGTCATTGTACGTCGAGAGCGGGACCGACAAGACGCCGACGGCGCGGATCGAACTGGAAATCGATGGGAAAGTTGCGCAGCAGACCGGCACCGGCGACGGCCCTGTTGACGCGGCCTACCGCACGATCGCCGCGATGACGAAGACGCAAAGCACGTTGCTGACCTATGCCGTCAAGGCCATCACGGGTGGGACGGATGCGCAGGGCGAGGTGATGGTGAAGGTGGAGGAGGGGCCGAAGACGGTGACGGGCCATGGCGCCGACACCGACATCATCGTCGCGTCCGCGAAGGCCTACCTGAACGCGCTGAACAAGCTCGCCTATTGGAAGTCCCGCAAGGACGACGGGCCCAAGATCAACTGCATCTGACTGTAAAGCATTCAGCGCTCAGATGTCGGCTTTCAGCGAAAGGCTGATTGCTGAAGGCTGATCGCTTCCAGTTACTTAAACAGCTTCAGCATCCCGCCGAGATAGCCTTCCTTCTGCGTGACCTGTTCCAGTTCGCCCGCATCGAGCCAGACGCCCTGGCAGTTCATGCAGCGGTCGATCTTGATCCCTTTGTAGTCAAGCTCCGCGAGTTGGTGCCCGCATTTGGGGCAGTGCATGTAGTGGAGCTCCTTGAGCTTCTTCGGCTCCTCTGCTGCCATCTTCGCCTGCCTCTCAGCGGATTCTTTCTTCATTCGCTCGATGGCCTGCCGGGCGAAGTATTCTTCCTCTTTTTCACTGGGCTTGCCCATGGATACTAGTGCCTCCCGTTATGATGTCAGGCGTCGCGTTTCGCGCGGTGCGAACGGATCGCAAGAAAGATCGAGCGGCCGGCCTGGACGGCGATGTAGACGAACAGCCCGAAAAACATGGCCTTCCAACCGATCGTCTGCCAACGCTCGGGCGTTGAATTATGCAACATGAATCCCAGAGCGATGTGGCCGCCAAGGCCGAAGCTCAGGGCGAAAATGATCCATTCTCTTGCCACGACCGTCTTGCGCACAGGTGCCATGGCTCTCCCTTTACCAGTAAGGCTCAGACCCCGTCAAGCCGATTGAGGGGCTGTCCGACTTGATAGGCACAGTTTGCTCCATTGGGGTAGCCGCTACCTTACATCCGGTTGGGGGTATTTTTCGCAATAGGCAGTAAATCAATGGCTTCGGCTTGAAACGTTTTTAGGGGAGAGTGCTTTGGGGATGGCATCTGCTTTGCTATTACTCATGTCATGAACAGAGTGCCTCGTCTCAGTGGAACTTTTCGCGGAACCTGTGGCGTTGCTGTGAAAGGAGGCTCCCCATGCGGTGCGTACGGTGTCGCGGACTGATGGTGAAAGATCAATTTTACGATATGCTCGATGACAGCGGGCATCTCAGCTTTTACGGCTGGCGGTGCGTCTGCTGCGGCAATGTGCTGGATCCCTTGATTTGGAAGAACAGGCGCGGGCGGCACTCTGCAGGCGTCCACGTTTGATTCAGATCGGCCAGTGCTGGTTGAAAACTACCTTTTGAGGGGCTGGCCGATCCTTCGTTGTGGCAGTTCCATACACCCATCTATTTGATTTCGCGTAACACCCAGCCGCGGAATCTCCTGGCATTTCTCCTGCACTCATACTGTCTGAGCCTTCCAATCAGGCTTGAAAGGGCTTCCGTTGATTGTTATCAGCAAAGCTATGCGTGAAGAAAGTTCCTATGAAAGCTGACAGGCTAAGAGGCAGGAAATTGACGGGCGCGGGGCTGGTCTTTGGCCTGTTGCTGGGAATCTTTTCGTATGCCGACGCGGCCGTGTCATTCTTCGGCCACGTGATTCAGATCGAGCAGCTCGGTTTCCATCCGGACTCGGTCACCCTGCCCGGCGACAATTTTGCCGTCCTGGTTGTGCAGAACCGCGAAGACGGGCCGATCCAGCACGAGGTGTCTTCCCCGCAGTTGTTCGAGTCCGGCACCCTCATCCAGGTGCAGGGAACCGGCACAATCGAATACAGCGGTAAGCGCGTGTCCCGAATCGTGTTGGATCCTGGCGAAGAAGTCGTGATCTGGTTTTACGCTGTGAAAGGGGAAACCTACCAGTTTCAGTGCAATCTGAATGGCCACGCCATGGTGGGGATGGTACGGGCCTTCTGAGCAGGCGTGCGGTGGCATTCCCGTCCGGCTTGGAGTAGGATAAGTCTCACCATGGCAGATGATCCCAAAGAGCCCAAACCGGCCGAGACCAGGAAGAAAGAGCTCACCGTCGTTCCGCACCCCGCGGAATTGGAGGATATCTCCGGCGACATGGAAGACCTCTTCGACGAAGAGACCGTCAAGCACCAGCACGGCCACGCCGAGCCGGAAGGCGATTAGTCCTTATCCCCATGCTGCAGGAGATGATTGAGGAGGTCGAGCAGGCCAACGAGGCCTTCTATCGCGCCTTTGAGAGCCTCGACATCAAGAAAATGGATGAAGTGTGGGCCAGGGAGGACTACGTCACCTGCATCCATCCAGGCTGGAGTCTGCGCTCCGGCTGGCCGACCGTCCGGGACAGCTGGGTGATGATCTTCAACAACACCTTCTCGATGCAGTTCCGGCTGAGCGATATCATGGTCCAGGTTGCGGGCGACGTGGCGTGGGTGCTCTGCACAGAGAACATCATGAACAGCCCGGGTGGCGAGGGCCAGGAGTCACGCGTGATCGCCACCAACCTTTATGAGCGGCAGCAGGGGCGGTGGCTAATGATCCACCACCACGGCTCGCCCGTGATGTAGGCTGCTCTTGCCGCCTGTGGCTCCGGGGTCCTGTCGTAGGGGCGACCCGGTGGGTCGCCCTCACAAAGGGCGATGCAGCGCCTCGCCCCTACGGGTTTACCCGACCCGGAGCGCTTCTCTCAGTTCTTTCAGAATGCCGAGTGCTTCCTGGGCGTCCTTGTCGGTGGGCAGGCTGCCGGCCTGGCTGGTGGGCACGGCATCGGGGTAGGTCAGCGGGATCAGGTACTTGTCGAGGGCGTAGCAACGGTCCTCGAAACGCGAAAGGCTCTGGTCCGCTTCCGCGCAGAGCGCCAGCAGCTCCGCCATATGCCTGGCCAGCGGGATGGGGCGGTGGCGTTCGGCGAGGAATGCCTTTAGCGACTTGGCTGCGGCCTGCTGGGCGTGCAGGCAGACCTGGTTCCAGAGACTCAGGCCTTTGGCCGCCTCGGCCATCACCGCATCCTCCGCCGCGAAGGCGGCCCATTTATTTTCGGCGCTCATATACCACGGCTCCCTTGTAAATGATTTCGTCCAGCACGAAGACTCTCCGTTCGTCCACCAGGCTGTCCAACTCCTCCGGCGTGTAGACCAATACGTCCAGGCCGACTTTCGGGCGCACCAGCCGGAGCACTTCCTCGGTTCGCTCCAGCAAGGGTTTGTCGGTCTTTTTGATCACCACCAGGTCGAGATCGCTCCATTCGTGGATCTCACCCTGGGCCACCGATCCGAAGAGGATCAGCTTCTCGGGCGCATACTCCCGGATTAGGATTTGGGACATCCGGTGGAGCTCCTCTTCGAGGCGCAGGGCGCGTTGTTCGGCGGCGGGATTCATGAAACGCGCGCTTCCGAGAAGCCTTGGATGAACGGCAGGGCGTGGACAGTCGCGGCCGTTCGCGCGCCGTTGATCTCGACGCTCAAGGCCATGCCGGGCGCGGTGAAATCGCGCAGAGGAAACCCGAGGGCGATGACCTTGCCGAGCGCCGGCGATCGGACCGCGCTGGAGACCCAGCCCACCTCGCGCTCTCCGCTGAAAAGTTTGGCGCCAGGCGGGGGAGCCACGGCGTCCTCCAGGACAAGGCCGACCATGCGCCTCCGCACCGAGCCGTAGGCGTCCATCCGGGCGACCACCTCCTGGCCCGGATAGCAGCCCTTGGTCAAACTGAAGGCCTTGCCTTCCAGGTTGGCTTCCGGAGGGACGATGTTTTCGTTGAGGTCGGGGCCGGCCTTGGGGATGCCGGCTTCCATGCGCAGGGTCTCCAGGGCCTGGGCGCCGAAGGGTGTCAAGCTCATCGCCGCCCCGGCCGCCCACAGGCTGTCCCACGCCGCTTTGAGGCCGTCGGACGGGATGAGAATTTCCGCGTCGTGCCCGCCGGTTTCCTCCGATCGGATCAGCAGGGCGTTGTGCCCGCCGACCTCCTGAGTCACAAACGAGA
>JAVHQA010000110.1:0-13715 GCA_036170875.1 Nitrospirales bacterium
ACGAAGAGGACATTTCTACTTTGGCCAAAGCGGACATTATCATTTTGGGATTACACGCGGCCGATCTGGTGCTGATGCGTCGCATGGACGCGTTGCACCTGGAGCACCCGTTCATGGGTGCGCGCATGCTGCGCGACCAGCTGAATCGGGAGGGATTCGCGGTCGGGCGTAAACACGTGGGCACACTGATGGCGCGCATGGGCATGGCGGCGCTCTACAGAAAGCCGGGCACGAGCAAGAAACACCCCGGGCATGAACGGTATCCCTACCTGCTGCGCGGTCTGACCATCAACCGGGCCAACCAGGTGTGGGCCCTGGATACGACCTACATCCCGATGGCCAAAGGGTTTGCCTACCTCACCGCCGTCGTGGACTGGGCCAGCCGCAAGGTCCTGGCCGAGAAGGTCGCCATCACGCTGGAGGCCTGTCATGCGGTCGATGTGCTACAAGAGGCGTTCAATCGCCATGGCCGGCCGGAGATTGTGAACACCGACCAAGGCAGTCAGTTCAGCGCACATGAGTTTGTGCAAGCCGTCAAGGACCAGGGATGCCAACTCAGCATGGACGGACGCGGAGCTTGGAGGGATAATGTCTTCGTTGAGCGCCTGTGGAAATCGGTGAAGTACGAGCGGGTGTATTTGTATGCCTATGCCTCAGTCAGTGAAGCGAGGCAGTCGATCAGGCAATACATGGAGTGGTACAATCGATCCAGACCGCATTCGAGCCTGGGCAAGAAAACACCTGATGAGGCGTATGCCGTGATGCTGCCGACGGTCAAACTGGCAGTGTGAGAATCAGCAGAGAATCCACTTAAAACCCTCAGGCTGCTGTTCAAGCGGATGGGGCCACCTCTGTTCTCCGCCGAGTCATCAAGCGATGAAAGGCAGATCCCAAGCGCCTAGTCATGGGGTTAGCCGCTATGCGCCTAAGATGTTGAGGAAACCGGCGTTATATTGGGCGCTAGACGTTGAGGACGAGGCAGGTGTTGGTCTTGGTGACGCCGTCCACCGCGCGGATCTTGGTCATGAGCAGGTCGCTGAGCACTTCCATGTTTTCGGCTTCGACCTGCACGAGAGCAATTGTAAGTGGGGTCAGAGTCTGGTTTATTGCATCGTCTTAGGCCGTCAGGTGTTCGATAAGTGGACTCTGACCCTAGTTATTCTCTCCGTAGGCTAGAATAACCTACGAATGCGACGCGCCGAATTCATGCCGAAAGACATCATCAAACTTCTTGCGGATTGGTCAAGGTTGGCCAATAAAAACGGTAATTTTCAGCGCGTCTTATTATTTGGGTCTCTTATCAATCGGAATGGGGAGCTTTTTAACCCGAGTGCCAGTGACAGTGACATCGACCTCCTGTTCGAGTTTTCTAGTCATGTCAAGTTGCCAAGCAAGCGAGCCGAGGCCCTGCGTGCCCTGATTCCCAAATTGGCGAGCCTAGAGGGCCTCCTGGCAAAAAAACACCTTTCCCGCAAAGGTAAGGCACCAATAGTCAGTTCTAGCGCAACAGCGCTCGTGGAGAATAATTTAGGAATTGATATTGGGGCCGATCTTCGATTTACCGCACGGAACAATTTTCTCGATCTGCTTCGGCCACGAACGAAGGCCGCCCCAATCGGTTCCGGAATGTCAACGGAGGTCATGTCCAAGTACAATGATGAAATTGCGGTACTACGTAAGTGCCAAGAATTCAGAAAAGGGTTTTTGGCCGTATCTAGAGAAGGCGTGAGAGTATTTAGGGAAAACGTGAAGAAGGTCAAACCTTATAAAGGTCCGGAACTGCTTCCAAAGGACGTCGCACGGAATGCAGCCAAACTAATAAAGTTTGAAGGCGCAACTATTTCACCTGAGCAATCCCGATCCGCAATCCGCTGCGGTAGTACCGATGTAGTTGATGGGTCAAAGTACATGTTACGGTTGCTCGATGAAATGCGTTATCTCGATAAGGGCCTGCGTCCGATCGAGCAAAAAATCTCAATGCGTAGTGCGCGGCTATATAGCGTGCCATCAATATCCGAGAACGATCTCCTGCTGCTTTGGGAGGTACTCGCCTATACAGCCCTAGAGCACATTCGAATAGGGGAGGAAGGCATGCCTGATGAAGCCGTGGCCACACCAAACAATATACTCTTGGAGGGCTATCCCAGCGACTATGGGAAAACTCTTGGGCGAGCACAAAAGTTGTGGATAACTGGGCTAAATCTTAGTCGCTTTTATCCCAACCGTGTTAAATACCTAGAGGAAGTGACTCGTCACGGAGGCAACATAAACGCTATGTTGCTTTCATCCAATAGCGACGCGATCAAATACGCGGCGCAACAGGAATGTGGGCCCGACGGCAAGGTCCCCGCTTACCTCAATTCGATCAACGATGCCCACGATCGGTTGCGTAAATTAAGGCAGTCATATCCTAACCAAGTGCATATTAAAACGGTTGACTACCCCCTGACGTTTGGACTAGATGCCGTCGATATTGAATCAGAGAATGGACTTATCTACGTCACTTATTACCCGCTTTATAGCGAAGAGGGGGATAAGCCCATCCTAGCATTGAAACCACGTCAATCGCACTGGTACGAATTTTATAAAGGCCAGATAGAAAAACACTGGGAGGAATTTGCCGCTCTTTACCACCTGGGTTGGAATTTGAGAATAGATAGGGCAACTGGCGAACACATCCCTGCTATTACTGCACTCGCAAAAAAAGTAGCTCCTAAAAATCAATCTGCAGTAAAGGAACAAAATGGGTTCCTGCGTCCATATAACGCGGCTCAATACAAAGACTTTGTACAGCACGCGGAACATTTTTATGTTTTGCGTCTTGGTAAGCGACCAATTGGATTCGTATTAGCACATTCTGACGAACAAATTGATCGTTGGAAAGGGGAAGTTTATCTACATATTAAGAACACACAAAAAAGCCCATTCGTTGTTGTCCGACAGATTTGCATCGATCCCGAATTTTCAAGGAAAGGATATGGTCGTGGTCTTTATGATTTCCTCTTCAAGTACTCAGATTTAGACACTACGCGATATACAAAAGCGATAGCTTTCATTTGGAAACACCCCACTAATCCGCCATCAAAGAAATTTCACAGTGCGGAAGGCTGGGCTGAATTGGAGCCCCCGTATCGTCTTAAAGATGGCCAGGGCGTGGTGGGTATTTGGACAACATCGACAGAGCAATATGGGACTGGGCGCTTGAAGAAAAAAAGGCCGAGTGAGCGAATAAGTGGGGTCAGAGTCTGATTTCCGGGGTGGCCTTGGTCGGTCAATGGGTATTGCGGAGAAGTGGACGCTGCCCCTACTTACCTCTTCCTGCTCTTGAAGGCGGTGGTTGAGGAAGGTAGCGGGCGTGGGGCGCTACCCGTTGAGGACGATGAAGGTGTTGGTCTTGATGACGCCGTCCACCGCGCGGATCTTTGACATGAGCAGGTCGCTGAGCACCTCCATGTTTTCGGCTTCGACCTGCACGATGAGATCGTAGTTGCCGCTCACGGGGTACGCGGCCTTGACGCCGGTGATGCGTTGGATCGTCTTGTAGGCGCTTTTCGAATGGTCGCCGGCCACTTCAACCAAGACAAATGCGGACAGGGCCATAGGGTGATCTCCCAATTCGGCGGACGGTAACAGAGGGACCCGGGCAAGTCAAGGCGGCGAAAGCCCGGCGCGCAGCCGCGCGATCCCTTCGAGAATCTCCTCATCCCGGGCTGTCATGCCGGGCAGCGTGCGCAGCATCCGGGAGCGTACCAGCGCTTCGAGGTCGTCAAGCGTCCGAATGCCCAGGCGTTCCGACAGATGACGGACCAGGGATGGGTTGAAGCCGGGGAGCGCGAGCCAGGGCGCCAGTTCCGGTGGAATCTCTTCGGGCGGCGAGGGCCCTGCGTCGATCCGGCCGGTCTCGCAGAACAGGGCAATCTTCTGGGCCAGGTCTTTTCCGATCCCTTTCATTGTGATCAGCTCGCCGCGGCGGGCCAGCTCGCCGGCGTCCTCCGTGAGACGCTCGATGAGACGGGCGGCCTGGCGGTAGGCCCGGACCCGGAATGGATTGGCCTGCTGGTTTTCCAACTCGTCGGCGATGCGCCGGAACTCGTCGGCAATGGCTTGATTGCGTGGGGGGATCATGGCTGGATTATACGACAGCGCCCCTTCCACTGCGCCCCTTCCACTTCAAATGGTGCGGCCCGCGCCATTGACAGCGTTTCCGAACCGTGTGGTATCATCTTCCCGCGATGCGCATCACGTTGAATGGCGAGGCTCGCGAGGTCACGGAGGGTCAGTCGGTGGCGTCCCTCCTGACCGATCTGGGCATTCAGGCCGAGCGGGTCGCCGTGGAGCTGAATCTCAAGATCGTGGATCGCCGGACGTTTACGGGAACCTCGCTACGGGACGGTGACCGGGTGGAAGTCATCGGCTTTATCGGCGGGGGGAGGAGTGACGACGATGAGCGATGATCGGTTGACGATCGCCGGCATAGACTTCCGCTCCCGCCTCTGGGTGGGGACGGGGAAATATAAGGACTTCATCGAGACGCAAAAAGCCATTGAAGCGTCGGGCGCGGATGTGGTGACCGTGGCCGTGCGCCGGGTCAATATCACGGACCGCAAGTCCGAGAACCTCCTCGATTACATCAGCCCCAAGACCTACAAGATCCTGCCCAACACGGCCGGGTGCTACAACGTCGAGGATGCGCTGCGGTACGCCCGGCTCGCGCGGGCCGCCGGTATCTCCGACATGGTAAAACTGGAGGTGATCGGCGACGAAAAGACGCTGTTCCCCGATACGGCGGGATTAATCGAGGCGGCAAAGATCCTGGTGAAGGAAGGATTCATTGTGTTCCCCTACACCAACGACGATCCGATCGTCGCGAAGCGCCTGGTGGACATCGGCTGCCAGGTCGTCATGCCCCTTGCCGCCCCGATCGGCTCCGGGCTGGGCATCCGCAACCCGTACAACCTCAAGATCCTCATGGAGGCCGTGAACGTGCCGGTGATCGTGGACGCGGGCGTCGGCACGGCGTCGGACGCCGCCCTGGCCATGGAATACGGCGCCGACGCCGTGTTGATGAACACCGCGATCGCCGGCGCGAAAGAACCCATCCTGATGGCGGAAGCCATGAAGTACGCGGTGTGGGCGGGGCGCATGGCGTATAAGGCCGGCCGGATTCCGCGCAAGCTCTACGCCACCGCCAGCAGCCCCATCGAGGGTATGCTCTGATCGGCGTGCATGGCTCTGGTCGATTTCTCGCTGTACCTTGTCACCGACCGCCATCAAACCGGCGGCCGTCCTCTCCGGGATGTGGTCCATGCCGCGCTTCGCGCCGGGGTCCGCGCCGTCCAGCTTCGCGAGAAGGATCTGCCGGCGCGTGCCCTGCTGGCGTTGGCGCGTGATCTCACCGAACTGGCGGGGGCCTGCAATGCCAGGGTCTTTGTGAATGACCGCGTGGACGTCTGCCTCGCGTCCGGGAGCGCGGGGGTCCATCTGCCGGCGTCGGGCCTGCCGGCGTCTGTGGCCCGCAGGCTGGTGGGGGCCGACCGGCTGATCGGCCGGTCGGCGCACTCCGCGGATGAAGCGGCCCGCGCGGAAAGAGAGGGCGCCGACTTCATCGTGCTCGGGCCGATTTTTGACACGCCGTCGAAACGCGCGTTCGGCCCTCCGATCGGGTTGCGCGAACTGGAGCGCGCGCGGATGCGATGCCGGGTGCCGCTCTTCGGGATCGGCGGGATCACGAGAGATCGCG
This sequence comes from Nitrospirales bacterium, assembly GCA_036170875.1. Lineage (GTDB taxonomy): Bacteria > Nitrospirota > Nitrospiria > Nitrospirales > NS-4 > SCTG01. The sequence goes on from JAVHQA010000110.1 coordinate 5,741, forward strand.
TGCGCGATGTGGTGGCGGCGGGAGGGCGCGGCGTGGCGGTTGTCGGGAGCGTGATGGCGGCTGCGGACGTCGAACGCGCCTCGCGCGAGTTGCTGGATGCGTTGGAATGCTGATGGAGCCTGCGTCTGTGCGCTCTGGTCGGTTGACCCGCCATGGGGGCGATGTTAGAATGAGTGTGTTTTAAGAGCGTACGACCCATCGGGATTGCCGGAGCGATGCGACGATGGCCGACATGAAAAAGACTCCGGGACGGTTGAGTGCCATCCGTAACACGGTCAAGAAGCTGACCGGCCTGTCCGAGGACCATCCGGCAGAGGGCCACATGAAGGACGAGCAAGAGAGAGAGAAAGAAAAACTCCTGGTGCAGATCCGCTCCCTGGAGGAGGAGGTGCGCCGCCTGCATCAGGCACGGCACCAACTCGACCAGACGACGAGGCAGAACGACCGGCTCACCGAGGCCCTGCAGGACGCCAAAGTCCAGATCGAGGCGATGCGGGCCGAGGTGGACAAGCTCACGGCGCCGCCGTCCACCTACGGCATCTTCACCAGCGCGAACAAGGACCATACCGTCAATGTCTACGTCACCGGCCGCAAGCTGAAAGTCAACCTGCACCCGTCCATCACGCCCAAGACGCTCCGGAAGGGCCAGGAAGTGATCCTGAACGAGGCGCTGAACGTCATTGAAGTCTGCGGGTTCGACCTGCAAGGCGAGGTGGTTCGTTTAAAGGACATTCTGGACGAGCGGCGTGCGACCATCACGTTGCGCACCGATGAAGAGCGGGTGGCGGAGCTGGCCGAGCCGCTCCTTGCCCTGAAGCTCAGCGTCGGCGATCACCTCCTCTATGACGCGCGGTCCGGCTACCTCCTGGAAAAACTGCCGAAGTCGGAGGTCGAAGAACTGATTCTGGAGGAAGTCCCGGACGTCGACTACAGCGATATCGGCGGCCTGCGCGACCAGATCGAGCAGATCCAGGACGCCGTGGAACTGCCGTTCCTCCACGCCGACCTGTTCAAGGAGCACAAGCTGCGCGCGCCGAAGGGCATCCTGCTGTACGGCCCTCCGGGCTGCGGCAAGACGTTGATCGCCAAGGCCGTGGCCAACTCCATTGCCAAGAAACTGGGGCATCTGACAGGCAAGGACATTCGCAGTTTCTTCCTGCATGTGAAGGGGCCCGAACTCCTGAACAAGTACGTGGGCGAGTCGGAGCGCCAGGTTCGCGAGGTGTTCAAGAAGGCGAAGGAAAAGGCGGATGACGGCTACCCGGTGATCGTGTTCTTCGATGAGATGGACGCCCTCTTTCGCACCCGCGGCAGCGGCATTTCGTCCGACATCGAGTCCACGATCGTGCCCCAGTTTCTCTCGGAGATCGACGGGGTCGAGCGGCTGAACAATGTGATCGTGATCGGGGCCAGCAACCGGCAGGACCTCATCGACCCCGCCGTGCTGCGGCCGGGCCGCCTGGACGTCAAAATCAAGATCGACCGGCCGGACAAGGCCGCGGCCAAGGACATCTTCTCCAAATACCTCACGCCGGACCTGCCCTGGCATCCGGAGGAGTTGGAGCGGGATGGAGGGGATGCCGCGAAGACCGTCGAGCGTCTGATCGGGGTGACTGTGGAGTCCATGTACGCGCTCAGCGAGGAGAACCAGTACCTCGAAGTCACCTACGCCAACGGCGATAAGGAGATCTTCTATCTCAAGGACTTCTCCAGCGGGGCACTGGTGGAGGGCATCGTCTCGCGGGCGAAGAAATACGCCATCAAGCGCCTGCTCGCGACCGGCCAGCGGGGGCTGAAGGGCGACGATCTCCTCCGCGCCATCCGCGACGAGTTCAAGGAACACGAAGACCTGCCGAACACCACCAACCCGGATGACTGGGCGAGGATCGCCGGCAAGAAGGCCGATAAGATCGTCCACATCCGGACGATCACGGTCGGATCCCACGAATCACGGCGGATCGAGACCGTGACCACCGGCCACTATCTCTGACGCCACAGGCCGTGTCCGAGGTCACAGCATGATGATGAAGAAGCGAGCCTTCGGAACCGAAACGGAGTTCGGGATCGCCGCCCGCGATCCCGAGTCCTCGGACCCCGTGTCCAACTCGCTCTTTCTGATCAATCACTACCCGCATTTCCCCTCGCCGAAAATCCTATGGGATTACGAGAACGAGAACCCGCTGCTCGACATCCGCGGCTTCGAAGTGGAGGGGGAACGGGAACGGCCGGGGCCGGACTACAATCGTCTGCTGAACAAGGTGCTGGCCAATGGCGGCCGCCTGTATGTGGATGGGGCGCATCCGGAGTACTCGACGCCGGAATGCACGACGGCGCGGGACATCGTCCTGCATGAGAAGGCGGGGGACTGCATCTTTGCCGCCGCGGTGCGGGCTGTGGAGCAGGTGCGGGGGCCCGGCAGCCTGCTCGTTTACAAGAACAACACGGACGGCAAGGGCAACAGCTACGGGTACCACGAGAACTACCTGGTGGCCCGCGCCATTCCCTTCGAACGCGTCGCGCGCGCGCTCGTGCCGTTCCTGGTGACGCGCCTGATTTATGCGGGGGCCGGCAAGGTCGGGGCGGAAAATCAAACGTCGCCGGCCGTCTATCAGATCTCGCAGCGGGCGGACTTCTTTGAAACGTTGATGGATCTCAACACGATGGTGAAGCGGCCGATCATTAACACGCGGGACGAGCCGCACGCCGATCCCGTCAAGTACCGGCGGCTCCACGTGATCGCGGGGGACGTCAACATGGCGGAGTGCGCGACCTTCCTGAAGGTGGGCGCGATGGCCATTGTGCTGGACATGATCGAAGACAACTGGGCGTTGCCGGCGATCGAGCTGGACGATCCTGTCCGTGCGATCAAGGCAGTGTCGCGCGACCTGGAGGTGAAGGCCGATCTGCGGCTCGCCGGCGGCAAGGTGACAACGGCAGTCGCCGTGCAGCGCGCCTATCTCAACGCGGCGCAGGACTACTACGCGAGCCATGAGCTGACCCTGCCCGTCAAGGAGGTCCTGATCCGGTGGAAGGAGACGCTCGACAAGTTGGAGCGCGACCCCCGCGAGCTCGTCCGCGAGCTGGACTGGGTAGCCAAGCGCGACCTCATCGAATCCTATATGGACCGCAAGGGCTGCGGGTGGGAGGATCCGCGCGTGGCGATGATGGACCTCCAGTACCACGACGTCCGGCCCGAGAAGGGGCTGTACTTCACGCTTGAGCGCGCCCGCCGGGTGGAGCGTATTGTCATGGACGAGGAGATCCTGCGGGCGGAGACGGTCGCCCCGCTCGACACCCGCGCCTATTTCCGTGCCGCGTGTGTGAAGAAGTGGCCGCAGGAGGTGTACGCGGCGAGCTGGACGTCAGTCCTGTTCGACGTCGGCAACGCGGTGATCAAGAAGGTGCCCCTCATGGAACCGCTGCGCGGCACCGAGGCGCTCACGAAAGGCCTGCTCGACGAGTCCGACACGGTGAACTCCCTGCTGGAAAAGTTGAAGGCCTGACACCGTGTCCCTTTTTCTCAACGATCACGGGTCCAGCTTCTACGATTTTCTCGTGAGCCGCGGGCAGGATCTCCTGCGGGACGCTCCCCAGGCGGGGGGGCGCGCGCCCGCCTCGGGGCCACAAATCCACTCCAGCGTCCCGGCCTTTCCCCACGGCACCACCGTGCTGGCGATCCGGTTTCAGGACGGCGTGCTGATGGCCGGCGACCGACAGGCGACCGAAGGGTTCCAGGTCTCCGGGCGCCGCATCGAGAAGGTGTTTCGAACCGACGCGCATTCGGCCGTGGCCATTGCCGGCGCGGCGGGGCCGGCAATCGAGCTGGCCCGTCTCTTCCAGGTCGAGCTGGAGCATTATGAAAAACTGGAAGGCGACGTGCTGTCGTGCGAGGGCAAGGCCAACAAGCTGGGCCAGATGGTGCGGGGCAATCTCCCGATGGCGTTCCAGGGGCTGGTGGCGATTCCGCTCTTTGCGGGCTATGACCTGAAGCGGCGCGAGGGCCGGATCTTCAAGTACGACGTGACCGGCGGGCGGTACGAGGAAACGGAATACTACGCGACGGGATCGGGCGGCAAGGACGCGCGCGATACGATGAAGCAGCTCTACCGGCGCGGCCTCACCGAGGTGCAGGTGCTCCGCATCGCGTTGGAGGCGCTCTACAACGCGGCCGAGGATGATGTCGGGACGGGCGGGCCGGACCTGGTCCGGGGCATCTATCCCACCGTGAAATTCATCGCCGTGGACGGCCTTCGCGATGTGGAGGAATCCCAGATCGCGGCGGCGTGCCGAACCCTGATCGACGAACGGCGCGAGAGGGCCTGACGATGGCGCTTCCCTACTACGTGTCGCCTGAACAGATGATGGCCGACAAGGCCGAGTATGCCAGGAAGGGGATCGCCAAGGGCCGCTCGATCGTGACGATGGAATGTGCGGACGGCGTGTTGCTGGTGGCGGACAACCCCAGCGTGTCGCTGCACAAGATCTCCGAGATGTACGACCGGATCGCGTTCGCAGGCGCCGGTAAGTACAACGAGTTCGAGATGCTTCGCAAGGCGGGCATCCGGCACGCCGACCTCAAGGGCTACACGTACAGCCGGGAGGATGTGGCGGCCAAGTCGCTGGCCAACGCCTACTCGCAAACTATCGGGAGCATCTTCAGCGCCGACCCGAAGCCGCTCGAGGTGGAACTGCTGGTCGTGGAGGTGGGGCAGGCAGAGAAGCCCAACGAGCTGTACAGGATCTCCTTTGACGGGAGCATCATTGACGAGCGTGGAGTGGCGGTGATCGGCGGGAAGTCCGAGGCGCTGATGACATTCCTGAAAAGCCGGTGGGCGAGCGCGTCCATCTCGCTGCGTGAGGCCCTGCGGCTGAGCGTCGAAGCGCTGGATACCGTCACGAATCAAAAGCTGGGGCCGGAAGTGCTGGAGGTGGCCGTCCTGGACCGCACCCGTCCGGGCCGCACCTTCCGCCGGATCACCCCCGGAGAATCGCGAGCGCTCCTGAACGCGCCATGAAGCCGCGCATCTTCGGCCTCGAAAACGAGTACGGCCTGATCTTCTCCCCGAACGGACGCATCTACCTCCCCATCGAAAAAATCCTCGGCTACATCTTCGAGGGCCTCATCCCCAACAGCTGGCCCTCCAACGCGTTTCTCGTGAACGGCGCGCGCTTCTATCAGGACACCGGATGCCACCCCGAGTACGCGACGCCGGAGTGCGACAGCATCGAGGATCTGGTCGTGCATGACAAGGCGGGGGAGCGCCTTCTGGAAGCCTGCCTGCCGGCCGCCGAGGAGCGCCTCCGGGAGGAAGGCCTCTCGGGCTCGATCTATATCTTCAAGAACAACACCGACTCGCTGGGCAACACGTACGGCTGCCACGAGAACTTCCTGATGCGGCGGGACGTGGATTTCTGGAAGGTCACCGAGCAGCTCATTCCGTACTTCGTGACGCGGCAGATTTTCGCCGGCGCCGGCAAGGTCCTCAAGGTCTCCGGCAAGGCCCAGATGTTCATCTCCCAGCGGGCCCAGCACATTCACGAGAAGACGTCGTCGTCCACCACGTCCTCCCGCAGCATCATCAATACCCGGGACGAGCCCCACGCCGACGCTGAAAAATACCGGCGGTTGCACATCATTGTCGGCGATTCGAACATGTCGGAAGTGGCCACCTACCTCAAGGTCGGGACGGCGGCGCTGGTCCTCTCGATGATCGAGGATGGCTACACCGTGGCCCGCATGGAGCTGGACGACCCGGTCAAGGCCATCCGCGAGATCGCCCGCGACACGACGCTCAAGAAGAAAATCAAGCTGGAGGACGGGCGGGAGATGACGGCCATCGAAATCCAGCGCGTCTACCTGGAGCGCGCCATGGAGTATCTCCGGTCCCTGGACGAGGATCCGGTCGCCGCCGCTATCGCGCGTCAGTGGGAGCGCATCCTCAATCGGCTCGAAGACGATCCCATGCAGCTCTGCCGGGAACTGGATTGGGTGATGAAAAAGCGGCTCATGCTCCAGTACATGGAGAAGAAGGGATGCGGGTGGGACGATCCCCGGATCACGATGATGGATCTCCAGTACCACGACGTGAAGCGGACACGGGGCCTGTATTACCTGCTGGAGAAGCAGGAGATGGCGGAACGCATGGTGTCCGAGGAGGCCGTGCAGCGCGCCATGACGAATCCGCCGCAGACGACACGCGCCAAGGTCCGGGGCGACTTCATCCGGTTCGCCCGCGCGAAGAACCGCTCCTACACAGTGGACTGGACGTACCTCAAGCTCAATGGGTACTGGGAGGAGACCATCCTCTGCATGGATCCCTTCAGCTCGTCCAACCGGCGCGTGGAAGAGCTCCTTTCTCAAGTGTCGAGCCAGCGGGCGTTTCGCTGACGTGCGGCCACGATCGCTGAGGCCGGCCTTCTTGCTCATCGCCCTGACGGCATGCTGGGGCCTGATGGCAGTGGGCGGACCCCGCGCCGCCGAGCCTGCCGAGAAAGTCTTCAAGACGAAGCAGGGAGACGTGCTCTATCTCACGCTGCATGTCGAGGGCGGGGCCGCATCGGTGGAGGGGCGGTTCCGCGACCGTCGTGTGCCATTTTTCAAGACGGGACGGGAGGGCGAGTTTGGCGCGCTGGTGGGAATCGACATGGCCGACATCCCGGACACAGCCGACCTGAAGGCGGAGATCACCTATCCGGACGGCGTGCGGACGCGGGTGTTTCGAGTCACCGTGGCGCCGGAGGATTTCCGTGAGCAGCGTATGACGCTGCCCAAGGGCCAGGTGGACCCCGACGCCGCGGCGTTGAAGCGGATCAGCCTGGAAAAAGAGAAAGTGAAAGCCGTGCTCGCGGACTTCACGCCGGACCGGCTCTGGGGATCGGGATTTCTGGTGCCGGTGGAGGGGACGGTCACCGGGGCCTTCGGCAGCAAGCGCATCCTGAACGGCCAGCCGCGCAACCAGCACAACGGCGAGGACATTGCGGCGTCACTGGGGACGCCGGTGAAGGCGACGAACGACGGCATCGTCCGGATGGTGGACGACCACTTCTTCAGCGGCAAGGGCGTCATCCTCGATCACGGCCTCGGGCTGTTCACCATGTACTTCCATCTGGACACGACAGTGGTCAAGGAAGGGGAGCGCGTGAAGCGGGGGGACGTGGTCGGGACGGTCGGCAAATCGGGGCGCGCCACGGGCCCGCACCTGCACTGGGGCGCGTGGCTCAACGGCTCCCGCGTCAACCCCTTCGCCCTCGCGAAGCTACAGTTCGGGACGCCTGATCTCAGCGCCCGCTAAAATACTTTCCCTGGCCATTTAACCTTTCCCATATCCCGGTGTCATATGAGATATGAACGATCAGCAGCGGGAGAGCACGGCCAAATTTCTCTACGATATGGCGAAAGGCATCGGGCTTATCGCCGTGGTTGGGGGACTGGTGGGTGGACAGGCCAGTTGGTGGAATGTCATAATGGGCTCAGTTAGTACGAGTGCTTTGTTTTTACTGGCCTATTGGCTCGAAGGACGAGGAAACAATAAAGATGATACATCTGACATTCTTTGAACAGGTCATGACCCTCATTGCGACGCTGAGTACCATTGCGGCCATCTGGGGCTACTTCTATACCCACCCTCGCAAGAAGGCAAAGTAAGTCTCGCCTGCCTCGTTTTCCTTCGTTGCCTTGACACTTCGCCGAAGCTGGCCTAGCCTGATCGTCAGGTAGGGCCTCAAAAAATGTTGCTTCCCGCTTTAACCTTTTCCCTCCTCCCGGTGTCTCACCCACAGAAGCGTAAAGTGACGCCTATCCCACGACAAGGCGAGGGTGGAGCAGACGCGGGAGCAAAGGGAGGGTCTGGAACGGTGCCGACAGTTCTGCGAATCGGCCCCTATCGTTTCTACTTTTATTCTTACGATTGCGGCGAGCCGCGACATATGCACGCAGACCGGGAGAATCGGAGCGCCAAATTCTGGCTTGATCCCG
>JAVHQA010000110.1:13815-15111 GCA_036170875.1 Nitrospirales bacterium
CGACATATGCACGCAGACCGGGAGAATCGGAGCGCCAAATTCTGGCTTGATCCCGACGTCGCATTGGCAGAGAATTACGGCTATAGTCGCAAAGAGTTGCGTGACATCGAGCGCATTATGCGCGAGAAATTGGAGGTCTTCAGAAATGAATGGGACGCCTTCTGCAGTGGTTCCACTCACACTGGCTAGAGTCGTACATGTGATGGTTACAGACGATACCCTGTCGGTAGACCTCGAAGACGGCCGCACGATCTCTGTTCCCATCGGCTGGTATCCGCGCCTGGCACAGGGCACGCCAGCCGAGCGCGCCAATTTTCAGATCAGTGGCGCCGGTTATGGGGTCCATTGGCCTGATCTCGACGAGGACATCGGCGTTGAGGGATTGTTGCTTGGCAAAAAGTCCACAGAAAGCCATGCTTCGTTCGAGCGATGGTTGCAGCGCCGGAAACAAAGGCAACACTAGGGCGCCCGCCGCTACACAGGCGATGGTGTCCCGCTCGCTGCCGCCCGCTTGACACCCTTGCGACGCTGGCCTAGCCTGATCGTCAGGTAGGGCTCAAAAAATGTTGCTCCCCGCTTTAACCTTTTCCCTCCTCCCGGTGTCTCACCCACAGAAGCGTAAAGTTACGCCTACGCCAACACGGGAGGGGACGAAGCTCATGGGGCTCACGCATATCACTGCTGCCGTTATAAATCCTGCTGATCCAAAGAAGCGGGTGCGGATGGAATTTCTGGTGGATTCTGGCGCGATCTACAGCGTAGTTCCTCAAACAGTCCTGAAGAAGCTTGGAATCAAGCCTTGCGGGTCCAAGGAATTCACATTAGCGGACGGGACCAAAATCATGCGAAGGTTTGGGAATGCGCTGTTTAAATTTCAGAAGACTCCGGGCGCTTCGCCGGTTATCTTTGGTAGAAAGGCGACAGTACTCTGCTCGGCATGGTCTCGCTGGAAGCGCTGGGCTACATCCTCGATCCGCTCCGCCGCGAGCTGCGCCCGCTGCCGATGGTGCTGGGGTAGGGTGAGCATCCGATGTAGGGGCGGGATTCATCCCGCCCTCTTTGTAGGGCGGCACATGGATGGCGAGCGGCTCTGTGGCTCAGCCTCCTGCCGTGCTCTCTTCTTTGCTCGCGACGGATGCCCGGTTAGAGACCACCCTCCTATGCAAACTATTACACGGAGATAAGCCGAGAATGAGTGAGGAATTTCTGCCCCCAGGGCCGCCTCCTGTATCTGACGCGGAGCTAAGGGCTCGTTAATAAATAACTGGCACATTTGGCTGTGAAACTGATAGACTT
>JAVHQA010000111.1:0-3137 GCA_036170875.1 Nitrospirales bacterium
ACACGCATCTGGTGCGCCATCTCCAGCCACGGGTTCGGCCATGCCGCGCAGGTGGTCCCGGTTCTGAACGCACTGGGCCGCCGGGTGCCCGGCCTGACAGCGATCCTGCGCACACAGGTGTCCGAGCGGTTTTTTGAGGGCCGTCTTCGCATTCCCTGGGAGTTGAGCGTCGCCCCGCAGGACATCGGCTGCGTCCAGCGCGGTCCGCTCGCCATTGATGTGGAGGCGACGTGGGCGGCGCATCTGCGCTTTCATGCAGACTGGGAGCGCAAGGTGGCGGCGGAAGCGCAGGCGATCCGAGCCTGCGAGCCGGCTCTTGTGTTGTCGGACATCTCCTATCTCGCGATCGAGGCGGGCGCTGCTGCAAATGTGCCGGCGGTCGGGCTGTGCAACCTCACTTGGGATGGAATTCTGGCGATGCTCCTCGAATCAGACAGCCGCGAGCGCCTGCAGATGATTGAGCGGATACGGCAGTCCTACCGGTCGGCCGAGCTGATGCTCCGCATTGCGCCCGGCATGCCGATGGGCGCATTCCGGAAGATCGCCGACGTGGGGCCTGTGGCCGAGCTTGTTGCATCCGAAGCGGGCACGTTGCGGGATGCGGTCGGCGCCGGCGCGGATGAGCGGGTGGCGCTGGTGGCCTTCGGCGGGATTGCGCTGGAGGGTCTTCCCTGCGAGCGCCTCGACCGGATGCATGGCTGGCGCTTTGTCGTGAGCGGGCCGGCGCCGGCAGGGGCAGGGCGGATCCGCTCAGCCGAATCCATCCCGCTGTCCTTCAGCGCGCTGCTCGCTTCCGCCGACGTCATTGTGACCAAGCCGGGTTATGCCACGACGGTTGAGGCGGTCGCCTATCGAAAGCCGGTCGTCTACGTCCGGCGGTACAATTTTGCGGACGAGGCGGGTTTGGTCGAGTATCTGCACCGTTACGGATGCGGCGTGGAGTTGTCCGCGGAGGATTTTGCCGCGGGGCGCTGGGAATCCGCTCTGGCGGAGGCGTCGGCGGGCACCCCGAAGAGCGAGGCGCCGGCCCCGACCGGAGCCGCGGAGGCGGCGGACTTATTAGCGAGATATCTGTGAAGCGAAAGCTCGTGCATGTCATTGCGAGGAGCGAAGCGACGAAGCAATCTCATGAGGTAACGGGATGGGAGATTGCTTCGTTGCGCTCGCAATGACAAGCTCCCGTCAAGGCACCGGTGAAATATTCTTAGCGGTTCGCGAAATCCTTTAATCGGACCGGCAGGCGCTTGGCGCCCCAGGTGCCGGGCTGGGCTTCGAAGACGCCCGCGCAGGGCGCGCCGCAATACATGCATAGCCCGTCATGCGTGAGGTGCCATTCCGTCAGCACGTACCAGTCGCGGCCGATGATCTTGCGCCTGCACTGGTGGCAATAGGTGCTGCCGCCTTCCTCATCGTGGACATTGCCCGTGTACGCGTGCCGGATGCCGTTTTTCAGGGCGATGCGGCGGGCCATGGAGAGCGTCGAAGACGGAGTCGGAGACTTGTCCAGCATCTTGAAGTCCGGGTGGAAGGCGGAGAAGTGCAGCGGCACGTCCGGGCCCAGGTGCTCCACCACCCACTGGGTCAATTCCTCGATCTCCTTCTCCGAGTCGTTCTCACCTGGAATCAACAGCGTGGTGATCTCGAACCAGACGTTCGTCTCGTGTTTGAGATAGACCAGCGTATCGAGCACCGGCTGGAGCTGGCTGGCGGTGACCCTCTTGTAGAACTGCTCGGTGAAGGCCTTCAGGTCCACGTTGGCCGCATCCATGTACCGATAGAACTCCCGGCGCGGCTCGTCGCAGATGTAGCCGGCCGTCACGGCTACAGTCTTGACACCGACCTCATGGCAGGCCTGGGCGACATCGATCGCGTATTCCATGAAGATCACCGGGTCGTTGTACGTGAACGCCACGCTCCGGCAGCCGAGCTGCCTGGCTGCGTTCGCGATCACCGTGGGCGAGGCTTCGTCGGCCAGGGTATCGATTTCGCGGGACTTGCTGATGTCCCAGTTCTGGCAGAATTTACAAGATAAGTTGCAGCCTGCTGTCCCGAATGACAGGGTCGGCGTCCCCGGCAGAAAGTGGTTGAGCGGCTTCTTTTCGATCGGGTCCACGCAGAAGCCGCTGGAGCGGCCGTAGGTCGTCAGCACGACCTGGCCGTTCTCGCAGGCGCGCACGAAGCACAGTCCGTGCTGCCCCTCCTGAAGCTTGCAGAAGCGGGGGCAGACGTCGCACTGGACGCGCCCATCCTCGAGGCGGTGCCAGTATTTCGTCGGGACAACCGATGTCTGGGTAGGGTCGCTCATCAAGCGAATTATACTCTTTCCCAGAGCCGGGCGGGAGGGGGCTTGACAATAGTACTAGTTAGGACTAATTTAATGAGAACAATGAGAGGGTGTTATGTCCCGTAAGCCGACAGTGGACCCAAGAACTGATCCTTATCTGAAAGTCTTACGGCCGCTGGTGGAGACCTACTTTGCGCTTATGGACAAGGGCGCGACCCACATCCGTGCACTGGGGCTGACCTGCTCCCAGTTCGATGTGGTCGTCACTCTGGGTGACACTGAGGGGATGACGTGCAAGGAGTTGTCGGAAAAGACGCTGGTCACGAAGGGAACGCTGACGGGCGTTCTGGACCGGTTGGAGGCGAAAGGCCTGATCGTGCGGGTGCCGTCCAGGGAGGATCGGCGCTCCATTTTCATCTGGCTGACGCCGAAGGGCGACGCGCTGTTTCAGAAGGTCTTTGCGGCCCACATCCATTACATGAAGCCGTCCTTTGAGCGTGCGCTCACGACGACAGAGGCAACGAAATTGTGCGAGCTGCTCCTGCGGCTCAAGGCCAGCTTTGAGAGGGGGTAAGCCCATGATGAAAACGCCCGCGATCGACATCCGGCGGGCCGGCGATCGGTTTCATACCAAGATCGACTGGCTCGACTCGTATCACAGCTTCAGTTTTGCGGATCATTACGATCCGGCGAATACGAGCCACGGATTGCTGCTGGTGAGCAACGACGACGTCATCAAGGCCGGCACCGGGTTCCGGACCCATCCGCACGAAGATATGGAAATCGTGACGTGGGTGCTGGACGGCGAGATCGAGCACAAGGATTCGGTCGGCAACACGGGCATTATCTATCC
>JAVHQA010000112.1:0-3113 GCA_036170875.1 Nitrospirales bacterium
TTGGTGCCGAAGGCGGGAGTTGAACCCGCACGGGTTTCCCCACACGCCCCTCAAACGTGCGTGTCTGCCATTCCACCACTTCGGCACTACGAGGCGATTATATAGGGTGTGGGTGCCATGCTGTCAACGTGGTTGACAGTCACAGGCGGCCCTCTTAAAATCCGCCTATGGCTATGGACTCCCGCATCGCAGCGTTCTTCGACCTCGATAACACCATCGTTCCCGGTCCCGCCATCGAGTACCGGTACTTCCGCCTGCTCTGGCGGCAGGGGCTGGTCGGCCCGATGGACCTCGTCCGCAGCGCGGTGGTGCTGCTTCGGAATATCCCGCCCTTGTCGTTCGACCCGCTCCGGCGGTTCAAGGCCTACCTGGCGGACAAGCCCAGCGCCGCCGTGGAAGCCTCAACCCTGAATTTTTTCTGGGAACACGTGTGCCCGCGGATTTCGGAGCAGGCGCGCAAGGCCATCGAGGAGCATCGTGCGCAAGGCCATCGGGTGATCCTGCTCACCGGGTCGCCCGAGTTCATCGTGGCGCCGCTGGCGACCTACCTCAAAATCGATCAGGTCGTGGCCGGGCGGCTGGAGAAAACGGGCGACATCTTCACCGGACGTATGATCGAGCCGTATCCCTATCGGCACGGCAAGCGCCAGGCGGCGGAACGGCTCGCCGCCGAACAAAACCTCGACTTGGCTGCCAGCTTCATGTACGGCGACAGCCCCGGCGACCTGCCAATCATGGAGGCGGTCGGCTATCCCCGCGTCGTGAACCCGATCCGCGGCATGCGCCGCATCGCCAGGCAGCGCGGCTGGCCCATCCTGCGCTGGGACTAATCCGTTCCCCATGCGCATCACCGAAATCTTCTTCAGCATCCAAGGGGAATCCACCCATGCAGGCCGGCCCTGCGTCTTCGTCCGGCTGACGGGATGCCCGTTGCGCTGCACCTGGTGCGACACCGCCCATGCCTTCCACGGGGGAACCGAGCGCAGCCTCGACAACATTTTGGGCGAGGTCGCTCGGCACGGATGCCGGCTGGTCGAGATCACCGGCGGCGAGCCGCTGGCTCAACCTGAGGTCCATGCCCTCATCAGGGCTCTGGCCGACCGGGACTACACGGTCCTGATCGAGACCAGCGGCGCGATCGACATTACTCCGGTGGATCCGCGCGCCATCCTGATCATGGATCTGAAATGCCCGGGCAGCGGGATGGCCGACCACAATTTATGGGCCAACGTTCCGAAGCTCAAGCCGACGGACGAGGTCAAATTTGTCATCAAGGACCGTGAGGACTATGACTGGGCGGCGGCGAAGGTCCACGAATACGCCTTGACGGACTGCCACACGGTGCTGTTCAGCCCTGCCTTCGGCGAACAGGACCCGCGCGCCCTCGCCGAATGGGTGCTGGCCGACCGGCTGCCCGTCCGCTGCCAGCTTCAACTGCACAAATACATCTGGGATCCCGCGATGCGCGGGGTGTGAAGGAGACTATGGATATCACAGCACGAAAAGGTCATCTCGAGGACGAATCCACCGACGCCGTCCTGCTGATCCATTGCGAGGGCGAACGGCGGCTGGCCCCGGAGGCCGCCGCGGTCGATGCGCGGCTCCGCGGACGGCTCGCCGGCCTCATCACCAGCGGCGAGTTCACGGGACGACTGGGCCAGGTGTCCATCCTCCACGTCGCGCCGGGAGAGCGCCTGCGCGCCAAACGTGTGGTGCTTGCGGGATTGGGGAAACGCAAAGACGCCTCCCTGGAAAAGCTCCGCCAGGCAACCGGCTCCGCCGCAAAGGCGATCCGCACCGCCGGCGCCAAATCGTTCGCTGTCCCGGTTCAGGATCTCGCCGGCCTCCTGACCTCCGTCCCTGCCGCGACCCGCGTGCGCGACGTCGCACAGACCCTCGCGGAAGGCGCGATCCTGGGCCTCTATCAGTTCACGACGTACCGCACGGAGCGCAAAGACGAAACCGCCAAGGCCGTCCGAAAAATGTCCGTGGTGGTCGGCGATCCTCGCGCGCTGGCCCAGGCCCGGCAGGGTGTCCGCCAGGGGCAGATCATCGGAGACGCCACGGCCTACGTGCGCGACCTCTGCAACCATCCGGCCAACGTCGTCACGCCGACCTACATCGCGAACGAGGCGAAAAAGATCGCCAGGGAACGCGGCGTGAGCGCCAAGGTGCTGGACCGTCCGGCGATGCAGCGTCTCGGCATGGGCGCACTCCTGGGCGTCGCCCGGGGCAGCCATGAGCCGCCGAAGTTCGTCATCCTGGAGTATCGGGGCGGGCCTCGCAGCGCGCGCCCGGTCGCACTCGTCGGCAAAACGGTCACCTTCGATTCGGGCGGCATCTCGCTCAAATCGGCCGACAACATGGAGCAGATGAAGGCCGACATGACCGGCGGCGCCGCCGTGCTGGCGGCGGTCCGCGCAGCCTCGCGGCTGAGGCTCCCGGTCAACATCGTCGCGTTGATTCCGGCCACGGAAAACATGCCGGGAGGCAGCGCGACCAAGCCCGGCGACGTGCTCACGAGCCTCTCCGGCAAGACCATCGAGGTCATCAACACGGACGCGGAGGGCCGCATGATCCTGGCCGACGGCTTGACGTACGCCAACCGCTACAAACCGTCGGTCGTCGTCGACATCGCGACCCTGACCGGCGCCTGCGTCGTAGCGTTGGGCAAACACGCCATCGGCCTGCTGGGCAACAACGACAAGCTGATCGGCGAGCTGAAGGCGGCCGGCGAGCAATGCGGCGAGCGCGTCTGGCAACTGCCGCTCTGGGAGGAATACTACGAGCAGATCAAGAGCGACGTGGCCGACGTGAAAAACACGGGCGGCCGACCCGGCGGGACCATCACCGCCGCCGCATTCCTCAGCAAATTCGTCGGAGACGCCCGGTGGGCGCACCTCGATATCGCCAGCACCGACTGGAGCGATCACGAACAGGCCTGCATCCCGAAAGGCGCCACGGGCGTGGGCGCGCGCCTGTTGATCCGGTTCCTCTCCAATAGAGCCAACGGCAAGCGGTCGTAACGTGAACCTGCGGGAGAAGATCGGCCAGCTCTTCATGCTCGGGTTCCACGGGACCGAGCCCTCCACGGATCTGCGCGACCTCTTCAA
>JAVHQA010000113.1:0-3061 GCA_036170875.1 Nitrospirales bacterium
ATGGGGCCGGCCGGCGCCACCACAGCCGCCGAACTGGCGCGTGCCGGCTTTTCCGTTCTCGGGCTGGAAGGGAAGGCGCATCCCCGCTACAAAGTGTGCGGTGGGGGACTTTCAGCCCGCATTGACCGCCTGCTGGACTCCGACTACCGTTCCGTCATCGAAGACACCATCCATCGGGTCCGCTTCCAGTTCGCCGGGGCGGAGGCGTTTGAAATCGCCTCGCCCGATCCGATCGCCTATATGGTCATGCGCACCCGCTTTGACGCATACCTCGCGCGTAAGGCGCGGGAGGCAGGGGCGCAGGTCTGCGAGAACGAACGTGTCCTTGCGGTACGTGAAGATGCCGGCGCGGTTGAGGTGGAGACCGAGCGTGGCCGGTACGGGGCGCGCATCCTCGTGGGCGCCGACGGCGCCAACAGCCTTGTTGCCCGATCGCTGTTCCCGGGGCGCCGCGGGCGCGTGTGGGGCGCCCTCGAATGTGAGGTTGCCGTCCCTCAGGTCCCGCCAGGACTGGGGGCGGGCGCCATTGTGCTGGATATCGGAGTCGTGCCGGGCGGCTATGCATGGGTCTTTCCCAAGGAGGGAAGGCTCTCCGTGGGGATTGCCGAGTTTCACGGATCAGGGCGCAATCCGAAACGAAGCTACGAGCGCTTTGTCAGGGGAGAGCCGGCCCTTGCCGGGATCGAGGTCCCTTGCGGGATGGGCCATCCGATTCCTCTGTATGGAGGCGCCGTGGCGGAGCGCATGCCGCTAACCACAAACCGGTCTCTTCTGGTCGGCGACGCGGCGCATCTTGTGGACCCGGTGTTGGGGGAGGGCATCTATTATGCGGTGCTCAGCGGAAAGATGGCGGCGGCGTGCATCGCGGACCGTCTCCGCAGCGTGACGCCGGACCTGCTGGCCTACGACGCGCGCGTCGCCGGCGAGCTCTATCCCGAGTTTCGCGTGGCCGCCCGCATGGCGTGGACCTTGTACAGGTTTCCACAGATCTCGCACCGCGTGATCCGCCGCAGGCCCGGGATTCTCGAACTCTATGCCGACGTGTTGAAAGGCAGGGAGACCTACCGAAGCTTCTACGCCAAGGCCAGGACGGGAGCGAAAGACTCGTTCGCCCATCTCCTGAAAGACGCCTGCCTGGCAGCGTTTAAGAGCTGAGCGTTAGCAGCTGACGTTCAGGCTGCAGGTGACGACCTGGGGATTGTTGCCGTTTGCGCCGGCTGGGGGAAGGTCGGCCGGTTTCCCGGTCAGCGAACGTGTTTTGGGTGCGGTTGGCAGGGCCGGGGGGATTGTGGATTTGGACGGTGCGGTTGTTTCGTTCGTGGCGACTGTCACATTCTTGAAGGATTTTCCGTTGATGGAGGTCATGAGCGCCTGCCCCTCTTTACGGACCTTGGACTTGGGATATTGGGTCAGTAACACGTTGAGGGACTCCACTGCCCGCCCGGGTGAGCCGATGTCCTTGTACGTCTTCGCCAGATAGTACAGCGCCTCGGGTGTGATGTCGGAGTCTGGATAGAGGGTGAGGATCCGCTCGAACCGGTGCAGGGCCGCCAGGTAGGCGGCCTGGCGATAGTAATGTTGACCCACATAGAGTTCGTACTCGGCGGTGTGCGTGCGGCCTTCCTTGATTTTTGCCTTGGCGTCCAGTTCGTACGCGCTGCCTGGGAAGTCCTTCAGCAGTTTCTGCATTGCGTCAATGTACTGGCGGACGTGCTCCGGATCGCGGTCGCGGGTCGTGACCTGCTTGAAGTGGCTCAGGCCCAGCCGGTACTGGGCATACGGCGCAAGCATGTGCGATTTGTGGAGGTCGAGGAAGTGCTGGTACTCCACGGCGGCCTCGGCGTAGTCTTCCTTCTCGAAGAACGCTTCGGCGCGCTTCATGATGACGTGCGGGTCGTAGTTGCGCTCCACGGGGTCGCTCTTGAGAACCTGCTCGTCGGCATCGGCCACGGCCTGCTTCGTGGTCGATGCGTCCTTGGTCGTGGGGGCACTCGAGCACCCGACGAGAAGGCCCACGAGGAGGAGCGCCAGAAACTTGTAGGGACTTATCCGCATGATCGTTAATTATTACCAAATAACCGCTCGAAATTCAAGCAAAATTGACACTCCGGGCAGGTGCTTCCTATAATCTGACGCCATGATTCCACGATCGCGCATGATTGGGACGGGCGGATACGTGCCGGCCCGCATTGTCACCAATGAAGAACTGGCCGGCCTGACCGGCGTGGCTCCCGCCGCGATTTACCGGCGGACGGGCATCCGGGAGCGCCGATGGGCGGCGCCGGACGAGGCGACGTCCGATCTTGCCCTGTGCGCCGCGCAGGCCGCACTTGACTCGGCGGGCACGCAGGCTGCGTCGCTCAATGCGATCATTCTTTCCACCACGTCGCCGGATACCCCCATGCCCTCGGCGGCCTGCCATGTGCAGCGTATGCTGGGCGCAAAGCGGGCGTTCGCCTTCGACCTGGCCGCTTCCTGTTCGGGATTCCTGTATGCGCTGTCGGTCGGGGATCTCATGATCCGGCTGGGTCAGGCCGGCCGGGTGCTGGTGGTTGCGGCGGAGGTGAAGTCGCGCTATCTGAATTTTAAGGATGGCAACACGGCGATCCTCTTCGGCGATGGAGCGGGTGCTGCCGTCCTGGCCGCAGGCGATGAGCGTCACGGGATCCTGTCGGTCGGGCTGCATGCGGATGGCTCGCGTGCGGACCTGATCGCCATCCCGGCCGGCGGATCGCGTCTTCCCGCGTCCGCGAAGACGGTGGCCGAGGGGCTGCATGCGATTACCATGAAGGGTCCCAGCCTGTTCCGGGTCGCGGTGCGTCGGATCGAGACGGCCGTGACCGAAACGCTGAAGGAGCACGGGTTGGCGGTCCGGGACGTCCACTGCTTCATCTTTCATCAGGCCAACGGGCGGTTGCTGGACAAAGTGGTCGAACGGCTCGGTATTCCTGCGGAGCGGACCTTCAGCATGATCGAGCGGTACGGGAACACGTCCTCGTCGTCGCTCCCCGTGACGCTGGATGCGGCGGTGCGCGCAGGCAAGGTGAAACCCGGCGATCTC
>JAVHQA010000114.1:0-5971 GCA_036170875.1 Nitrospirales bacterium
TTCCACCTTGCGCAGTTTCTTGCCCATGCGTTTCCTCCGTGTTCGTACGAGGGGAAGGATAACAGATATCATTCAGATGTCAAGATAAAACACTTGATTGACGAGGGGTTAGGATGATGCTACGGTGATAAAATGCGACTTATGTCGAGAGCCGTTTGGTTAGCGATCGGGGCTCTTTTTATTGCCGGCGTCCTTGATTCGAATGAGACGGGAAGCGCGGGTCCTCCTGCTGAAAATCCTGCCCTGCCCGTCGAGCCTGATGAATTCGATCGCCGTGAAGTGGATGCCTACTACGACTGGCGGAGCAACATGTTCTTCCGCGTCTTCAAAATGACCGGCATGGAGGGCAAGCCGGATTTCATGACCGCCCGCCGCACCTACAAGGCGTCCGTCAACCAGTACGGCCATGAGGTCGCCATTACGTTTTCCCAGCCCTTGTTTTACTGGGTGGACCTGAACGGCGACGGCGAATTCGAGCCTGCCAGGGGCGAAATGTGGATCGACATCGAAGAAGACGGGGTGAACGGGAACGAGCGGTTGTATGATCCCATGGCGCCAGGCGAGGCTCCGCGCGGGCCTGTGCCGCTGCCGCCGAAGACTCCGGGGAAATCTGGCGGGCATCTGTAAACGTAGAGGCACGGCATGCCGTGCCTCTACAACGCCGAACCGATTAGAATCATGGCTAAACTCGATCGTCGGACACTGACCAACCAGCCGGACCCGTCCGACTACGGAAAAACCGTCCCCAAGCGAATCCGCACACAGATTCACCGAAGGACCGGTACCACTGAACCGCTTACCGAACAATGGAATGCGGGTTCCGGCCGTGCCCCGGATGACTTGCGTACCCCCTCTGAAAAGATGACCAGGAAGCCGCCGAAAAAGCCGTAAGACCCATAGAGTACCTAGGCCTTTTGGTCGCTTGCTTTGTCTGAAATTGCGATGCTAGACTCTCCCTCCTGTCGCAAGTCTTTGTTTTTGTAGGAGGCTATACGGTGGACGGCGCCTCGCATCTCCTCTCCTATCTGGCTAATTATTTTCCTGTAGTGGTGTTCATTGGTGTCACCTTCGCGTTCGGCGTGGGGACTCTTATCATCAGTCATTTTCTCCAGCCGAAGCTGCCTGACCCGGAAAAGCTCAGCGCGTATGAGTGCGGCAGCGAACCCTTCTCCGACGCGCGCATGCCGTTCCCGGTGCGGTACTACATCATCGCCATGCTGTTCGTGATCTTCGACATTGAAATCCTGTTTCTCTATCCCTGGGCCATCGCCTTCGACAAGATCGGCGTGATCGGCATGGTGGAGATGTTGATCTTCATCGCGCTGTTTGTCGTGGGATACGTCTATGCCTGGAAGAAAGGCGCGCTGGAATGGGACTGACGGAGAACAGCCCGCCGGAGATGAACCTCATCCAAGTCTCCAGGGGGCACGGCAAGGACGGCGATCCGGGGCTCACCATGATGACGCTGGAAAAGGCAGTCAACTGGGCCCGCAAGGGCTCGCTCTGGCCGATGACGTTCGGCCTCGCGTGCTGCGCCATCGAGATGATCGCCGCGGTGTCCGCGCGCTACGACATCGACCGGTACGGCGCCGGCGTCTTTCGGGCCTCGCCGCGGCAGTCCGACCTGATGATCGTCGCCGGCACGGTCTGTGTCCGGATGGCGCCGGTGATCCGCAAGATTTACGATCAGATGCCGGAGCCGCGGTACGTGATCGCGATGGGCTCCTGTGCCACCTCCGGCAACATCTATGACAGCTACAGCGTGGTGCAGGGCGTCGATCGGTTCATCCCCGTGGACATGTACGTGCCGGGGTGTCCGCCCACGCCCGAAGCCCTGTTCGACGGCATCCTCAAGCTGCAGGAGCAGATCATGCAGCGGCGGGTGTTTTATACGAAGCCCCCTGAGCAGGTCAAAGCGTAGCCCGTGCATCCCGTCGCCGAGAAGATCCAGCAGGCGTTCCCTGAGGCCTTCCAGCAGGCCGTTGAATGGCGGGGCGATCTGGCCGTCCAGGTGGCGCGGGAGCGCCTGCACGCGGTGTGCCGGTACCTGCACGATGATCCCGGGATGGACTACGACTACATCGTCCACGTGAGCTCCGTGGACTGGCCGGACCAGCCTGAGCGCTTCGAGGTCGTCTACGAGTTCTATTCCATCCGGCGCCGGGCGCGAATCCGCGTGAAGGCCCGCGTCCCGGAGGATGACTGCGTGGTGGATTCCATGACGGACATCTGGAAGGGCGCCGATTTCATGGAGCGCGAAGTGTACGACATGATGGGGATCCGGTTCCGCAACCACCCGAACCTCGTGCGGATACTCATGCCGGACGACTATCCGGAAGGGTTTCCGCTGCGCAAAGACTTTCCGGTCCGCGGCAAGGGATGGCGCGACACGTTCCCCTTCATCGGGGAGAAGACCATTTAAGGGACCATGAGGCACCCGTTGGAAGATCAGCGCACGACCGTCTATAAGGTCGACCCGGAGCATCCGGAGAGCCCCTCGCTGCCGACGCTGCGGACCGAGGAAATGATGCTCAACATGGGGCCGCAGCACCCCAGCACGCACGGCGTGTTGAAGGTGGTGCTGGCGCTGGAGGGCGAGCGGATCGTCAAGGCCATCCCGGTTTTGGGGTTCCTCCACCGCGGCGTGGAAAAGCTGGCGGAGGACGGCACCTACCACCAGTTCATTCCCCACACCGACCGCCTGGACTACATCTGCGCCATGTACAACAACTTCGCCTACTGCCGGGCCGTCGAAAAGCTGATGGACATGAAGATTCCGCCCCGCGCGGAGTACTTGCGCACGATCGTCGCCGAGGTGCAGCGGATCATCGGCCACCTGTTCTGGCTCGGCACGCAGGCCCTGGACATCGGCGCGATGACCGTGTTCTTCTACACGTTCCGCGACCGGGAAATCCTGCTCGATTTCTTCGACGAGTTGTGCGGGGCGCGGCTCACGACGAGCTGGTACCGGATCGGGGGAGTCGAGCGGGACTTCACGCCGGACCTCGTCGAGAAACTCCGCCGCTTCGTCGACTACTTCCCCCCGAAGATCGACGAGTACGTCACGTTCCTCGAGACCAACCGCATCTGGCTCTCCCGCACGAAGGGTGTCGCCGTGATCTCGGCCGAGGACGCGATCAATTTCGGCCTGAGCGGGCCGACGCTGCGCGGCTCCGGCGTGGACTACGACCTGCGCAAGTTCGAGCCCTACGCCGCCTACGGCGAGTGCGAGTGGAGCGTCCCGGTCGGGAAGAACGGCGATACGTACGACCGGTACTGGGTTCGCATCGAGGAGATGCGGCAGAGCCGCAACATGGTCAAACAGCTCCTGGAGAAGATCCCCGAGGGGCCGGTCATGGCCAACGTGCCGAGCGTGACGCTGCCGCCGAAGGACAAGGTCTTCAACGACCTGGCGAGCATGATCCAGCAGTTCAAGCTCTTCTCGCAGGGCTTTCAGGCGCCGAAGGGCGAGATCTATTGTGGGACTGAGGCCGCGAAGGGCGAGCTGGGGTTCTACATCGTCAGCAATGGCGAAGGGAAGCCCTACCGGCTGAAGATCCGCGCGCCCTCCTTCATCCACATGGGGGCGTTCGACTACATGGCGCGCGGCTACATGATCGCCGACATTGTGACGATCTTCGGGACCTACGACATCGTTATGGGGGAGTGTGATAGGTGATGGCATGGCGTTGAAACCGGTCACCTCCCCTGATGTCGAAGCGCCCAGCATCGAGCTGACCATTGACGGCCAGCCGGTGCAGGCCAGGGCGGGCGTGTCGCTCTACGATGTCATCGCCCAGACCGGCAAGATCATTCCAGCCATGTGCTACCACTATACCTTCGATCCCTTCGGCTCCTGCGGGATGTGCCTGGTGATGGTGGAGGGCAAGAAGGCGCCGGTGCGCTCCTGCACCGCCAAGGCCGAGGCGGGCTTGCAGGTGCGGACCGAGGGGGACGATCTGTTCCAGGCCCGGAAGAAGGCGGTGGAAAAGCACCTCTCGATCCATCCGCTCGACTGCCCGGTCTGCGACGCCGACGGCCATTGCGAATTGCAGGACACGGCCTTCAAGCACGGGGTGACGAATCTCGTCAATGCCAGGCCCAAGGGCCTGCCGGAGGACCGCCGCAGCCTCGTCCTCGATTTCAACATGAACCGCTGCATCCTGTGCGGCGAGTGCATCAACATCTGCAAGGACGTGCAGATGGTGGACGCGCTGCAGTTCTTCAAAAAAGAGGGCGCCACACACGTGGTGGCCAAGGGCGACAAGGGTCTCACCTGCGAATTCTGCGGCGACTGCCTGGCGGTCTGCCCCGTCGGCGCCATCACGAACAAGTATTCCAAGTACGTCTACAAGCCCTGGCAATTGAAGAAGACGACGAGCACGTGCGCCTACTGCGCCGACGGATGCCAGATGCACATCGAGACCAGCGGGAAGGACGTCCAGCGCGTCACCTCGCCGCTCTCCTGGAAGAACAAGTGGGGCGATCGGGCGGAAACGGCCAAGGGCCACGGGGGCCTGTGCGTCCGTGGGCGGTTCGGCTTCCAGTACATCGACAGCAAGGAGCGCCTGGGTGGGCCGTTGGTCCGCACGGAGGACGGGCTCGTGCCGAAATCCTGGTACGAGGCGATGGACGTCGTCGTCGGGCGGCTGGCGGCGATCAAGGCCCAACACGGGCCCGGCGCGATCGCGGGGCTCATCACGGCGCGCTGCACCAACGAGGAGCTGTACCTGTTCCAGAAGCTGATGCGCGCGGCCATTGGGACCAATCATGTGGACAGCAGCGCTCGGTACGGACACCTGAACTTCACGCGGGCCATGCAGCATGCCGCCGGGATCGGGCGGATGATGAACGGCTACGAGCAGATCACAAAGGCCAACGTGCTGCTCCTCATCGGCACCGACATCACCGAGACCAATCCCATCGCCGGCCTGCGGGTCAAGGAGGCGCTTCGTGTCTACGGCGCGCAGGTGATCGTCGCGTCGTCCAGGATGACCAACATCGCCAAGCTGGCGACGCATCCGCTGCCGATTGCGGCGGGGAGCGAGGAGTGGGTCATCAAGGCGCTGGTCAAGGCCGTCATCGAGGAGGATCTGGTGGACGAAGCCGCGACAGGCGCCGCACCGGACGCCTTTGCCGCGCTGAAGGCGGCCGTGTCCGGCTTGCCGTGGGACGCGCTGACGGCCCGGACCTGCGTGACGCGGGAGACGGCGGTCGAGCTGGCGCGGCTCTATGCGGAAGCGCCGAAGGCCGTGATCCTCTGCGCCGAGGGCGTGACGCGGCAAGCCAATGGCTATGCGAATGTCCTGAATCTGGTGGACCTGGCCTGGGTCACCGGCAAGCTCACGAAGCCCGGCTGCGGCGTGAACGCGCTGGCCGAGGAGGCCAACGAGCAGGGGGCCGTGGACATGGGCGTCGCGCCCGAACTGTTGCCGGGCCAGGCGTCCTACGCGGACGCGGCGGCCCGCGCCCGGTTCGGATCCGCCTGGAATGCCGCGCTTCCCGCCGCGCCCGGCGCGCCTCTCATGGAGATACTCGATCGCTGCCGGCGCGGCGAGATCAAGGCGCTGTACCTGGTGGGCGAGAATCCGCTCGCCACGCTGCCGGCTTCGACGGGCGTGCGCGAAGCGCTGGAGAAGGTCGAGTTGCTGATCTGCCAGGATCCCTTCCTGACCGAGACCGGGCGGCTCGCGCACGTCGTGCTGCCGGCCTGCACGTTCGCGGAGAAGGACGGCACCTTCACCAATCTGGAGGGCAAGGTGAACCGCGTCCGTCCCGCGCTGGATGCGTATGAAGAAGCGCATCCCGACTGGGAAATCTTCGCGGCGCTGGGCACGGCGCTCGGCTATCCGATGGAATACGACGGCCCGCAGGCGGTGCAGAAGGAGATCATGAAGCTGCTGCCCGGGTATTACAACCTCGGCGAAGCCAGGCCCCTCACGGCCAATCCGGCCGCCTACCTGCGCAATGG
>JAVHQA010000114.1:6071-7681 GCA_036170875.1 Nitrospirales bacterium
GGACAGGTGCTGTATCATTCCGGCAAGCTGTCGACCCGCGCCTCAGGGCTGTTGCAGCTCCTTCCCAGCAAGGGCCGGCTGCAGATGAACGCGGCTGATCTCGCGCGGCTACAGATCGGCGCGAACGATGTGGTGCGCGTGGCGTCGGCGCGGGGCACGGTCGAGCTGCGGACCGAATCGAATCCTGATCTGGCGCCGGGCACCTGCTTCTTCCCTGAGCATTTCAACGAGCCGCCCCTGAAAGATTTGGCGGAGTGCGTGGTGGACGCCACGACAGGTGTCCCGACGTTCAAGTTTGTGCCGGTGTCGATCGAAAAGGTATGACCCGCAAGGAACGGCCATGAGCGCAGAGACCCAGGAAAAAAGCCTGCTCCGGGAAGTCTGGAACGCCCTGTCGTTCTCGGAGATCCGGACGGCGATGAAGGTCGTGCTCAAGCACATGTTCGTCAAACCCGTGACCTTCCAGTATCCCCGCGAGAAGCGGACGATCCCGGACGCCCACCGCGGCGCGCTGGGGCTCTTGCGCTACGACAACGGCGCGGAGCGGTGCGTGGGCTGCGATCTTTGCGAGGCGGCCTGCCCGTCCCGCTGCATCAAGGTCGTGAGCGCCGAAGATCCGAACAAGCCGCTGTCCCGGGTCGCCACCGAGTTCTATATCGACATCACCAAGTGCGTCTTCTGCGGCTATTGCGTGGAAGCCTGCCCGGTCAATGCCCTGGCGATGACCAAGATGTACGAGTACGCCACCGCCGACAAGCGCGAGCTGATCTTCGACAAAAAGAAGCTGTACGCGGTCGGCGAGCAGCACATCGAGGACGCCAAGCGGTACCTCTACGCCCACAATCAGGAGAAGAACGACGCGGGCAGCCGCGACTACCGATATAAGTTTCCACATCAGGTCGCAGCGCTCACGCCACCGCACGACTCCTGAGCATGGTTCAAATCTTTTTCGCCTATTTCGCTCTGGTGAGCATCGCGGCGGGCATCCTGACGGTGTCGCTCAGGAGTCCCGTGCACTGCGGCATCGCGCTGCTGGCGCTGCTCGGCCACGTCGCCGGGCTCTTCGTCCTGCTGCACGCCGAGTTCGTCGCGGTGGTGCAGATCATCATTTATGCCGGCGCCATCCTGATCCTCTACCTGTTCGTCCTCATGCTGCTCAACCTCAAGACCGAGGAGCGGTACTTTCATCGTCGGCATGCCTGGTACATCACGGGCGTCGGCGCGCTGACCGTGGAGTTGCTGATGGTCTTGCTGGCCTCCCGCTTCGGGGGGGCCAAGGGGCCGGCGACGGTCGAAGCCGTGGAGGAGATCGGCAACAGCATGGCGATCGGCATCCTGATGTTCAGCGATTACCTGCTGCCGTTCGAGATCGTGGGCATCTTCCTGCTGGGCGCGATTGTCGGGGCGATCGTCCTGGCCAAGACGCCGTCCCAGGCCGACCTGTCGGGGGATGAACGGTAATGGTGCCGGTGTCGGCCTACGTGTTGGTGAGCGCGATCCTGTTCGTGACGGGGCTCGCCGGGGTCCTGATCCGGCGGAACTTCATCATCGTCCTGATGTCGGTGGAGATCATGCTGAACGCCGCCAACATCAACCTGGTGGCCTTCGCC
>JAVHQA010000114.1:7781-14631 GCA_036170875.1 Nitrospirales bacterium
TCGTCACCGGCGTGGGCTTTCTCATCCATGTCTATTCGGTCGGCTACATGCACGGCGAGGACGGCTTCACGCGCTTCTTCGCCTACATGAACCTCTTCATGGTCTCGATGCTCCTGCTGGTGATGGGCAACAATTACGTGGTGCTCTTCATCGGCTGGGAAGGGGTGGGGCTCTGCTCCTACCTGCTCATCGGCTACTACTACGACCGGGTCTCGGCTGCCAGGGCGGCCACCAAGGCTTTTGTCGTGAACCGGATCGGCGACGCCGGCTTCCTGATGGCGATCTTCCTGATCTTCGCCAATCTCGGCACGCTCGACTACACCGACGTGTTCGCCCAGGCCGCCAGGCTCGACCAGGCCACCGCCACCGCGATTGCCGTGTGCCTCCTGATCGGCGCCATCGGCAAATCGGCCCAGCTCCCGCTCTACACCTGGCTGCCGGACGCCATGGAAGGCCCGACGCCCGTCAGCGCGCTGATCCACGCCGCGACCATGGTGACCGCCGGCGTCTATATGGTGGTCCGCAACCACGCGATCTACGATCTCACGCCGGACGCGCTGCTGCTGGTGGGCGTGATCGGGGGGACGACCGCGCTGTTCGCGGCGACGATCGGCCTGGTCCAGACCGACATCAAGCGCGTCCTGGCCTACTCCACGGTGTCCCAGCTCGGCTTCATGTTTCTGGCCTGCGGCGTGGGCGCCTACGCGGCGGCGATCTTCCATCTGGTGACGCACGCCTTCTTCAAGGCGCTGCTGTTCCTGTCGGCGGGCTCGGTGATCCATGCGCTGTCGGGCGAGCAGGACATCCGCAAGATGGGCGCGCTCTGGGACAAGATCCCGAAGACACACGGAGTGTTCCTGATCGGCACGGCGGCCATCGCCGGGTTCCCGTTCCTCTCCGGCTGGTGGAGCAAGGACGAAATCCTCGGCCACGCCTTCACCCACGGCCACTACATCCTCTGGGCGCTCGGCGCGACGGCGGCCTTCTGCACGGCCTTCTACATGTCCCGCCTGCTCTACGTCACCTTCTACGGCGAGTCCCGCGTGGCGCACGAGGTCGAGCACCATATCCACGAATCGCCGAACGTGATGATCTACCCGCTGATGGCCCTGGCGCTCCTGTCGGTGGTCGGAGGCCTGATCGGCGTGATCCCCGGCGGGCTGGAGAACGGCTGGTTCCAGCAGTTCCTGCAGCCGGTCGTCCGGTCGTCCGGCGCGGGGGGCGAGGCCGCACATGAGGACGGCCACCTGCTGGCCTATATCCTGATGGGTGTCACAACGCTGATCGGAGTTGCGGGCTGGTTGACGGCGCACTATTTCTATATGCGCAAGCCAGAGCTACCAGACCTCCTCATGAACCGGATGAAGGGCGCCTATACGCTGATCCTCAACAAGTACTGGGTGGACGAGGCCTACGACAAGGCGTTTGTCGAACCGGGCAAGGCCGTCGGGAGGGGCTTCGACCGGGCGGATACGGCGGGCATTGACCGCGTCGTCGTGGCGGTGGAACAGTTCACCGACCTGAGCGCGGCCGGCTCCACGTGGGTCGAGAAGCACGTGATCTACAGCGGTCTGAACCGCATCGGCTATGGGAACCACCTCGCGGCGCGCGTGCTGCGCCGCCTGCAGACCGGCCTGGTGCACCACTACGCGGCGATCCTGGTGGCCGGCCTCGTCGTCCTCGTCAACCTGATCGCGCTGTTCCTGTGGCTCGGGGGCGCGTCATGATCCTGGACGAGGTCGCCGCCATCCAGCAGATCGGCTTTCCGATCCTCACGATCCTGACCTTCCTGCCGATCGTCGGCGCGGTCGTGCTCTGGCTGTTCCAGAAGGACGAGGACCTCATCCGGAAATCCGCCCTGGCGGTGGCCGGACTGGAGCTCTTCATCTCCATCCTGCTGATGTGGAACTTCACGCCGAACAGCGCCCAGATCCAGTTCGCGGAGCGGGCCGCATGGATTCCGGCCATCGGGGTCGGCTACCACCTGGGCGTGGACGGCATCAACGTCCTCTTCATCCCCCTGACGGCGTTTCTGACCTTTCTGATCATGGTCTATTCCTGGGACACCGAGCGGAATCTGCTCAAGCCCTACCTCATGGCGCTGCTCGGCCTGGAAAGCACCATTGTGGGCGTCTTCGCGTCGCTGGACCTCATCCTGTTCTTTTTCTTCTGGGAGCTGATGCTGGTGCCGATCTACTTCCTGATCAAGCTGTGGGGCACGGGGCCGAACCGCCAGTACGCCGCGCTGAAGTACGTCCTCTACACGCTGACCGGGTCGGTGCTGATGCTGGTCGGGATCGTGCTGCTCAATCTGAACTACCATGCCGTCGCGGTGGCGTCCCACACGGAGCCCCTCTACTCCTTCGACTTGCTCGATCTGCTGAACGTGCCGGTGCCGCCTGAGAAGCAGGCGCTGATCTTCTTCCTGATGTTCTTCGGGTTCGCCTTCAAGGCGCCGATCTTTCCGTTCCACACCTGGCTGCCGACCGCGATGGTCGAGGGGCCGGTCGTGATGAGCGTGCTCCTGGCCGGCGTGAAGCTGGGGACGTACGGCTTCATCCGGTTCAGTATTCCGCTGCTCCCGGAGGCGTCCAAGGACTGGCTCTGGCTGATGGCCGGCCTGGGTCTGGTCGCGATCATCTACGGCGCGCTGATCGCGCTCGTCCAGACGGACTTCCGCCGCCTGATTGCGTACTCCAGCATCAGCCACCTGGGGTTTGTCATGCTGGGGCTGTTCGCCCTGAACTTCCAGGGACTCCAGGGCAGTCTGCTCCAGATGATCAACCTCGGGTTCTCGGCGGCCGGACTCTTTTTCATGGCGGGGTTTCTCTATAACCGGACCGGGTCGGCGGAACTCTCGGCCTACGGCGGGCTCGCCCGGCACGTCCCGCTGCTGGCGACGTTCATGCTGGTGCTCGGCCTGGCGTCCATCGGATTGCCCGGCACGAACGGGTTCATCGGCGAGTTTCTCATCCTGCTGGGCGCGTTCCGCGCCCATTGGGCGCTGGCGGCCGTCGGCGTGCTCGGCGTGATCCTGGGCGCGGCCTATTTCCTCTGGTACTACGAGCGGGCGTTCTTCGGCCCGATGACGCACGAGCCGAAGCGGCCCCTGTACGATCTCCGGCCTCGCGAGTGGGGGATCGCCGTCGCGCTGTGCGTGATGGTGCTGTGGATCGGCCTGTACCCGGCGCCGTTCCTGAACATGATCAACGGGTCCGTGGGAATGCTGACGGAACGCGTGGAACGCGGGTCTGTGGCGAAAGCGGTGCGGAAGAGTCCCGACGTAGGGGCGGGGTTCATCCCCGCCCATCTGAAGAGGGAGGGGGTAAACCCCTCCCCTACAGACGTTGAGCGCGAGGCGCGGCCATGACGGAAAGCTACCTCCTCAGCATCATCCTGTTCGCGCCCTTTGTGGGGGCCGCGGTGCTGATCTTCGTCTCGAACCGCCAGGCCCTGCTGGTCCGGCAGATCGCCGCCTTCTTCTCCGGGGTGTCGTTCCTGGCCTCGTTCATCCTGCTCTTCGCCTTCGACTGGCAGAAGGGCGGCTATCAGTTCCAGCAGAAATATGCCTGGTCGGAGCAGCTCGGCATTCAGTTCTACCTCGGCGTGGACGGGATCGGCGTGCCGATGGTGCTGGCCTCGTCCATCCTCCTGTTCGCCGGCGTGTTCATCTCCTGGCACATCAAGGACCGGACCAAGGAGTTTTACGCCTTCCTGCTGGTGCTCGCGGGGGCGACCATCGGCGTGTACGTCTCGCTGGACCTGTTCTTTCTGTACTTCTTCTACGAGATGTCCGTGATCCCGATGTATCCACTGCTGGGCATCTGGGGCAGCCACACGAAGGGCTACCTGGAGATGACCACGCCGGAGCAGAAGGAGCTGCGCGATTCGCCCGGCTTCATCCTCAACTTCGGGCGCAACAGCAAAGAGTACGCCGCGATGAAGCTGACACTGTTTCTGTCGGCCGGCGCGGTCATGGCGCTCATGGGCATCCTCTTGATCTACAAGTTCTCGGGCCTGGAGACGTTTGAGATCCCGGTGCTCGCCGAGCAGGGGCGGTTCGACGGCACGCTGGCGACGGTCATCTGGCTGTTGTGCTTCTTTGGCTTCGCCTCGATCGCGCCGCTGTGGCCTCTGCACTCCTGGTCGCCCGTCGGTCATGCCGCGGCGCCCGCGGCCACCAGCATGCTGCACGCGGGCGTGCTGATGAAGCTCGGCCACTTCTCGATCATCCGCACGTGCTTCCAGATCCTGCCGGACGCGACCCGCGACCTGATGCCCATCGCGGCTGTCCTCTGCATCGGCAGCATCCTGTACGGCGGCTACGTGGCCTACTACGCGCGGGACACGAAGTACGTCATCGGCTACAGCAGCTCCAGCCACATGGGCTACGTGTTCCTGGGCATGGCCGCGCTGGACTACATCAGTCTCACCGGCGCCGTCCTGTACATGTTCGCGCATGCGCTCGCCACGGGGATGCTGTTCGCCATGGCCGGCTGGGTGTACGACCAGACTCACTCGCGCGACATTCCGTCGCTGGGCGGCCTGATGGGCAAGATGCCCTTCGTCTCCGGCTGCTTCCTCGTCGCCTGCATGGCCTCCGTCGGCATGCCGGGGACCGTGAACTTCGTGGCCGAGGTCATGATCGTGCTGGGGAGCTGGTCCCACTATCCCATCCAGACCATTATTGCGGTGCTGGGCATCGTGCTCACGATGGCGTACCTGTTTCGGATGATGCGCGGGCTGTTCTACGGCCAGTTGAGCGAACTGGGGCACCACGCCCATGACGCGACGGCCTTTGTGGACCGCCTGCCGCTGCTGATCATGATCTTCGGCAGCGTCACCTTCGGCATTTTCCCCGGACTCATGCTGCAGATCATCCGCTCGGGCGTGGACCCGATCCTGGCGCGGATCATTGAAGTTGCCCCCGTGATGACGCAGGCGGGAGGCGCGCTCGTCCCATGACGTTCAATCTCCAGTTGTCCTTCAGCGACCTGCTGCTGCTGCTCCCGGAGCTCTGGGTGACGCTCTGGATCTGCGTCGTGCTCTGTGTGGACTTCCTGATGCCGCGCCTTTCACAGCGCACGATCGCCGCGCTCAGCGTGGGCGGGATGGCCGTCGCGCTGCTGTTCCTGCTCGGGTATTACGCGTCGGGAACCCACGGCATGCTGTTCAAGGGGATGTTCGCGCTGGACGGGCTGGCGCTTTTCTTCAAGATCTTCGTCGTGGGCGCGGCGATACTGGTCATCCTGGCCTCGATCGACTACGTCGGGCGGTTTAGATTTTTCAAAAGCGAGTATTACTTCCTCGTGATGATGGCGGCGCTGGGCATGATGTTCATGGCCTCGGCCAACGACCTGCTGTCCGTCTTCGTCACGCTGGAGTTCAGTACCTTCGGGTTTTACGTCCTGGTGGCGTATCTCCGGGACGATCTCCGTTCGAGCGAGGCGGGGCTCAAGTTCTTCATCCTGGGGATCTTCGCCGCCGCCCTGCTGGCCTATGGGATCAGCCTGGTCTACGGCGAGACGGGGACGTTCCTCTTTGCCACGATCGCGGCGGGCGGCGCCGACCTGACGCCGGGGCTGGCGGTGGGCTGGCTGCTGATCTTCGCGGCGCTGGGCTTCAAGATCGGGGCCGTGCCGCTGCACTCCTGGATCCCCGACACGTACCAGGGCGCGCCGACGCCCGTCACGGCGTATCTCTCCATCGCCCCGAAGGGCGCCGCCTTCGCCATCCTGCTGCGCATCTTTTTCGCCACGCTGATCGCGCTCAAGCCGCAGTGGGTCTGGCTGATGATCGGCACGGCCATCCTGTCGATGCTGTACGGCAACATCGTGGCGATTGCGCAGAAGAACATCAAGCGGATGCTGGCCTACTCCGGCATCGCCCAGATCGGGAACATTCTGATCGGCATGGCGACGGGGACGACGATGGGGGCGGAGGCCGTGCTCTTCTACCTACTGACGTATTTGTTCGCCAACCTGGGGGCCTTCGCAGTCGTGATCGCCTTCAGCCAGACAAGCCACAGCGACGAGATCGAGGACTACAGCGGTCTTAACCGGCGCTCGCCGTTTCTGGCCTTCGCGATGCTGATCTTCCTGTTCTCGCTGGCGGGCGTGCCGCCGCTGGCGGGATTCATCGGCAAGATCTACGTGTTTGCGGCGGCCATCAAGGAGGAGCTCTACACGCTGATCACGGTCGGGCTGATCAGCATCGTCATCTCCATGTACTACTACATCATCGTCGTCAAGAAGATGTACATCAACGAGCCGACCGACCCCGCGCCCATCCCCGTTCCCGAGGCGCTCAAGGCCGTGATCTACGTGTGTCTGGCGGGCACGCTCATCCTCGGGATGTGGCCCCAGCCCTTCATGACCTTTGCCGTCTCCGCCGCGTCGATCTTCTCCGGCCTGAGCGGCGACAGCGCCGTCGCCGGGCTTCTGCCCTAACTCCTTCGGCGCGGGGACTGGCTCCATTTCCGAATGGTGCCTGTACCCCTTCCTAATTCCCGCTCTCCGTGACAATTCATAAGGGCGGGGCTATACTCGCGGACGGATTTATTTCCTGAGTCTGTTAACGGCTCTCGCCTAACCAAAAGGAACCAACATGCTCACCGGCGAACTCAAAAGCCAAGTCGACCGCATCTGGGACGCCTTCTGGTCCGGCGGCATCTCCAACCCACTCGAAGTGATCGAGCAGA
Source organism: Nitrospirales bacterium (assembly GCA_036170875.1). Lineage (GTDB taxonomy): Bacteria > Nitrospirota > Nitrospiria > Nitrospirales > NS-4 > SCTG01. Next base: position 14,482 of record JAVHQA010000114.1, read on the forward strand.
TCACCTACCTGCTCTTCCTGCGGCGGCTGGATGACCTGCATACGTTGGAGGAGAACAAATCCACCACACTCAAACAGCCAATGGAGCGGCGCATCTTTCCCGAGGGAAACGACCCCAAGGGCCGCCCCTACCAGGATCTGCGCTGGTCAC
>JAVHQA010000115.1:0-7386 GCA_036170875.1 Nitrospirales bacterium
CGCCGGCGGGGTGAACATCTCGTTGGCGTTGCTGAAGGACCCGCCGGGTGTCGGGCCTCCGCTCAGGACGAAGATGCGGCCGTCCACGACGGCCGAGCCCAGTCCGTGACGGGCGGTCGGCATGGGCGCCTGCGCCGTCCATGAGTTCGATGCCGGATGGTAGGCTTCGTTTTCATTGAAGGTACCGGCCACAGCCTCGCCGCCGAAGACATAAATCCATTCGCCCACGACCGCCGCCGTGATCCCGCTGCGCGCCGTCGGCAGATCGGCCTTGCGCGTCCAACGGTCGGTTGCCGGATCGTATTCCTCGGTGACCGACAGGTTCTGGCTGTACTGGCGATTGAGCCGGCCCCCGATTGCGTAGAGCCGGCCGCCGACGGCCGCCGCCGCATGGTGGTCGCGGGCGGTCGGCATCGGGGCGCGGGTGGACCAGGTGTCCGTCGCCGGATCGTAGACCTCATGCGCGCTTGTGTTGCCCTCCCGATTATAGCCGCCGACCGCATGCAGCTTCCCGTCGAGTACCGCCACCGCCAGCGCCCCGCGCGGAGTGGGCATGGGCTTGCGGGCCGTCCACCGATCGGCGGTGGGATCGTATTCGTACACGCTCGCCAGGGGTGACCAAATAGACAGGAACGAATGCTCGAAGCCGCCGATGACGTAAATGCGATCATTGATCACGCCGATCCCTGTGTGGTGCAGGCCTTCAGGAAGCGGCGTACGCTCGCGCCAGGTATCGGTCTTTGGATCGTACTCCTGAACGGCCGGCGTGATGAAGCTCAGGCCCTGCTGGAAGCCGCCGACCACATAGATCCTGCCCTTCACGGCAGCGGCCGCCACCTCGGTTCGCTTGCTCGGAGCCGGCGCCTTCGCGACCCACTCTCCTTTGGGTTGGGCGAACGCAAAGGACGTGAGCGCAACGACGATCAGGAGACCGACGGAGAAGACTCGCCGCATCAGCTCCCGAGCGCCAGATCCAGCGCGTAGATGAGGCCCTTCACCGCGTCTTCGAGCGCGACGGCACGAACCTCTCCCGGCGGGAACACGGCCTTGTCGGGATAGATGAACGCGCTGCTGCGTCCGGGCGAGATGCGGGGATACCAGGGCCGCGCGTCTTCGTAGTCGGCCGCCAGCAGTCGGGCCTCGCCGTTGGCGACCGCCGAGAACAGGCTCTTGCCGGTGGCCAGGTCGAGGGCGACGAGGCTGACAGTGAAATAGCTGTCCGTGCGCGTGCCGACGGCATTCCCGTCCCGGCCGTACTTAATCCACGCGGGGCTGACCACCTCGACCCCTTTCGGCATCACGACCAGAACCTGCTGGACCTTGAGCGTGGCGCTGGCCTTGCGGAGGCCTGCCAGGGTATCGCCGTCTGCGGCCGAGACCGTCACGGAGCCGACGATTTCGAGGCGCTTCCCTGCCGGGAACTGCGCTGTGATTTTTTCGGCCAGGGCACGCTGGGCCGCGTCGGGCGGCGCGTCTGCATTGAGCGGTTTCAACCAGACGAGTCCCACCTTGGTCGGCTGCAGGCTCTTGGCTCCTTCGAGTGAAGGCGCGCCGGAAAGAAACGGATTCGCAGGCGGCGGGTAGGTCTCCGGAATGGCCGCGCAGGCCGCGACAAAGAATGTAAGCCCGATTACCGACAACACGCTACGAAGCGTCGTGGCGTTCATGGCATACCTCCTTGGCTCAGAACTATAGTTCTTATCGTAGCACACCTCACGTCTTCCGTCCGCCTTCCAGGTCCCGCACGCGCCGATCAAGCCCGCGCACGCGCCAGACCACCCAGGCGAGCGCGAGGAGCGCCAGCAGGACGAGGCCGGCGAGCCCGACCAGGCCGATCAACAGCTCATGAGGCATCAGGCCGGGGCTTTCCATCTCGCCCGCATGTCCGGCAAACGCTGACGAAGCCATGAGTAAGAGGGCGTTCGAGAACATGAAAATCTGGTCAATACGGCATGTCATCATCGGACAGTCCAAAATGATGGCCAAGCTCATGCACCACGGTGTCTTGGACCTCGCGCACCACGTCCTCCTCCGTCTCGCATACGCGCAGGATCGGCCCCCGGTAGATGTAGACGCGATCCGGCAGGTGCCCTCCGGTATCGAAGAAGGAATCGCCCTGGATGGATCGGCCCCAGTAGAGCCCAAGCAGCTCGTCCGACTCATCAGACTCGAGGCCGACCGCCTCGAGGGCCTCTTCGCTCGGTTCTTCCTGGACCTCGATTGCCACGTTCTCAAGACGGCGCCGGAATTCCTTGGGCAGGCCTTTGACCGCCTCGGCGACGAGCGCTTCGAAGTTCTTGTGTGAGAGCCAACCGCTGGGCATGGAGCCTGAGGCATTCTCCCAGGGTGATGATAAAAAAGGGGAGGACCCGCGCGGATCCTCCCCTCTCATGGAAACCGAACGCGCGTTATTTCTTCCGTACCTGGATTCCGTGCGGATCGCCTTTTTCCTTCTTGACCATGTTCCCGTCCTTGTCCTTCTCCTCGGCCACCCGGCTGATCGGGGCAATGCCCACGAACGTGCCGCTCTTGCCGCCGCCCTCGACCTTGATGACGCCCACGCCCGGCGTGCTGCCGACGGCGTTGTCGACCGCTTTGTTATTGCCGGTGAGGGGGTTGGGCCCGCGCAGCCCGACGAAGACGTAGCTGCCGTCCGGAGCCGCATCCATCAAATCAGGCGCGGGGTCCTTGCTAAGGCCACCGGCGAGGGCGATCGTCCCGACCTTGATGTTGCCGTTGCCCGTATCGTACACGTCGACCAGATTGAGGTGCCGGTCGCCCGACCAGAGGTACTTGCCGCCGATCCCGACCATGCCGTGCGAGTCGCCGCCGTCGCGTCCGCCGATCCGTGTGGGCACGGTCATTTGCGGCAGCGCGCCGACGCCGAACGCGTACACGTCGTGGTTCAAGGGCGTGTTCGGCCACCCGCCGCCGGAGTTGAGGTACATGGTGGCACCGATCTGTACGCCACCGCACCCGGCCGGGTTCACCGCCGCCGCCGGAACCGTTCCGGCGAGGAGCATCGGGGTCGCGGTGACGTCATAGACCGCCAGACCGCCGCCCCGAGGGGTGACGAAGGCAAATTGGCTTGTGTTCTCAGTGATCGGGCAGATGGGGGCCGCGTCAGGCAGGATCGGTTCCAGGGCGCCCAGCGCCACCGTGTCATTGACCGTAAATTTCTTGTTCGCATAGTCAGTCGCGATGCGGACCAGCTTCTTTTCCGCGATGTTCGCGCCGATCGCCATCTTCATATTGGCCGTCGGCCAGGCCGCGTGGGCGTTCTTGCCCAGGCTCACGCACCCGATCGGTGCACGGGAAGCCGCGTCAATGAACACGACGTGGCCGGTGGCGACATACGAGAGCAATGCGTACTTCCCGTCCTTGGTGAAGAAGAGCATGTGGGGGCGCTTTGGAAAGCCGCCGGGCACGTCCTTACAGGCCTCGGCGAACTTGCCGCCCAGGTCCACCGCTTCGGCCTTGGCGCTCTTTGCGTCGGCGGCCAGCGCGGCGCCGTCGTAGATGTAGAGCGTGCCGCCACCGTCCTTGGAGCTGTCCGACTGGTCGAGCGCCCAGACTTCATAAGCCGGAGCGGCCGCCTGCTGGGCCAGGGCCGGGCCTGTGCCGATGCCGAGCAGGAGGAACAGAAGAGGAAAAATCCATATCGAGATACGGCGTCCGTCTATCGCGATCATTGTGCTGACCTCCTTAGTACGAGTCGTTCGGATGAAGCCGAACGTGGTAAGGACATAATCGGGTTCCTGCAGTGGCTGTATGGTAAGCGCATGGCCGGAATCTGTCAACGGCGCAGGAAGACGCCTATTCGACGATGATCTCCGCCCGCATGTTGTGGCCTGGAAGGTCGCAAATATACAAAAACGTGCCGGAAGTCCTGGGGATGAACCGGAGCTCGGCCCTCCCGCGGGGCGGAATCAGGATGCGGGCAAAGCCGGTCTCGTTGAACTCGGGGGCGCCGTTGCCGCTCACCTGGACGTTGGTGCGCTGGAAGAGCAGCAGCGGCACGAAGGCGTGCAGTTCCTCGTCCTCGTTACGGACGATGAGGGTGGCAGGCCGGCCGACCCGCAGCGTCACCGTCTCAGGGGTGAACGTCCGCTTGCTGGCGATGATCTCGACGGCATCCGCCGCGTCGGCGGCCGGGTTGAGCAACCCGACCAACAGCGCGCAGGCCAGGGCGGCTCGCACCGGCATCATTTTTCCTTTGCGAAGATGCGGATCGGCGTGCCGCCAAGGCCGAACTTCTCGCGGAAGTAGTTCTCAAGATAGCGCAGGTAGGGCAGGCCGATGTCGTCCGCGTGCCGGCAAAAGAGAACGAACGTGGGGGGCTTGGCGGCCACCTGGGTGATGTAGGCGGACTTCACCGGCTTGCCCTTGCGGATCGGCAGGGGGTTGGCCTCGATTGCCTGCTGAAAAACACGGTTGAGCTGCGCGGTGGGTACGCGGTGCCCAAAGGCCTTCAATGAGTCACTGATCAGCTTGAAGATGCCCGTGACCGTCTTGAACTGGAGGGCCGAACCGTACATGACGGGCGCCCAGGTGAGAAACGAGAAACGCCGGTGCAGTTCGGCCTCATACTTCGCCCTGGCGTCCGCGTCGTCGGCGCGCAGGTCCCACTTGTTCACGAGGAGCACGCAGGCGCGGCCCCCCCGCAAGGCCAGCCCGGCGATCTTCGTGTCCTGCTCCGTGGCCCCCTCGACGCCGTCCAGAATCAGGACGGCCAGGTCGGCCCGGCCGATCGCCCGCATGGCGCGCGCGACGCTGTAGCGCTCCACGCCCGGATCGATCTTGCCGCGCCGGCGGATCCCCGCTGTGTCGATGAAGAGGTACGCGTCCTTTTTGTAGCGGACGAGTGTATCGATGGAATCGCGCGTCGTGCCGGGCACGTCGCTGACGACGAGGCGGGTCTCGCCCAAGAGGGTATTGATGAACGTGGACTTGCCGACATTGGGCCGTCCCACGACGGCGATCTTGGGAATCTCCGGCGCGGCGGGGCTCTCCGGCGTGGCCGGGATCAGCGGATGGAGCGCGTCCAGCAACTCCGCGAGGCCGGTGCCGTGCTCAGAGGAGAGCGGGAACAGCGGCTCCATCCCCAGCTCGTAGAAGTCCCCGATCAGCGGATCGGATTTGGGGGTGTCGATCTTGTTGATCGCCACGAAGACGGGCTTGTTCACGCCGCGCAGCAGATCGGCGATCGCCCGGTCCATCGGTGTCAGGCCCTCGCGCCCGTCCATCAGGAAGATGAGCGCGTCGGCTTCGTCGATCGCGCGGCGCGACTGCTCGCGGATCAGCCCCAGCATCCGGTCCTCGGAGGCCGGCATCAGGCCGCCGGTGTCGATCAACTGGAACTGCCGTCCCCTATCGGTACACTCGGCGTAATGCCGGTCGCGTGTCACGCCGGGCACATCCTGGACGATGGCTTGCCGCCGGCCTAGGATGCGGTTGAACAGCGTGGACTTGCCGACGTTCGGGCGCCCGATGATGGCAATGGTGAACATGAGGCTCACGCTAACACGCTATCCGCTGTCTTGACAAGAACGCTGCCGAGCAACCGATGTCGCCGGAGGCGGAGGGGTGACGCCGGGAGGGGGCCCCACCCGCCGCGCGCAGTAACGAGGAGCACGGCGGGGGAGGACGGCGGCAGGACCCCGCAGCCGCAGGCGACAGGACCAGATCTATCTGTATAATGGGGCCATGAACTGGACCGCCATCGAAACCGTCCTCCTGGACATGGACGGGACGCTGCTCGACCGGGCCTTCGACGATCATTTCTACCTGGAGGCCCTGCCGGCGCGCTATGCCGCCGCCAGAGGGATGTCGGTGGACGAGGCCCGCGAGCGACTGGTCTCGCTCTACCGCGCCGTCGAGGGGCAGCTGCATTGGACTGATCTTGACTATTGGACGCGCCAACTGGATCTCGACGTGCCGGCCATCAAGGATGCGCTCCGGTTTCGCATCGCGTCGCACCCTGATAGTCTCGATTTTCTCGGCTTCCTGCGGGAGCGGAAGATCCCGGTGCACCTGGTCACGAACGCGCACCCCAAAACGCTGGCGATCAAAATGGAGAGGACCGGCCTGAACGCGCATCTCGACCGGATGGTCACGGCTTTCGACGTCGGGTGTCTCAAGTGCGAACGCGACTATTGGGTGAAGTCGGAAGCGATCCTGGGGTTCGATCCCGCCACCACGCTCTTCGTGGACGACGACGAGACCGCCCTGGTCTCGGCCGACGCGCACGGGATCAGGCATCTCGTGCACCGCTCAAAATCCAGCTCTGCCCTGCCGCCCCAGGCGTCCACGAAGTACCGCTCCATCGAAACCTTCCACGCGCTGATGAAATAAATCAGTCGCCGTAGGGCGGGAGGGTCGTGAGGCGGGGATCGTCCACGGCGCCGCCGACGGTGAAGTGATAGAGCGACTGAAAGGCCAGATCGTTCAAACCGAAGGCCTGGTGCACCGGGTCGTCGAAGAAGCATCCGATGCCGGTCGCCCGCACACCCGCCGCTTCCGCTTCTAAATACAGCACCTGCCCGATCACGCCGGTCTCCCAGAACAATCGCCGGTAGAACCACGGCCCGTGCGCGAAGAGCGACGCCTGGTACTCGGCGATCATGCCCAGCGAGAAGGCGCCGTCGCCGGCAATCTCCTGAAAGCAGCTCACCTGCGTGGCCAGCCGCTGGGCGCTGCCTTCCTCAAGTAGGTAGAGCGGGAGATCGGCCGGGCAGCCCGGCGGCGCGGTCCACGCAAACTGCTCGTGCATGGCCGTGCGGAGCTGGTCCGCTTTGGCCGGATCGCGGACCAGCACGTACAACCCGGGCGCGAGCCCCTCCACGCGATGGACGAACAAGCCCAGGTGAATGGCCGGGTCCCAGGGAAGGGCGTCCCAGGGCATGGGACGCCGGAGCACTTCCAGATCAACGCGCGGCATGACCCGCGCGAGCATGTGGTAGAAGCGTTCAACCGGGATCGAGGTCTTCCCGTCGCAGGCCTGCAAGCTTCGCCGCTGATGGATGATTTTCCCAGCCAAGGGACCCTCTGGTGACCAGCCGCTCGTGGGCGGTGCGTCAGCCGGCGGAGGCAACTCCAATCCGTGCAAGTCGCTGGTCAGCTTTCGCGACGCGTCCGCCGCGTGATCGATGATGTCCCAAGGCACCGGAGCATCCGGACTCAACCGGTTCGCCTTGCCATGCCAGCCATGGTGTGATGATGTCGTCAGCGTGCGCGCCAGCTCCGGATCGAGGCAGAGCGGTAGCACGCGTTCGTCGCCGGCGCGCCAGCCCTGTGCGAGACCCGCCGGGAAGATCACCAGGACGAGGTCCGGGTGCTCGCGCTCGGCGCCTTCGAAGTCCCCGGCACGGTTCAGCCCCAGCAAGT
>JAVHQA010000115.1:7486-10441 GCA_036170875.1 Nitrospirales bacterium
GGGTGCTCGCGCTCGGCGCCTTCGAAGTCCCCGGCACGGTTCAGCCCCAGCAAGTCCTCGATGGTATCGTCCGACAAGCCGGTGAGCGCCACCGCGCTCCAGCCCAGCGTCGCGGCCGCAATCCGGACCGTGCCGATCGCGTGCCCCACGTCGTGCTGGCAATAGCGGAATGCGCGCTCGCCGTATTTCCAGGCCTCCCGCCAATGCACGGAGGACAACCCGACGAGAAAAGACTGCGGGGGGAATGCCTGCATCAGCGCCGCGTACAACTCGTCGGGACAGTCCGCGCGCCGTTCGAGCCCATGCTCCTTGGGGGCGTAATGATACAGGCCCGGACCGGCGGCGAGGCCGGGGAGTGCGCCGATCAGCAGGTAGCCTTCGGTGGGATGCAGGTTGCCGCTGGAGGGATTGCTTCGTAGCGCCCAGCGGCTGTCGCCGGCCTGCTTCCAGGCCGAGAGCGCGAGCGCGTACTCGAACAGGCGGGAAAGCGTGCGGAGCGTCACGGGCGCGCGCGGCACGGCTCCCTGGCGATACAGGTGGTCATAGGGCGGCGGCAGTGGATCCTCGTCAAGATGCAGGATTGGCAGGCGGATGAGTTCCGTGCCGTCGTATCGCCGGAAGGGGTTCGGCTGGTTCGCCCAGTCCAGAGAGCCCAGCGCGCGGGCATAGCGGTTGAAGTGGTGCTTGGTCTCCTGGTGATACCGCATCACCGTCTCGAGCTGTTTGGCTGTATCGTCCACGGACTTGCATCATACCCGAATCAACTATCCCTTGACTCGATCCGGCCATGGATGGTACGGACTCGCCAGCCATGGGCAAGTTCGACCTCGCCAGGGCCCTCCTCGAGACCGGCTCCTTCCATTGGAAGGCGACGCCGCAGTTCACGCTGGCCTCCGGCCGCGCCAGCGAATACTACGTCAACTGCAAGCAGCTCCTGGCGCATCCGCAATATCGGCGGATCCTCGCCGAGTTGATCGCCCAGCACCTCAAGGGCTGGGACGTCCAGGCCGTCGGCGGGATGGAGATCGGGGCGATTCCGATTTCCACCGCGGTCTCTGACTATGTGTATGACCGGACGGGCCGCGAGCTGCGCACCTTCGTCGTGCGCAAGAAGGCCAAGGACCACGGGATGAAGCATGCCGTGGAAGGCGCGTTCCAGGCGGGTGACCGCGTCCTGGTCGTGGACGATGTGCTCACCACCGGCCAGGCGACGATCGACGCCATCACCCAGGCGCGCGCCGCCGGCCTCGACGTGCAGCAGGCGCTCGTCATCGTGGACCGCCAGGAAGACAACGGCCGCCAGCGCGTCGAAGCCCTCGGCGTCCCCCTCACCAGCCTCCTCACCTTGCAGGACTTGAAAGACCTCAAAGGCAAGCCCGACGCCTAGCGGCCGGTTCCGTTTCTTGCCCGCTTTTCGCCGGTGTGTTAGATTCGCCGCGTGGCTGAGCAGCACTACGATCACCAGCAGATCGAGGCCAAGTGGCAGCGGGTCTGGGACGAGCAGGAGACGTTTCGCGTCACCGAGGACCCCGCTCGCCCCAAGTACTACTGCCTCGAGATGTTTCCCTACCCGTCCGGCCGCATCCACATGGGCCATGTCCGGAACTACGCCATCGGCGACGTGATCGCGCGCTATAAAATGATGCGGGGATTTAATGTCCTGCATCCCATGGGCTGGGACTCCTTCGGCCTGCCGGCCGAAAATGCGGCGATCGAGCGGGGGGTGCATCCGCACATCTGGACCCGAGAGAACATCGCCTACATGCGCGCGCAGCTCAAGCGCATGGGGCTCTCGTACGACTGGTCACGCGAAGTCACCACCTGCGAGCCGGACTATTACAGATGGAACCAGTGGCTGTTCCTGAGGTTCTACGAAAAGGGCCTGGCCTACAAGAAACGCTCGGCCGTGAACTGGTGCCCGAGCTGCGAAACCGTGCTGGCCAACGAGCAGGTTGAGGACGGCCGCTGCTGGCGCTGCGATTCCGTGGTGGTCCAGAAGGAGCTCGAGCAGTGGTTCTTCAAGATCACGCAGTACGCGGAGGAACTGCTGCAGGGCTGCGAGCAGCTCCCCGCCTGGCCCGCCCGCGTACTGGCGATGCAGCGCAACTGGATCGGCAAAAGCGTCGGCGTGGAGGCGGACTTCCCGCTCGCCGAGCCGCTGCCCGACCTCCCTGCCATTCGAATCTTCACCACCCGGCAGGACACGATCTTCGGCGCGACGTTCATGAGCCTGGCGCCGGAGTCGCCGCTGGTGGAACGGCTGATCGCGGGGCGTCCCGAGGCGGCGGCCGTGCGGGAATTCGTGGCGCGGGTGTCCCGGCAGGAGAAAGCGGTTCGCACCGCCGCCGATCGCGAGAAGGAAGGCATGTTCACGGGCGCGTATGCGATCAATCCATTTACACACGCGAAGATCCCGATCTGGGTGGCGAACTTCGTCCTGTACGAATACGGGACCGGCGCGATCATGGCCGTACCCGCGCACGATCAGCGCGACTTCGAGTTCGCGACCAAGTACAGGATTCCTGTCCGGCTGGTGATTCAGAGCCCCGCCGGCACGCCGACCGAGCCGCTGTCGGCCGCCTACGAAGACGCGGTCGGCACGCTGGTGAACAGCGCGCAGTTCTCCGGGCTCGGCGTGGCCGAGGGGAAGGCGAAAATCGCCGACTACGTCGAGGCCGGGAGATTCGGCAAGCGCACCGTCAATTATCGCCTCCGCGACTGGGGCGTCTCGCGGCAACGATACTGGGGCACGCCCATTCCGATTATCTACTGCAAGGCCTGCGGGACGGTACCCGTGCCGGACGACAAACTTCCGGTTGAACTGCCGAAAGATGTGCCGTTCACCGGCAAGGGATCATCGCCGTTGGCCCGGGTGGAACAATTCGTTCATGTGCTGTGCCCGAAGTGTGGCGGCGCGGGCCGCCGGGAAACCGACACCATGGACACGTTCGTGGA
>JAVHQA010000115.1:10541-14603 GCA_036170875.1 Nitrospirales bacterium
GGCGCTGCGGGAAATGCGGCAAGCCGGCCGAGAAGGGCCGCGTCGAGAAGATGTCCAAGTCCAGGAAGAACGTCGTGGATCCTGAGCACCTGATCGCCACCCACGGCGCGGACACAGCACGCCTGTTTTCGCTCTTTGCGGCCCCGCCGGAGAAGGACCTGGAGTGGAACGACGCCGGTGTGGAGGGTGCCTCCCGGTTTTTGGCACGCGTGTGGCGGCTGATCGATGACCTTCAATGGACCTTTGACTCTCGGTTTGTCTCACAAGAAATTTTACCAGGCAACATGACTCAATATGGTCTTGAACTGAGACGGCTCACGCATCGGACCATCAAGAAGGTGACGGAGGACATTGAGCGGGAGTTCCAGTTCAACACCGCAATTGCCGCACTGATGGAGTTTGTAAACGGTCTTTATAAGTGTGCTCCGGGAGCCAAGGTCACGCTCAGGGGAGATGTCGAAGTTCTTCGCAAATCAATTGAGGCCTTGCTGCTCCTGCTCTCGCCGTTCGCCCCGCACATCGCCGAGGAGCTGTGGGCCCTGACCGGCCACGCGACCGGCCTGGCGCGGCAATGCTGGCCCGCGTATGATGGAGCGCTCATCCAGGAGGAGGTGCTCACGATTCCGGTGCAGGTGAACGGCAAGGTCCGGAGCAAGGTGACGGTGCGTGCCGATTCGAGCGAGGACCATGTGGTCCGGACGGCTCTTGAGGACGCGAAAGTGGCGGAATGGATCAAAGGCAAGACGATCAAGAAAAAGGTCTACGTGGACAAGCGTCTTGTGAACATCGTGGTGGGCGACGTATGAAGAAGATTGCGTTTGTCCTGGCGCTCTCTCTGGCAGTAGCCGGCTGCAGCTACGATTTCGGCACGTCGCTCAAGCCGTCCCAGGGCGGATCGCTGCGGGGCGTGCACCTGGCGGTCCCCGTCTTCTTCAACGATACGTTCGAGCCGGTCCTCGACAAGCGGGTCACGGAGTTCATCCGCAAGCAATTCCTGCAGGCCGACGGTCTGACACTGGCGAATGATGTCGGCGCCGCCCCGCTGGTGCTCAAGGGCATCGTCCGGTCCTACGGCATCCAGACGATGTCGTTCCGGCAGGGATCAGTCAACGAGCAGCGCGTGAGCCTCTCCGTGGAGGTGACCTTCGAGGACAAGAGCGCCCGCAAAAGGTTCTGGAGCCAGACGTACACCACATCGGCGGAGTTCTTTCAGTCCAGCGATCTCGCCACAAACCGCTCGCGGCAGGACCGGGCGACCGAAGAAGCCTGCCAGGCGATGGCCGAGCACATCGTCTCGCACGTGATTGAAACACTTTCCGACGCACAGTCCGTCCGATGACGGTGAAACGGGTAAGCGGGACCGTCCCTGAGCTGAAACGGCGGGTGGGCGCCGGCGAGCTCGCCCCGCTGTACCTAGTCGTCGGCGAGGAAGGGCTTCTTCGGGACGAGGCGGTGGCGGCAATCAAGGCGGCGGTCCTGGGTTCCGACGAGGCGAATGTGGAGGCCTTCAACTGCGACGCGGTATACGGGGATGAGACCGATGCGTCGGAGATCCTGACTCTCTGCAGCAACCTCCCCATGTTCGCTGCGCGGCGCCTTGTGGTGGTGCGCGACGTCGGGGCCCTGCGGGCGAAGGACGCGGAGCGGCTACTGCCCTATCTTGATGCGCCGGTGGAGACCACGTGCCTGGTGCTGACCGGCAGGAAGGTCGACGGGCGCGTGAAGTTTTTCCAGGCGTGCAAGAAGGTCGCCGTGACGGTGGACTGCGAGCCGCTCGAAGCGCGGGCCTTGCCGGCCTGGATTCGCGACCAGGCCGCTGCGCTGGGACTCAGCCTGGACGAACCTGCGCGGGTGCTGCTGCAGGAAGCCAGCAGCGGCGACCTCGGCGTGCTGCGGCGCGAGATGGAGAAGCTCGCGGCGTATGTGGCGCCCGGGAAGGCGGTCGCGGTGGCGGATGTGGAGGCCGTCCAGGGAGCGGATACGGGCGGCACGGTGTGGAATCTGCTCGAAGCGTTGCGGCGCAAGGAGCGCGCAGGCTCATTGCGTTTTCTCGGGAAGGTCCTTGATGCAGGCGAGCCCCCGCTGAAAGTGCTCGGCTTCCTGGCTGCGTGCTGGCGGCAGGAGTGGAAGACCAGACGGTTCTCGGAGGAGATGCTCCGCGACTTCGAGCAGTTCCGGGAGGCCGATTCGCGCTTGAAAGGCGGAGGTGGCGGACGCGGGAAGGACCGGCTTGTGCTGGAGCGGATGCTCCTGAATCTCTGCCGCGGCGCGGCGAGGGCTATGCCGGGACCACGCCCTTTCGCACCTGCGCGGTGAGGCGGGCCAGCTTGCGCGACGCGGTGTTCCGGTGCAGCACGCCCTTGGAGGCGGCACGTTGCAGGGCGCGCGCGGCTTCGCGCAACAGGGCCGCCGTGTCGTCGGTCTTCTTGTTCTCGACGGCGGTCTGCAGCTTCTTGATGACGTGTTTGACGCCGGATTGCACGGCGCGATTGCGCGCCCGGCGCTTCTCGGACTGGCGGACGGCTTTCAAGGCACTCTTATGAACGACCGGCATAGTCTCAAATCCCCTGGTGAAACAAGCCTGATTGCTACCATGGCGCTTGCGCCGAAGTCAAGGAGGCCCGATGCCGATTGAGTCCCGCGAGCGATTGATCTTTGCATTGGACGTGCCGTCGGCCGATGAGGCCAGGCGCCTGCTCGACCGTGTGGGAGACGCCGTGGGCTTCGTCAAGATTGGCCTGGAACTCTTTACGGCCGCCGGACCCGACATCGTGCGCTGGGCCGTGGCCCAGGACAAGCGGGTGTTCCTTGATCTCAAGCTGTTCGATATCGGGGAGACGGTGCGGCGGGCAGCGGCGGCGGCCGCCGAGCTGGGCGCGACGTTCCTCACGGTCCACGCCGCCGGCCAGACCGTGCGGGCCGCCGTTGAGGGCCGCGGCCGGAGCCCGATGAAGATCATGGCGGTGACGGTGCTGACGAGTTTCAGCGACACGGATCTCCGGGAGTCGGGCGTCGTCGAGTCGATCCGCGACACAGTCCTGCGGCGGGCTCGAACGGCGGCCTCGGGTGGTGCCGACGGGTTTGTGGCCTCGGGCGGCGAAACGGCGATGATCCGCCGGGAGTTCGGCAAGGGGCCACTCATCGTGGTCCCCGGCATCCGCCCCGCCGGGTCCTCGCACGACGACCAGATCCAGGTGACGACCCCGGCCGGGGCCATCGCCGCCGGCGCGGACTATCTGGTGGTGGGGCGCCCCATCCGGGCTGCCGCCGATCCGGCTGCCGCCGCCCGCGCCATCCAGGCCGAGATCGAGGTGGCGCTGACGTACGGCGGCTGATGAGAACGCCGCAGGCACTCCGTCCGGCCTTGCGATGTGCCACCGCGTTTGCTAGGATTCATCTTGCTTCCCGGTTCACCCGCAGCAATTCTCCTCCTGGTGGTGGGTATAGCTCAGTTGGTTAGAGCGCCGGATTGTGGATCCGGAGGTCGGGGGTTCGAAACCCCTTACCCACCCCATACTTTTTTCCCGGAGCATTTACCGATTTTCAGTATATGATTGCCCGGCAGGTATTGGGAGGGAGACCACACATGCGGAAAGCGCCTCGATCCAGTTCGCGCGCGAAAGGAAAATCACGCGCGAAAGGAAAAGCAAGCCGGCCGCTGGTCGGCGTGATCATGGGCTCCAAGTCCGACTGGGAGACGATGGTCCATACCACCGAGACGCTGGAAAAGCTGGGCGTGCCGTGCGAAGCGCGCGTGGTGTCGGCTCACCGCACGCCGGACCGGCTTTTCGAGTACGTCGAATCAGCCGAGCGGCGCGGGTTGGAGGTGATCATCGCGGCGGCCGGGGGAGCGGCCCACCTCGCCGGCGTGACGGCGGCCAAGACGATCCTGCCCGTCCTTGGCGTGCCCATGGAGTCCAAGGCATTGAAGGGGCTGGACTCCCTGCTCGCGACCGTGCAGATGCCGGCCGGGATTCCCGTGGGGACATTGGCGATCGGCAGGCCCGGCGCCGTGAACGCCGCGCTCTTTGCCACGGCGATCCTCGCGGGCAAGTATCCGAA
>JAVHQA010000116.1:0-1076 GCA_036170875.1 Nitrospirales bacterium
CCGAGATGATCCGCTCGCGAATCTCCTCCGCCAGGGCGGGAAGTTGCTCGACCGGTACCCGTTTCAGGTCGGCCGGGCTGTCAATCTTCTTCAATAGCGACACGATTTAGATCTCGCCGTGGGAAATAAAATTTATGCATTGTCACATAGCACCGGCAGGCAGTCAAGAATCACGCCATACCGTAATCCGAGATCACGCCGCTCTACTTCTGGGGTATCCGGTAGGTCAACGCGGTCCCGATGGTGAGATCGGCGGCGGAGTCTCTGGTGAAATCCAGGTTCTCCACGCCATAAAACTGCCACAGGAGATTCGGAGTAAAGCGATACCCGAAGGCCAGCACCGCTTCGGTGACGCCGTTGTCCAGCAGCTTGAAACCGGTGTTGCCGAACGGCGACTGGTAATAGTCGAACTGGCCCGTGATCGAAAACTTCGGCGTGGCCATGAATTCCACGCCCGTGACCGCCGTGAAATACCCCCGGAGCGCCAGGCCGAGGTAATGGCCGGTGGGCAACACTTCATTCAGGTTGACGTACAGGCCCACCCGATTCCAGACAGTCTTTTGGAGCGACAGTCCCACGCCCAGATCCGCGATACCCGTCCCGAACGCCCGGCTCCGGTCGCCCACCGGCACTTTCAGAGCCACCCGCAGAGACGTCGCCGGAACGTACTGCCTTTCGGCAACTATGAGGCCCTTGGCGTGAAGCGTGATATCGGTCAGCCCGAACGCATCGTTCGGTGGATTCATGGAGGTATTGCCGCCTCCCACGGAATAAGCGTATCCCTGATTCTTGAGCTTCTGGCGGAGAGGCGCGGGCCTCCCGACGAGACTCTCCACCGCCGTGATCAGCCCGTCGAGCCCGGATGAATGGCGATACAGCGACGCGAATTCAAGCCCGACCTCGACATTCTCCATGGACGTGCCGAGCCGGACGTCGAACGCCGAGCGTAGCTGCCCGAATTTCAGGATGGCGCTTCCCGTGGGAGCAGACTCACGCAGGATGGTGCTGGTCTCGGCGAAATGGGCGCGGAGGGTCATCTCGCCGCTCTTGAGCGGCATCGCATCGTCCACCGGCAT
>JAVHQA010000116.1:1176-14491 GCA_036170875.1 Nitrospirales bacterium
GCCCGGTAACGAAACGTATCGGTCACTTTCCCGACATCGAGAAACGGCGCCATCTCCAATTCGGCGACGGTTCCAAACACCTTCACGTGAAACAGCTGAATCCGCTCCTCGGCACTGATGACAAGGGCATGATTGTCAACGAACCGGCCCACGCCGAACCCCCGCAGCGTGGTCTGTCCCCCCAGGCTGCTTCGTTCGAAGAAGGGAATCTCCGCGCCGCCGACCGTCGCATCCAATTTCGCCCGGAACACGAAGGTGTACCGCTTGGTCGCATTGGGCAACAGTATCCGGTAGTCAAACCCGTAGCGGCTGAACACGGTATTGGTATCGGCCGTCAGGGACTGCGCCAGCTCCGCGAACATGGTGAAATAGCTCCCGACCGTCGGCGTCAGCGTATCGTCGCGCGTGTCGTCAAGAAAGGCCAGCTTGTGCCCCCAGACCGTCGCTCCACCCGTCCCCTTGATCGCGGGAAATATCGACTGAGTAAAAGGGATAGGGGCGCCGGCAACCGTCTTCGCGTCATCGATATTGGTGAGCGCCCCAACCTGCACATCCACATTGCGGAGGCGTTCGGTCCACGTCACCCGTCTGCCCGGCCCGACATAGATGCCCCCCGTGATGAACCCGAGCAACTCCCGGTCGGTATAGTTAGTCTCCTGATCTTCCCGGGTCTGGTTGCCAAGGCCAAAAAACCGGGCCGTGCCGTTTTTAAAAAACCCGACATTGCCCTCCAGACTGTATCGGCCGCCATCCAGAAACAGATTCTGATAATCGAGCTGGAACTTGCGCTCGGTCTTCTCCGTGATGGACACAATCAGCTTGATCTGCTCTCCCCTCACCGGATAGCGAAAGAGGTTGATCGTCGCGCGCGAGCCCAGAAACTCATTGTGAATGTACATGGGCGCAATGATCTTCGTGATGCGCCCCTCGTCGTCCGCAAAGATGTAGGGGACGATCACCCCGACGTCCGTTCCGTCGTTTTTCGACGTCGCGACGGCCGGGATCACGAAATAGGACCGCTCCTCGGCAGCCACCTCCGCCCAGGGAAACAGCAGCGAGCTCACCACGCAGGCGAGAACAAGAGGGCATGCACAAAGAAACCGTTTCACCTAAACTCAGCGCCCCTTGGCTGTCTCGCTGCCGTCGGGGACAGGAGCCTTGATGTGCGCCGACTTATCACGGAGTTGCTTCGACAACTCTGTAAACGAATCCTTGCGAAGAATTCTCTTGAACTGCTCGCGGTAATTCAGGACCAGGCTGGTGCCTTCCACCACCACGTCGTAGACGCGCCAATCATCGGAAATTTTCTGCAGCCGGTAGTTGATGTCGATCACGGACTTGCCGGTATCGACATGCGTATAGACTTCCGCAAACTCGCCGTCGTTCAGCTCCTTGAGGTATTGCACCTTCTCGCCTGAGTAGGCCTCGATCCGCCCAATGTACGTATTCGACAGCAGCGTCTGAAAATTGGCAGCAAAGTCATTCTGCTCTTCAGCGGAATGTTTGCCCCACTCCGCCCCCAGCGACCGCTTCGCCATCTCGGGATAGTTGAAACGCTGGCTGATGGTGCGTTCGAGCAACTTGCGGCGCTCTTCCTTCCTGTCCGGCTTCTTCCACGCCGGATCATCCAGAATGCGGATCACTTCGTCGATGGTCTTTCGCACAGCTTCGACGGGAGGGCCCGCCCACGCCGGCGCCGCCCAGCCAAGAATATTCCCGCCGACCAGGCCACCGGCCAGAACAACCGCCAATATCGTTGCATGACGTCGTATCACCTTCCGTCTCCCCTCGATTTACTTGACGTTCCCGTGAATGAATTCACTGATGGCTTTTTCGAAGTCGACCCCTGACTCGGTCTCGCGGATCTTGCCCCCCGGCGGCAATTCCTTCTGAGACCCTCCCGGCGAAAGCGACACATACTTGTCGCCGATCAGTCCGCGGGTCTTGATCGAGGCGATTGCGTCCCCGTAGAGCTTTACGCCCGGCGTCAGTGAAAAACTTACCACCGCGCGCTCGCCGTCCCCGTTCAACCCGATCTTCTTCACCTGGCCGACCTGCACGCCGGCGATCTCGACCGTCGCGCCGTCCTTGAGTCCGGCCACCGAATCAAACTCCGCGTGGATCTCCAGGTTCTTCCCGCCCCCGATCACTTCCAGCTTCCCGAGCTTGACCGCGAGGTACGTCAAGGCAGCGATGCCGACCAGGACGAACACCCCGACAATGAGTTCCAGTTTCGCGTCTTTCATAATCCCCGAGTCTCCCTGCCGGCCCCGGAGGAGACGACCTCAGGCCTCGTGCCGACGTTAATGAATTCCCGCACACCCGGATGGCGCGTGCGCTGAAACTGTTCCGGCGGCGCCATCTCGGCGATCACCCCATCCAGCAACATCGCCACGTAATCCGATATCCCGAAGATTTCCGGGATTTCGTGGCTCACCATGACAGCCGTGAAACCGAACCGCCGCTGGGTCTCAAGAATCAGGTCGTGAATCGTCCTCGCCAGGAGCGGATCGAGGCCCGTGGTCGGCTCGTCGAACAGAATGATCTCGGGCCCCATCACGAGCGCGCGCGCCAACCCCGCCCGCTTGCGCATGCCCCCGCTGAGTTCCGCGGGAAACTTGTGCCCCATGCCCGTGAGCCCAACCGCCTCCAGCATCTCAAGGACCTTGCGGTCAACCTCCGCCGCCCTGAGCTTCGTCTTCTCACGCAAGGGAAAGGCGACATTCTCAAGGACCGTGAGCGAGTCGAACAGCGCCGCGCCCTGGAACAGCATGGCGAACTTCTTGCGGACCTCGTTCAGACCGTGCGCGTTGAGCCTGGTGATGTCGATTTCATCCACCAGCACCTGACCGCGATCAGGCCGGAGGAGGCCGATCATATGCTTGAGCAGGACGCTCTTCCCACCGCCGCTCTTGCCGATCACCGTGGTCACCTTGCCGCGGGGAATCTCCAGGTTCACGCCTTTCAGAACCGGCTGCCCCCCCAAAGCCTTCTCCACTCCGACAAGACGAATCACGGGTGTGGCTGCCTCCGTTCCCATTACATCAACACTGAGGTCACAAAATAGTCCCAGATGAGAATCAGGACGGAGGACAGGACCACCGCCTCCGTGGTGGCTGTTCCCAACCCCTCGGCGCTCATTGTGGTGTGATAGCCCTTATACGTGCAGACCCAGGAGATGATCACACCGAAACTGAGAGCCTTGAGAAATCCCCCGTAGACGTCCTTCCACTCCACGCTGGATTCCATCGAACTGATGTAGGCGCCGGAGCCGACACCCAACAGATTCACCCCGACCATGTACCCGCCATAAATGCCGACGATATCAAAGATCGAGCAGAGCATGGGCATGACGAGCACGCTGGCCAGTACTTTGGGCGCGATCAGATACTGCATGGGACTGACCGCCATCGTATCGAGGGCATCAATCTGCTCGGTGATCCGCATGATGCCGATCTCGGCCGTCATGGCGGAGCCGGCGCGCCCCGTCACCATCAGGGCCGACAGCACCGGCCCCAGTTCCCGAATGATGCTCAGCGCCACAGCCGATCCCAGCCACCCCTCCGCACCGAACTTCCGCAGCGAGTAATAGCCCTGCAGCCCCAGCACCATGCCGGTGAAGGCCCCTGTCAGCACGATCACGAAGAGGGATTTCACGCCGATGAAGTGGATCTGCTTCAGAACCTGCATGACACGAAAGGGCGGGCGCACCATCCAGGCGACCGTGCTGATGAGAAAGACCATCATGCGGCCCATCTCGCCGACGATCCTCAATACGTTCCGGCCGACTCCGGCCACAGTAGTTGTCACCATGGGTTCACTCCCATCACGGCCGGAACATGCATCCGGGCGGACGCATGCTCCTGTCCCAGCAGGCGCCACCACACCTGGAAAAAATAAGCCAGGTTCTGCGACCCCTGCTCAACCTGACGCTTCATCCGGAAGAGCGCGCGCAGGACGGACGGACGCCTCGCCAACTGGGCGAAGGCACGCACGCGCCCGCCGGGAGTCAGCCACAGGTTGAAATCCATCGGGAGATCATCGCCGGCGCGATCGGACACCGCGCGAACCAGCAGGAATGGTACGTTTCTGGACGCGGCCACCCGCGCGATCTCGGCACTCTCCATGTCCACGGCAATCGCGCCGCTTGCTTCGGCCAGCGCCCTCTTTTCGTCTGCCCGGCAGAGGACCCGAGCCGCCGTCGCTACCGGGCCTTCCGACCAGGCCAGCTTCGCCTCACCCGCCGCTTCCCGGGCAATCGCAAGCAAGGCGGGATCGGCCCGGAATATCGCCTGGGCATGCCCCCTTGTCCAATCGCGCACGTCGGTTCCCACGATCACGTCCCCGATTCCAGCAGGACCCAACGCGCCGGCATAGCCTGTTGACACCATCGCATCCAAGACCACGTCGGCAAGGACAGCGTGCGCGACAGCAGCGGCCGCAGCAGGCCCCATTCCTGTCTTGATCAAATACACTTCCACGTCGCCTGTGTGACCAACCGCATACTCTAAGGAGCCGAGCCGCCTGCGTTCAACCGTCCCCAGCGCCGCACGCGCAGGCGCCAATTCACGTCCGGAAGCAGCCAAGACGGCAACGCGTCGCATCTCTCATTACGACGCGAGACGAAACTGTCCGGATTGCCGGTTCTGCTCGCGGATCTCGTCCGCGCGAGTCCGCCCCCGCGACTTCAGCGACCGGTACATGGACAAAGCCCACAGGGAAAAGAAGTGGCTGTAGCCGTGATAGCGGAGGTAGAACACGCGCGGGAAGCCCGTGCCGGTGTGCATGCGCTCGGGCCAGAACCCCTGCGGGTCCTGATGCCGGATGAGGTAGTTGACACCGCGCACCACGCTGATCGTCTCCACTTCGCCGGCGCAGAGCAACCCGAGAAGCGCCCACGCGGTCTGGGAGGACGTGCTCTCCCCCACGCCATGCGCGTCCTCCTCGGCGTACGAGAGGCAGGATTCGCCCCACCCACCATCCGGGTTCTGCTTCGAGACGAGCCACGCCACCGCCCGGCGGACGTATTCGGCCTGCATGTCCTCGCCGATCGCCTTCAATCCGGCCAGCACGGACCAGGTCCCGTAGACATAATTGATGCCCCAGCGGCCGTACCACGACCCGTCGGCCTCCTGGTTCTTCCGAATGAACCGGATCGCGCGCACGGCTGCCGGATGGCTCAGGTCATAGCCCAGCGCGCCCAGCATTTCCAATTCGCGGCCCGTGAGATCGGCCGTGCTGGGATCGAGCAGGGCCTTGTGGTCGGCGAACGGGATCTGGTTCAGAAACATCTTGTTGTTGTCCTTGTCGTACGCGCCCCACCCGCCGTCGCTCCCCTGCATGGCCAGCGTCCACCGTATACCGCGCCGCATGGCATCGAGCTGGGCGTCCATTTCCGGCATGATGAGCTTCGACAGGCTGATCACGATAACGGCCGTGTCGTCGTTGTCCGGATAGCATTCATTCTCGAATTGAAAATACCATCCGCCCGGCTCGGCCTTGGGCGACGAGACGATCCAATCGCCGACCTTCCGACACTGGCGCGTGAAAATCCAGCGCGCGGCGCGGAGCAGGGCGGGGTGATCGGGCGACAGGCCGCTCTCGATCAGCGCATTCATCGTCAGGGGGGTGTCCCAAATCGGCGAAAAGCACGGCTGCAGGTGCAGCGAGTCGCCATCATGCACTTCCAGCGCCTCGATCTCACCCAGGGCTTTGCGCACGAGGAGATCGTCCACGGGCCGGCCCAGGCACGTCAATGCCACAACCGAGTTGGCCATGGCCGGATAGATGGCGCCCAGGCCGCCCTCTCCCTCCATCCGATCGATCATCCACTTGGCGACGGAGGCTACGGCTTTCTTCCGAAGGCTCTCGGGCACGATCCGCTCATAGACCCGCAGGATCCCGTCGAGCGTGACAAAGAAGTTCCGCCAGGTGAACCAGCTCTGGTCCCTGAGAAACGGCGGCGCATGACGAAAGTCCATCTGCGCGCGCGGCGCACACCAGAGTTCGTCGATTCCCTCTTCTTTCGGGATGCGGCAGGCCGGCTTGAAATTAAAAATGATCAACAAGGGGGCGATCACGGCCCGCGACCAATACGACAGGTCGTAGAGGCTGAAGACACGGTTCGGCCGCACAAGGGCCAATTCCGTCGGCATCGAGGGAATCCCCCGCCAGTCGTACTGGTCAAAGAGCGTCAGCGCAATCTTGGTGAAGACGTTCGCCCCAACGACCCCGCCCTTACTCAGAATCACCGTGCGGGCCTTCTGCATGAAGGGTTCGTCAGCGGAGATCCCGGACAGTTTGAGCGCGAAGTAGGCCTTCACGGACGCGCTGGTCTCAGGCGGACCGCCGTAATAGATCGGCCACCCGCCTGCAGGCAATTGCGCGTCGATCAGGTAGCGGACGGCCTTGCGCTCCTTCTCCTTGTCCACAAGGCCCAGGAAGCGGCGCAGCATGAGGTATTCGGATGTGAGCGTCGCATCGGCTTCCAGTTCGTGGACCCAGTACCCTGGCTCCGCCTGGCGCGAGAGCAGCCACTGCCGGCTCCGCTTGATGGCCTCCTCCACCACCGCGCCTTGGTGAAGAGTCTGGCCTGATTCCTGGCGTCGAGAGGGAGCAGGGGGCGCTGGCGCGGCATTGGGATTGCCACCGACAAGGCGTAGCAGTCGGCCGGCTTTCTGCCGTGCCTGCTGCTGCATGCTCGCAGGTGCCGCCGATAAAATTCTCTCCGACCAATTGGTCAGAAGGCCGAGCCACCGATTCATGATATCCCTTGGGCTACGCTGAGTTGGTTCGTCCGCCTAATGGCATTACTGGGGTAGGCCATTTGGAGGCGCATTAAGGGGTGAGTATACCGCAAACAGGCCGCTGGGTGTCAAGCGCCTAACCCATGAAACAAGCTGGAATTTCATAGGGTTTCACGCTTTGATGCAGGAGGCTATCAGGCCGGAGCCAGCAGCCTGTTCAAGCGGACGGAGACCAGGGAAGAGACGCCGGCTTCTTCCATGGTGACGCCGTACAAGGCATCGGCCATTTCCATCGTCGACTTGCTATGGGTCATGATGATGAACTGTGTCCGGGCGGACAGATCCCGCAGCACTCTGGCAAACCGGATGGTGTTCTCCTCGTCCAGCGGCGCATCGATCTCGTCCAGGACACAGAACGGCGTCGGCCTGATCAGAAAACTGGCGAAAATGAGCGCCATCGCCGTCAGCGCGCGCTCCCCGCCCGATAGCATCGAAATGTTCTTGAGCCGCTTCCCGGGAGGCTGGGCCACGATATCCACGCCCGGTTCGGTCGACTCCTCATCCTCGACCAGGACCAGCTCGGCGTGCCCGCCGTCGAAGAACGTCCGGAACGTCTCGTTGAATTTTGTTTGCAGATACTGGAACGTCTCCAGAAAGAGCTGCTTCGTGGTGCGGTTGATACGCGCGATGATCGCTTTCAGCGAGGCCATGGATTGGGTGAGATCTTCTTCCTGCGTGGTCAGAAACCGCAGCCGCTCCTCCAACTCACGGTGCTCGTCGATGGCCATCACATTGACCGGGCCCAATTCGGATAGCCGCCCGCGCTTCTGGGCCAGAGCCTCACGGATGCCCTCCATGTCGGCGCCATCGCCTTCTCCCATCTCAGCCAGCGCCCCGTCGAAACTGACCGCATACGTGCCGGTGAGTTGCGCGTCGAAACCCTCCAGCCGGGTCTGGGCGACCAGGCGCCGCTGGCGAAAATCCTCCTGTTGCCGATGGAGCTCACTGAGGGCATGCCGGAGCCTGTTCACATCCGCATCCTGCGCCCGAACCTTGGCAACCCTGCCGGTCTGAAGCTCCTGCGCCTCGATCAGCCGGCTGCCGGCTGCCGTCTTCGCCGCCTCAACGGCCGGCACGCTTTCTTCAATCCGCCTCCGTTCGGTCTCCGCAGCCATGCCCGCGGCCTTCAGCCTCAGCGTCTCGGTCTCCAATTCACCAACCCGGACTTCACGAAGAGCCGACGCAGCTTCAACCCTGGCCAGCTCGGAGCGCGTCTGCTCCAGCCGATCCTGAAGCGCCGCGGCTTCCGTCCGCACTCCCAGCAGCGCCGCCTGCCGGCGCTCGACTTCCGCCTGTGAGACGGCAACGGCTCCCTGGCAGATCGGCACGGACTGCTCAGCCTCGGCCCGCTCCCTCTCGCATCGGAGAAGATCCTCTCGCGCCGCCTGCTCGGCGCCTGGCAGGCCGGCGAGCTCAGTCTCGGCGGCGGCACGCTCCGACAGAAAGGATTCGGTCGACTGGCTCCACCGCCCGAGGTCCTGCTCTGCTCGCTGCTCATCCTTGCGCTCACCGACAAGCCCCATTTCGAGCTTGCGAATCTCACCTTCCAACGCTTCAAGGCGGGCCGCCTCGGAGGTCACTGTGCCTTCCAACCCCGTCCGTGTGCCCAGCTCATCCCTGAGCTCCGCACCCAGCTCCGCCATCCGCACAGCCACGGCCTGCAGCTCGCGTTCGCGGGCCATGGCTCCGGCAACCATCCCGACCAGACTGCCGCTGACGATCCCGTCCGGCGCGACAATCTCGCCGGCAAGCGTCACCAAAAGCGCCTGCTTGTCCGCCGTCATCTGCTGCCACAGACCTGCCGCCTGCTCCAGCGTTTCCACGATCACCACCCCGGCAAGCAGATGGGCCACAAGCTCTTCGTAGCCCTGGCGTGGCGTCACCAACGCATGCGCAGGACCGACGACGCCGGCCCCATCCAGTGTCGCAGTCACGTGGGAACCGAAGATTCGCGGGTGTCTGGGAATGAAGGTCCCGCCGCTTGCGCCTTTCAAAGCGAGCGCACGCAGCACGCCGACGGCTTCCGAAGGTCCTTCGACGATCCGCCCCATCAGCCTGTGGCCCAGGGCTGCCTCCACGGCGCGCTCCAAGCGGGATGGCACCGAGAGTACCTGCGCCACGGTGTCCTTCAGCGTCGCGTCGTCCGAATCCCGCACAGCCGTATCACAGGTTACCGACTGGAGGACCTTCTGCCGGGCCTCCGCGACCGCCTTCTCTTCCTGCATCCGGGCCACACGTTGACCGGCTTCCGCCAGCTGGTTTTTAAGGCACACGACCGCATCGGCCAGATCGGTGCGCGCCCCACGCGCCGTCACGAGGTCTGTCTCGATGCGGCGGCGGCGCTCAGTGCATGCCGACAGCAATGTTCCGGAGGACTCGCCGGCCGCAACGGCCTGCAGTCGCTCCTGCTCCACACCCGCGATCCGCCGACGAAGCTCCGCAGCGCGAGCCTCATTGGCGGCAAGCCGGTTCGTTGCGGCGGCGGCGGTCATCATCCGTTCCATGACCAGCGCTCGCGCGGCGTCAAGCTCGGCCTGATTGCCTCGATGGCGCCGAAGGGCCTCCGCCAGCCCCGCCTCGGATTCCGCGACTGCAGCCGACCGTACGGAAAATTCCCCGATCACCTGCTCAATGCGTGACCGCAGCCTG
Source organism: Nitrospirales bacterium (assembly GCA_036170875.1). GTDB lineage: Bacteria > Nitrospirota > Nitrospiria > Nitrospirales > NS-4 > SCTG01. The sequence goes on from JAVHQA010000116.1 coordinate 10,632, forward strand.
GCGAGCAGCTCTTCCGCGTCCTTCTGCTCCGTACGAACGTGCTCGATGTCGGCCTGCACGAGAGCCCGTTGCTCGCCAAGGTGGACCGACCGCTGAGCCAGCAACGTGATATCCGCGCCGGCATGGGCAAGACGTTTCTCAGATTGTGCAACCTCGTCGCGCAGCGTCGTCAGCACGGCGTCGCCTTCCGTGACCTCAAGATGCAGCGCTTCCACCTCCGCCGAAAGGCGGGCAATGGCTGCCGCCTCGGCGCTTTCTCGAAGCGTCAAATCGCCCAGCGCCCGGTCGGAGTCTTCGCGCTCATGCAGGAGTTCACGATAGTCGTGGACAAGGACGGTCAACTCCAGGCGGCGGACCTCCTGACGCAGTTTCTGGTACTGCTCGGCGGCGCGGGCCTGACGCTCCAGACTGCCCAGTTGCCGTTTGACCTCATTGACGATATCCCGCACACGCAACAGATTCTGGCTGGTGGACTCCAGCTTGCGCAGGGCCTCGGCCTTTTGCTTCTTGTAGCGGACGATGCCGGCCGTCTCTTCGATGAGCTCGCGACGCTCGATGGGCGTGGCCTTAAGCACGCGATCAATCCGCCCCTGCTCGATGACCGTATGGCCCTTGCTGCCGGCACGGGTGTCCAACAGCAGCGCCCGCAGGTCCTTCAATCGGCAGGGGGTCTTGTTGATGAAATATTCACTCACGCCGTCGCGGAACAAACGCCGGGTGACCATCACTTCCTCGCACTCGCCAAGCGCGTGCGGGAGCGTAGCGGTTTCACCGTCACCACCACCGTTGCCGTTCCCATTGTTATTGTCATTGCCGTTTGCCGGCTTGCTGTCGACGTCGCCAAGGATCAGCGAGACTTCAACCATGCCCAACGGTTGCCGGGACTCGGTGCCGTTGAAAATGACGTCTTCCATCCGTTCGCTGCGCAAGGTCTTGGTGCTCTGCTCCCCCAACACCCAGAGGACCGCATCAAGAATGTTGCTTTTGCCGGTTCCGTTCGGCCCAACCACTGCCGTGATACCAGGCTGAAAGGTCAACCGCGCATCGACAAAAGACTTAAACCCGCGCAATTCTAGATGTTTAAGGTACATGCGCCCCCTTGATTAGTGAGGTAGCCGCCGGAGAGGCGTCACCTAGAGGGAGAAATACCATATCTTGTGGACGATTGCAAACAAAAACACTGCCTAATGTGCCTCCTCGTAGCTAGAACACGATCGTGTACTGAAGCCTGAACCGGGTTTCGATCAGTGAGACGGCCCCCCCGGCATCGGCCGCGCTGAGCCTGGTCGTGATCGCCCCGTAGTCGAGCTGCACCTTGTGTTCATGACCATGAAGATACCAGTTCAGTCCGCCAATGCCTGACGTCATCAGATCCTGTGCGGCCCGCGTATCCGGATCCATGGCGCTCCACCGCCCCACTACCTCCAGCTTTCCCGGCAGCACGAAATAGCCGCCCTGCACGTAATAGCCCGTCGCGTTCCCGATATGCTTGGAAGGGTCGTGGGTGTCCACGTTTCGGACGAAGCCCTCGGCCTGGAGGGAAAAGCCTCGGTACTTCACAATGAAGTCGAGTCCCCCCGTCCCGATGTCGGTCACGCCTTGGTTGAGCAGCCGACCATTGCCCAGTGACGCGATCGCCGTAGAGACCTGGTTGTTGCTGCCGGCGCCGGTCTGGTTCGTCTGGAGACCGCCGTTGTACCCATAGCTCGCACCAATGGCCAGTTGGGGAGCCTGGGAATTGGCCAGGTCTCCTTCCGGGTATCCGGGCTTTCCGAGAATGTCCGCCGTGATCCGGCCGACGTACATCAACTCGTTCGCGTTGCCCGGCGTGCTCAGGCCGAGCCTGTTCAGATTGATGCCGACGCCGTTGAACACGCCAAAGGCATAATTGACGGGATACTTCTCCTGATCGCTGAAAATCGTGACACCCTGATCGCGCCGATCAATGATGTTGGGGACAAACGCCTCGGCGACAAAACCCCGATCTACGAACTGGAGCAGCGCAGAGGACATAAACTCCTGACGCCCAAAATGCGTGCGATACTGCCCGATGCGAAGATTGGCCCACGAGATCTGCTTCAAGGTCAGATAGGCGTCGTAGAGTTGTGTCATGGAACGCGCGCCTCCCAATTGCGTGGTGGAGTCGGCGGTGTCGTTCCGGAACTGCACGAAGTAATTGATGTCCGGGCTGAAGGCGAATCCTTCGAACACCAGCCTGGTGCGGTGCACGCCGAAAAAGGCCAGATCCTCGGCATGTTTCGTGGCCGAGATCACGCCGGCCGAGGAGACGGCAGGGTAATTTTTTACGTCCCCGAACGTGTTATAGGCCGAGTTGAATTGGCTGTCGGTAAACCGTGCCTGGACGCGCAGGCGGATCTTGAGACGAAACTTGTCCTTGAACTGCGTGTAGAGCCCCCGGTCGTAGCCGAACTTGATCCCCTTCCCAATGTCCACCGTGTTCTCACCATCGGCATTCTGGGCTGGGGAAGTGGCCTTGGCCAGAGCCCCTGGCTCTGATCGGGCCGGGGTTGCCGCTTCCACCTTGGAGAGAGGCACTTCCGCAACCTGCCCGGTTTCCCGCAGCGCCTGGTCATATTCCTCCTGCGTGATAATTCCTTTTTTCAGCAGCAGCCTGAGCGCAGGATCGGCCGCGCCCGCGGGCCCGGCCGCGAGCAACAGGATAACGGCGGCCGCGATGAATGCGTGCATCCATGGTCTGCGCATAGTATTGTATCCTTTCTTTGTTTACTTAGTAAACTTTAATCCGATAAAAATGACTTGTCAGGTCGCACCCGGTTGCCTCGCCTTGAAAAAGACGTACAACAGATAGATGTCCAGCAGAATCGCCACCACCATGGCGCTGTATGCCAGGGGGCTTGCCATCAATTTCAAGTCGATCAGCACACGGGAGAGACCGAACCCGACGACCCAGACGTCAAAGCTCATGCAGATGCGGCGAAACGTCTCGGCGTCGAGTCGTCGAATGAGATAGGCCCCAAGCGGGATCCCGACGAGGACGCCCGGAATAATCGTCAGGAAGATGCTCTGGCTTTCCGCTGAAAACAGGCCAAGGTGGTAATACGCGATGGCGGTCAGACTCGACTCAGTCACGCGAACCACTCCGAGACCGGCCCGGAACTCTCGTTTGACCATGCCTTGGTTGTTGAACAAAATCGCCAGTGGCGGGCCGGATACGGTGGTGACGGAATACAGGAAGCCGAGCCCCGCTCCGAAAGGGAGGCCGATAGCCCTTTCCGACCGAATCGGCTTCCGAATGCCGGCCGCCTGGATAAGAATGAGGGGAAGCAGAACAGAATAGGTGACGAACTTGATCCAGCCCGGATGAAGCGAGGTGAGCAGGTAACTGCCGAGCGCAATACCGGGCAGCAGGCCGATGAGAATGGGATAGATGCGTTTCCAGACAGCCGGAACGCTGGTCCTATTGATGAACAGCACATATAGGTTGATCAGGACTTCGATCAGAACCAGAGCGGGGTTCAGGATGCGATTGGTATAGAGCAGCAGGGCGACCGGCACCGTGAGCGATGAAAACCCATACCCCAGCGCTCCGTTGACGAACGCCGCAAAGAGCGTAATTCCGACAAGTACGATGACGCTTATGTCGAATTCGGGCATGGCTTATTTCCTAGAGCGTTTGCGAGGGCTGCGGGCCCCTGCAATGAAATCTTCCAGACTGTGGTTGTCCAAAATATCGGCAATCGCGTTCCGTACCCCGCCCATCACATCCTGCAACGGGCAATAGGCTTTCTTCACGTACGGGCAGTCATCGCACTTTTTGTAGGCTGTCTTGCTGACGCAGCCGATCGGCGCCAGGGGGCCGTCCAGGATGCGGATGACCT
>JAVHQA010000117.1:0-2980 GCA_036170875.1 Nitrospirales bacterium
CCTCGCTCAGCCGGTCGGTGCTGGTGGTGGAGAAGCGCGCCACGGCGTCGGTGTAGCGGGCGAGCGGGTGGCTCGTGATGTAAAAGCCGATCAACTCCTTCTCGCATTTCAGCAGCTGGTCTTCGTCCCATTCCGGCAGGTCCGGAAGGCTCTCGTCGAAGGGCAGTGTGCCGTGTTGCGACGATGGGCCGTCCGGCGATTCGAAGGCGTCGAAGATGCTGGTCTGCCCCTGGGATTCCGCCTGCTGCGCGGCCATGGCCTGATCCACCGTGCGGTCGAGGACGGCGGCCAGTTGCGCGCGGCGGGCGCCGGTCGTATCGAACGCCCCGGCCTTGATGAGGCATTCCAGCGCCCGCTTGTTGACCTTGCGGATGTCCACACGGTGGCAGAAATCGAAGAACGACGCGTAGGGGCCGCCGTCCGCCCGCGCCGTGATGATGGCTTCGATCGCGCCCTCGCCTACGTTTTTGATGGCCGCGAGCCCGAACCGGATGCCTTCCTGAATGACCGAGAAGTCCTTCCCGCTCTCGTTCACGTCCGGCGGCAGGACCTTGATCTCCAGGTCGCGGCACTCGTTGATGTAGCGCACGACCTTGTCGGTGTTGCCCATTTCACTGGTCAGCAGGGCGGCCATGAATTCGTTCGGGTGGTGGGCTTTGAGGTACGCGGTCTGGTAGGTGACTACGGCGTAGGCCGCGGCGTGGGACTTGTTGAAGCCGTAGCCGGCGAACTTCTGGATGAGTTCGTACAACTTCTCGGCCTTCTTGTCGGTGAGCTTGTGCTTCTTTGCGCCCTCCAGGAACTGCGCGCGCAGCTTGGCCATCTCCTCCGGCTTCTTCTTGCCCATGGCGCGCCGGAGGATGTCCGCCTGCCCGAGCGAGAAGCCGGCGATCTTGTTGGCGATCGCCATCACCTGTTCCTGGTACACGATGACCCCGTAGGTCTCCTTGAGGATCTCCTCCAGGGCCGGCACTTCGTAGGTCATCGCGACCTTGCCCTGCTTGCGCTTGACGAAGTCGGGGATGAGGTCCATGGGGCCTGGCCGGTAGAGGGCGATGCTGGCGATGATGTCCTCGAACCGGTCGGGGCGCAGGCCGGTCAGCATGTCCCGCATGCCGGTGCTTTCCAGTTGGAAGACGCCGGCGGTCCGCCCCGAGGAGACCAGCGCGAATGTCTTGGCGTCGGTGAAGGGGATCGACGCGATCGTGAACGTCCCTCCCCCCTGATTAATGAGGCGCTCGGCGTGGGCGATCATCGTCAATGTCTTTAGCCCGAGGAAGTCGAACTTGACGAGGCCGACCCTCTCCACGTCCCCCATCGGGAACTGCGTCACGATTTCGTCGCCCTCTTTCGCGCCTCTGTAGAGCGGCACGTGGGTGGTCAGGGGGTCCTGCGAGATCACGACGCCGGCCGCGTGGGTTGAGGCGTGGCGGGGGGACTTCTCCAGCGCGCGCGCCGTCTCGAAGACCTCGCGGATCTTGGGGTCGGTGTCCACCAGCTCTTTGAGGCGCGGCTCGGCGGCCAGCGCTTCGTCCAGCGTGATGTTGAGCTGGTCGGGCACCAGCTTGGCGAGGCGGTCCACTTCCGCGTAGGGCATTTCCATCACGCGGCCCACGTCGCGGATGGCGGCCTTGGCCCGCATGGTGCCGAACGTGATGATCTGGCAGACGTGGTCGTTGCCGTACTTGTCCACGACGTAGTTGATGACCTCCGGGCGGCGGTCCATGCAGAAGTCCATGTCGATGTCGGGGAGAGACACGCGCTCGGGGTTCAGGAAGCGCTCGAATAGCAGGCCATAGACGAGCGGGTCGAGGTCGGTGATGCGCAGGGCGTAGGCGACCAGGCTGCCGGCGCTCGAGCCGCGTCCCGGGCCGACGGGGATGCTGCGCGACCGGGCAAAGTTGATGATATCCCAAACGATCAGGAAGTAGCCTGCGAAGCCCATCGAGGCGATGACGGTCAGCTCGTCCCGGAGGCGCTGGCGGTACTGTGCGTCGGGAAGCCCGGACGGCCGCTCGCGCAGCCGTTCCGCCAGGCCCTTCTGGGCGAGCTTGTCGAGGTACGTCTCCAGCGTCTCTCCCTCCGGCACCGTGTAGTGCGGCAGGTGGGACTTGCCGAACGTGAAATTGAGCTCGCAGAGCTCCGCCACGCGGCTGGTGTTCCAGACGGCCTCGGGCCACTCGTGGAACGCGGTGAGCATCTCCTCCGTGGACTTCACGTAGAGCTGGTCGGTGTTAAAGCGCATCCGGTTCGGCTCGTTCACCGTCTTGCCGGTCTGCAGGCAGAGCAGGATGTCGTGCACCTTGGCGTCTGTCTTCTTCAAGTAGTGGCAGTCGTTGGTGGCCACGAGCGGGATGCCGAGGCGCTTGTGGATCTCCCTCAGCCCCGTGTTGGCGACCTGCTGCTCAGGCACGGCGTTTTCCTGGACCTCCAGAAAATAGTTGTCCTTGCCGAACATGTCGCGGTATTCGGCGGCGGTGCGGACGGCGTCCTCGAGGCGGTCCTTGCCGATCAGGTTCGGGACCTCGCCGCTCAGGCAGCCGGAGAGGGCAATGAGTCCCTCGTGGTGCTCGGCGAGCAACTCCTTGTCCATGCGCGGTTTGTAGTAGAACCCTTCGAGGTACGCCTTGCTGGCCAGCTTGAGCAGGTTCTGGTAGCCGGTCCGGTTTGCCGCCAGCAGGATCAGGTGAAAGTACTCGTTGTGGGCGAACTGGCCCTGGCCTTCCCGGTCGCGGCGGCTTTTCGGGGCCATGTACGCCTCGCAGCCGATGATCGGCTTGATGCCGGCGGCGGTGGCCTTCTGATAGAACTCGATGGCGCCGAAAAGGTTCCCGTGGTCGGTGACGGCGACGGCCGGCATGCCGAAGTTCTTGGTCTCCTTGACAAGGGCGTCAATCTGGTTGGCCCCGTCGAGGAGACTGTACTGGGTGTGAACGTGGAGATGGACGAACTGGGACGCCACGCGGCTTTCCTTATTTTC
>JAVHQA010000118.1:0-2964 GCA_036170875.1 Nitrospirales bacterium
ATCCCGCCGGCCTATCGCCAGGACGGCTGCTACGTGGGCTCCTTGCAGAAATTGAACCTCTGGCTGGGCGGGCTGGTGGAAGCTGCCGGTGTCTATGTCTTCAACGAAACCTGCGGTGTCGAGATCCTGTACAACGATGACCGTGTCTGCGGAGTGCGCACCGGCGACAAGGGATTGGAAACCGGCGGCGGCAGAAGAGCCAACTACGAGCCCGGCACGAGGATTCGCGCCAAAGTCACGGTGTTCGGCGAAGGTCCATACGGCACGCTGGCGGAGGATCTCATCCACAAATTCACGCTGCGGGCGGGGAAGAACCCGCAGTCCTACGCCCTCGGCGTGAAGGAACTGATCCGGGTCAAGCATGCCGGGTTGCCCGGCCTGGCGATCCACACGATCGGCTATCCGCTCGGCCCTCGCGTCTTCGGAGGCGGCTTCTGCTACGGCGCAGACAAGGATCTTTTCGCCGTCGGCATGGTGTGCGGGCTGGACTGGGACGACCCGCAAATGGATGTCCAGACGCAGCTTCAACGATTCAAGGCGCATCCCTTCATCCAGCAGTGCATCAAGGGCGGCGAGGTGATCGCCTACGGCGCCAAGACGCTGCCCGAAGGGGGCTATTTCGCCGTGCCCCGACCGTACGTGGATGGGGCGCTGCTCGTAGGGGACTCGGCCGGATTCCTCAATGTGCCGTACATGAAAGGCATCCATTATGCAATGAAGAGCGGGATGCTCGCCGCCGAGACTATCCTGGAGGCGTTGCTGCGCGACGACGCGTCGGCCGCCGTGCTGGCCTCGTATGAAGCGCGCCTCAACGCTTCCTACGTGATGCGGGACCTGCACCGCGTGCGCAACTTCAAGCGGGCCTTCGCCTGGGGACGCTTCCCCGGCCTGTTGCTCGGCGGGGTGACGATGTGGACCGGCCGCGGCCCGACGAGGCCCGGTGGCGTCCAGCCTGACTTCCGCCACCTGAGCCCGCTCCATGAAGCCGTCGCCGGCCGCTGGCAGGAGGACCCGGCCGCGCACGATCCGGGCATCCGCGTAGACAAGCTCACCGATGTCTTCTACTCGGGCACACAACACCGCGAGGACCAGCCGTCGCACATCCGGATCCTGGACCCGGACCGGTGTCTCAGCGAGTGCATCCCCCGCTTCGGCGACGCGCCCTGCACGCATTTCTGTCCGGCGAAGGTCTATGAACTGGTGAGCGACGGGGCCGGCCGCCGCATCCAGGTCAACTTCGCCAACTGCGTGCACTGCAAGACCTGCGTGATCAAGGATCCGATCGACGTCTTGACTGACGACAACGTTCAGAACATTATCTGGCGCGCGCCGGCTGAGGGAGGGCCGCGCTACCAGGGACTGTGAAGCGAATCCGTTTGGAAACCGGACAAACTAGAGGAGCCAGCATGACGCACCAGTTCGTGACCCTGACCGTCGCCGAACGGATCGCCACCGTAACCTTGAACAACCCGCCGTCGAATCTCCTCAGCGCGCCGGTCCTCAAGGAACTGGATCAGATCTTCGGAACGCTGGAGGCCGACAATGCGGTCCGGGTGATCATCCTGACCGCCGGCGGCAAGTACTTCAGTCCGGGCGCCGACATCAAGGAGCTCGCGCAGCTCAACACCGCCCATCAAGGATCGGACCTGTCCGGTCGCGGGCAGACGCTGCTCAACCGGATCGAACGGTTCGACAAGCCGGTCATCGCGGCGATCAACGGCGCCTGCCTCGGCGGCGGCCTGGAATTGGCGATGGCCTGTCACATGCGCGTGGCGGCGGCGGGCGTGCTGCTGGGCCTGCCGGAAATCAAGCTCGGCCTCATTCCCGGATTCGGCGGCACGCAGCGGCTCCCCCGCATCATCGGTCCGTCCAAGGCCGCGGAACTGCTCCTCACCGGAGAAACGATCACGTCGGAGGAAGCGCTGAGCATGGGCTTGGTCAATCGGGTCGTGCCCGCCCCGGAAGTGCGGCTCAAGGCGCAGGCCCTGGCCGGGATGATCACGGCCAAGGGCCGTCTGGCAACCCAGGCCGCACTGCGGGCGATCCGGACCGGCCTCGACAGCCCGTTGGCCGAAGGGCTCGCCCGCGAGGCCGAGCTGTTCGGCGAGTTGTGCGAGACTCCCGACAAAAAGGAAGGCACGACGGCTTTCCTGGAAAAGCGATCGCCGAAGTTCCAAGACCAGTGAGATGAAGATCGTCGTCTGCGTCAAGCAGGTGCCCGCCACCGAGTCCAAGCTCCGGATCGCGGCAAGCGGCGCCGATATCGACCGCTCCAACCTGAGCTTCGTCGTCAATCCCTACGACGAGTTCGCCGTCGAAGAGGCACTGCAAATCAAGGAACGGCTCGGGACCGGCGAGGTCACCGTCCTGTCTTTGCGCCCGTCTGCAGCGCAAAAAGCGGAGGAGGCGTTGCGGACCTGCCTGGCGATGGGCGTCGACAAGGCCGTCCTGCTGAGCGATCCCGCCTTCGAAGGCGGCGACAGTTTCACGACGGCGCTGGTCCTGGCTGCGGCCCTCCGGCGGCTGTCCTTCGACCTCCTGCTGTTCGGCAAGCAGGCGGTGGATGACGAGGAGGGCGCGGTGGGCATCCAGGTCGCCGAGCTACTGGGGATCCCCCACGTTGCGGTCGTCAACAAGCTGGAGATCAGCACGGAAGCGCGCATCGCCGTCGCCCATCGTCAAATCGAAGGCGGGCTCGAAGTGGTGGAAGCGCCGCTGCCCGCGCTCATCACGTGCCAGAAGGGCCTCAACGAGCCCCGCTATCCGTCCCTTCCCGGTATCATGAAGGCCAAGCAGAAGCCGCTGGACGTCTGGAACCGGGATACGCTCGGGCTCGCTCCGGAGGTGATCGGCGCCGCAGGCGCAAAACTCAAGGTGGTCCGCCTCGAGCCGCCGCCGCCCCGCCCGGCCGGCCGTATCATCCCCGGCGATGCGGCTGCCGCAGTCAAAGAGCTTGTTCGGCTT
>JAVHQA010000119.1:0-1281 GCA_036170875.1 Nitrospirales bacterium
TGCACCGTGTCGGTCGAGGAAAAGGTCCCGCCCTTTCTCCGTGGCCAGAACCGCGGCTGGGTAACAGCCGAGTACGCCATGCTCCCGCGCGCCACACTGGAGCGGGTGCAGCGCGAGGCCTCCAAGGGAAAGCAGGGAGGGCGCACGCTTGAGATTCAGCGTCTGATCGGCCGCTCGTTGCGGGCCGTGACCGACATGGACGAACTGGGCGAGCGGACGTTCTGGATCGACTGCGACGTGATCCAGGCCGATGGAGGCACCCGCACGGCCTCGGTCACCGGGGCCTTTGTGGCCCTTGCCGACGCCGTGGCCCTGCTACGCAAGAAGGGGCTCATCAAGAAGAACCCATTGAAGGACTACCTGGCGGCGGTGAGCGTCGGCAAGGTGGGAGGGGAGATGTTGGCCGATCTGTGCTACGCCGAGGATTCCCATGCGGATGTGGACCTGAATCTGGTGATGACCGGCAAGGGCGAGTTCGTCGAAGTGCAGGGGACCGCGGAGCGGTGCGCATTCTCGCAAGAAGAATTACAGAAATTCCTGTCGCTGGGGTGGGGCGGCATCAAGGCCCTGGTCCAAGTTCAGCAGGATCTCCTGGGAGCGCTCCGCTGATCACCGAATTGGTGGTGGCGACCGGCAACCGTCACAAGGTCGAAGAAATCCGAGCGATGCTGGCGGATCTCCCCATCACGGTTCGATCGCTCGCTGAGTTTCCGGGGGCTCCGGACGTGGTTGAGGACGGAGCGACCTACCGGGAGAACGCGTTCAAGAAGGCCTGGTCGGCGGCCAGGTTTACCGGCAAGCCCGCTTTGGCCGACGACACAGGGTTGGAAGTGGACGCGCTGGGAGGGCAGCCGGGCCTCTATGCGGCCAGGTTTGCGGGCGAGGGCTGTTCGTTTCAGGATAACGTCCGCAAGCTGTTGCGTCTGTTGGACGGCGTGCCGTCGGATCGCCGGGGAGCGCGGTTTGTATGTGTGATCGCCCTGGTGTCTCCTGATGGGCGCGAGCAGGTGGTGGAAGGAGAACTGTGCGGCCGGATCTCCGAGTCGCAGTCCGGAGGCGGTGGATTCGGCTACGACCCGGTCTTCTTTGTGCCGGAGGCCGGCAAGACGCTGGCGGAGTTGACGGCCGACGAGAAGAACCGCGTCAGTCACCGGCGACACGCGTTGGACCTGGCAAGAACGATTATTCTGGCGAATTGACGTCGGGGCGTAGCGCAGCCTGGTAGCGCACCAGCTTTGGGAGCTGGCTGTCGGAGGTTCAAATCCTCTCGCCCCGACCACA
>JAVHQA010000119.1:1381-2963 GCA_036170875.1 Nitrospirales bacterium
CGCGCCCGTAGCTCAGTTGGATAGAGCATCAGCCTTCTAAGCTGGTGGTCGCTGGTTCGATTCCAGCCGGGCGCACCAAATGAAGTAAAAGTTGCGCTTCATCCGCCTTCTGAGGCACAGTACGGGGCTAGCAGCTAACCCGATACAGGTGGATAGAACCCCATGAAAATATATCTCGCCAACCCCAGAGGCTTCTGCGCGGGGGTGGACCGCGCCATTGATATTGTAGAGCTATCGCTCAAGGCTTACGGCGCGCCCATCTATGTCCGCCATGAGATCGTGCACAGCCGCCACGTCGTCAACTCGCTCAAACTGAAGGGGGCGGTGTTCGTGGAGGAGTTGACCGAGGTGCCGGACGGCCAGACCGTGATCTTCAGCGCGCATGGGGTCGCCAAGTCGGTCTGGGAAGAGGCCAAGCGCCGCGGACTGAAGATCATCGACGCAACGTGCCCGCTCGTCATCAAGGTCCATAACGAGGTCAACCGCGAGCACATGCAGGGCTATGAGTTGATCCTGATCGGGCACGCGGGCCATCCGGAAGTGATTGGGACGCTGGGCCAGATTCCGGATAAGTTTCACCTGGTCAGCTCCGTGCAGGACGTGGAGAGACTGCAGGTGGACTGCCCGGACAGCTTGTCCTATGTGACGCAAACCACGCTGAGCGTGGATGAATGCCGGGATATCGTGGGCGCGCTGCACCAGCGATTCCCGAAGATCAAGGGCCCGCACCAGGAGGACATCTGCTACGCCACCCAGAACCGGCAGAATGCGGTGAAGAAGCTCACTGAAATGGTGGACGTGATCCTGGTCATCGGGTCCCCGAACAGCTCCAACTCCAACCGGTTGCGGGAACTTGGCGAGCATTGCGGGGTTCCTTCCTACCTCATCGACTCGACCGCCGACATCAATCCGGCCTGGCTGCAAGGCATCCAGGCGGTCGGGATTTCCGCCGGGGCGTCGGCCCCGGAGGTGCTGGTCACTGAGGTCGTTGACTACCTCAAGGCGCACGGTGGCGAAGTGCTCGAAGAGGTGACGGTGGTCGAAGAGGATGTTGAATTCCTCCTGCCCAAGGAACTGATCTCCGCCGCTGAAATCGCCCGGGCTTGAAGGAAGACACCAAGCAGTCATCTTCCCGGCGCCGCCGGGCTGCGTTTTCGATTTCCGTTGCGCCTGGCGCCAAGCGCAAGTTTCAGGGGCGCCTCCTCAAATGGTATGCGCACCATGGCCGTGACCTTCCCTGGCGCAAGACTGTCGAGCCGTACGAGATCCTGGTTTCTGAAATCATGCTCCAGCAGACGCAGGTGGACCGGGTCCTCCCCAAGTACCGGGAGTGGCTCGCCAAATATCCCACCATGGAGGAGTTGGCCGAGGCTCCCATTGCCGAAGTGAAGAAGGCCTGGTACCCGCTCGGCTATAACATTCGCCCGGTCCGTCTCCATTCCATTGCACGGGAGTCGGTTGCCCGTTACGGCGGGACGCTGCCGAAGGAGCCCGAGCGCCTGCTGGCCTTCAAGGGCATCGGACGCTACACGGCCGGCGCGATCCGGGCCTTCGCCTTCAGGGAGGATGCGCCCATTCTGGA
>JAVHQA010000120.1:0-14331 GCA_036170875.1 Nitrospirales bacterium
TGTTACCGTGAGCCGCTTTCGCTGATCCCTTGCTCCGGACCCGGTTCCGGGGCTTTACATCCACGAGGAGGACATAGTCAGTATGCCACAGCTCTACGAGTCTATTTTCATCCTGCGTTCCTCGCTGGCCGATGAGGAAATCCCCAAGATTCTGGAAAAGGTCAAGGCCACAGCCGAAAAGGCCGGGGGGATTGTCGAGCATCTCGCCAGTTGGGGGAAAAAGAAACTGGCCTACGAGATCAAACAGGAAAAGAAGGGTGTCTACGTTCAGTTCAATTTTCGGGGAAACGGGGCCGTGGTTTCCGAAGTCGAGCGGCTGTTCCGCCTGGACGCCGCCATGCTGAAATTCATGACCGTCAAGATTGACGAGCGCGGGTTGCGCGCCCCTGGCGCCGAACCTGTCAAGGAAGCGGAGCATGGCGGGGTTTAATAAGATCATTCTCATGGGGAATCTGACCCGGGATCCGGAAATCCGGTACGCTCCCAGCGGCACGCCGGTGGCCAATTTTGGGCTGGCGGTGAATCGCAAGTATCGGCAAGGCGAGGAGCTGAAGGAAGAGGTGTGCTTTGTCGACATCGTTGTGTTCGGCAAGCAGGCAGAGACCTGCGGCCAATACTTGAGCAAGGGCAACGGGGCGCTGGTCGAAGGGCGTCTGCAGATGCGGAAGTTTGAGACCAAGGACGGGCAGAAAGTCACGAAGCACGAGGTGGTGGCGGAGAATATCCGCTTCCTGTCGAAGCGCCAGGGTCAAGGCGGGGAGAGTCATACGAAAGAACCTGTTGACGATGCGCCGCATTACGAATCCGACGAACCGATCTGAGGAGAACAGCCAGTGGAACGAGGACGATATTTTCAGCGCCGGCGCGTGTGCCGGTTTTGTCTCGACAAAATCGCCATTGATTACAAGGACGTCGGCTTGATCCGTAATTTCCTGAGCGAGCGGGGCCGGATCGTTCCCCGCCGGATGTCGGGAAACTGTCTGGGACACCAGCGCGAATTGACGATCGCCATCAAACGGGCGAGAACGATCGCGCTCGTGGCCTTTGCGGAAGAACGGTAGCCTGTCGTGGGCCGGCGCGAGCGCCGGCTTGCCGTGTTGCGATGTTGTGAGGAGGGGCCATGACTGAAGTCAAGGTCTCTGAGATCCCGGAAGAGGGATTGAGCCTGTCGGTCAGGGAAGATCCGGCTGCGCTCAATCTGACCGTACCCGGCGGCCGTTTTTTGGAGCCGGTTTCGGTCGACGTTTTTCTGGTCAAGGCCGACAATGCGGTTCTGGCCACCGGTCGGATTACGGCGTCGGTCGCCTTCGAGTGCGTGCGGTGTCTGCGTGAGTTTCCCTCTTCGCTGGACATCCCCCTCTCGACGCAGTTCGTGCCGCCGACGGAGCTGCCCTTGGGCGAGCACCCGATGCCGCCGGACGAAGCGGAGGATTACTATTACCGGGATGATGCCATTGTCCTGGATGATCTGGTTCGGCAGGAGGTGCTCATGGCTGTGCCGTTCAACCCGCAGTGCAGGTCTGAGTGCCTGGGGTTGTGTCCCCAGTGCGGGCAGGATCTCAATAAGGGAAGGTGCGCATGCGCGCCCCCGCCCGACTCCCGGTGGGCGGTTTTGCGTCAACACGTAAAGGGAAAGTAGCCCCGACGTCCGGGGTCATGAAGGAAGGGTACTATGCCGAATCCAAAACATAAGCATTCCAAAGCTCGTCGCGACAAGCGACGGACGGCCAAAGTCAGGATCCGTCCGAAAAGCCTGTCCCTCTGTCCCCAGTGCCACCAGCCGAAGCTTCCGCACTACACCTGTCTGACGTGTGGGACCTACAAAGGACAGGAAGTCATCGCGGTCAAAGAAGCCTGACGAGAAGGCTGCGCTCGACATGAGAATCGCGTTGGACGCTATGGGGGGCGATCACGCTCCGGCCTCCGAGGTCGAGGGGGCCGCGCTCGCCGTCCGCGAGTACGGGGTCGAGATCATCCTGATCGGCGATGACGCGCTTGTCCGGGAGGAGATGCGCCGCCAAGGGGTGCAGGGTCTTTCCGGCCTGAGCGTCCACCACGCCTCCCAGCGGGTCGAAATGCACGAGCAGCCGTCGCAGGTCGCCCGCCGCAAACGGGATTCCTCCATCTGGGTCGGCACGGAACTGGTCAAGAAAGGCGAGGCGGTCGGCATCGTCAGCGCCGGCAACACGGGCGCGACGGTGGTTACGGCGTTTTTTCTGCTGGGAGTGCTCAAGGGAGTCGAGCGGCCGGCCATCGCGACGCTGATTCCAACGCTGACGGGCCATACGATCGTTTTGGACGTGGGCGCCACGGTGGATTGCACCGCCCATCACCTGACCCAGTTCGCCCTCATGGGGCACGAATACGCCCAGCACGTGCTGAACAAAGCCCATCCGACAATCGGCCTGCTCAGCATCGGCGAGGAGGACACCAAAGGCAACGAGGTCACGAAGGAGACCTTCAAGCGCCTCAAAGAAAGCCCGTTGAATTTCGTGGGCAACGTCGAAGGGCGGGACATCTTTACCGGCGCTGCTGATGTCGTCGTCTGCGACGGTTTTATGGGCAACGTGGCGCTCAAGATCATTGAGGGCGTGTCGACCGCTCTCAAAAAAATGCTCATCCATGAGATTGCCGCCGAGTCCATGCTGAGCCGGTTCGGCTATGCCTTGCTGAAGCCGGCGTTCGGCCGGTTCAGGCGGCGCCTGGATTACGCGGAGATCGGCGGCGCGGCCCTCCTAGGCGTCAACGGCATCTGCATCATCTCGCATGGCCGGTCTTCCGGCCGGGCCATCAAGAACGCCATCCGCGTGGCCAAGGAAATCCACGACGGGCGGGTCAACGAGCACATCCAGCGCGATATCGAGGAGAGCGTGGCCCTCTTCGACGAGAAGGCCAAGGACGCCGATCGATGAGGGCGCGCATTGCGGCGACCGGGTCGGCGGTGCCGAGGCGCGTGCTCCGGAATGCCGACCTCGAGCGCATGGTTGCCACGTCCGACGAGTGGATTGCCGAGCGAACCGGCATTCGCGAGCGGCGGGTGGTGGACGAGGGCGTGGCAAGCTCCGACCTGGGCACCGAGGCGGCCCGCGCGGCCCTGGCGGCCGGTGGCTGGGACGCCGCGGATCTCGATCTCCTGCTGGTCGCCACATGCACCCCTGACATGCCGCTTCCCTCGACGGCCTGCCTGATCCAGCGGAACTTGAAGGCGTCTCGCGCGATCGCCTTCGACCTGGCGGCGGCCTGCTCAGGATTTCTCTACGGGCTCTCGGTGGCCGATCTCTATGTCCGGTCCGGCACGTGCCGCAAGGCACTGGTTGTGGGCACGGAAGTGATGTCCTCGATGATCGACTGGACGGATCGCAGCACCTGCATTCTCTTTGGTGATGGGGCGGGGGCGGTCTTGATCGAGCCGTCGGACGATGACCGGGGCATCCTGTCCACCCATCTGCATTCCGACGGAGATCTCTGGGACTTGGTGTGCGTGCCGGGCGGAGGGTCGCGCTTGCCGGCCTCGGCCGCCATGCTTGCGGATCGACAGCAGTTCGTGAAGATGAAAGGGAATGAAACCTTCAAGGTGGCCGTCCGAACCCTGGAGGCGACGGCCCGCGAGGCGCTGGAGGCCAACAAGATGGCCGTTGACGACGTGGACCTGTTCATTCCCCATCAGGCCAACGTGCGGATCGTGAATGCGGTGATGGAGCGCCTGGGCCTGCGGAAAGACCGGGCTTTTCTGAACATCGACCGGTATGGGAACACCTCGGCGGCGTCGATCCCGCTGGCATTGGACGAGGCCGTCCGGGCGGGACGAGTCTCACCGGGCAGTCGTATTCTCATGGTGGCATTCGGGTCGGGCCTGACATGGGCGTCGGCCGTGGTGAAGTGGTAACGCAGCAGGGGAGATACGACGTGGCAACGCAGACACAGCCGTTAGAAGGAACATGGGCGCTGATTCTGGGGGCGTCCAGCGGGTTCGGGGAGGCCGTTTCGCTGGAACTGGCGGGCCTGGGCATGCACATCCTGGGCGTGCACCTGGATCGCAAGTCGACCATGGCGAACGCCGACCGGATCGTCGGTGAGATCAAGAACAAGGGCCGGGAGGCCCTCTTCTTCAACGTCAATGCGGCCGATCCGGACAAGCGCCGTGAAGTGCTGGATGCGTTTCAGGCCCGGGCCGGCGGGACGGGAGGGAAGCCGCCCATTCGGGTGCTCCTGCATTCACTGGCATTCGGGACCTTAAAGCCCTTCATCACGGAGAGCGAACCGGAGTCCTTGACCAAAGCCCAGATGGACATGACGCTGGACGTGATGGCGAACAGCCTCGTGTACTGGACGCAGGATCTTGTCCATCGCAAATTGATGGGCCACGGCGGGCGGATCTTTGCGATGACCAGTGCGGGGGGCGCCCGTGTGTGGAAAACCTACGGGGCCGTGTCCGCGGCGAAATCGGCGCTGGAGTCACATGTGCGGCAATTGACGCTGGAACTGGGGCCCCTCGGGATCACGGTCAATGCCGTGATGGCGGGCGTGACCGACACGCCGGCATTGCGAAAGATTCCGGGGTCCGACCGGATGATTGAAATGGCCCGGTCCAAAAACCCCTGCGGGAGGCTCACGACCACTCAGGATGTGGCCGAGGCCATCGGGCTGCTGGCCCATCCCAAGGCCCAGTGGCTGACGGGCAATGTGGTCTGCGTCGATGGCGGCGAATTTGTTGTAGATTAACGACTTAGCCCATGTTCACCGTGCCGAAAAGGGGTAGTTTTCAGTTGACAACTCGGTCGAAATTCCCGCATATGGTAACGCCATGACACCGGGGGTGGCCTTCATCTTTCCCGGGCAGGGGTCTCAGTCCGTCGGGATGGGGCAGGAGTTTTACGAGCACGAACCGGATGCGAAGGCGATGTTCGACAAGGCCGGGCATGTGCTGGGGTATGATTTGGCCGCCCTGTGCCTGAAGGGGCCGGTCGAGCAGCTCAATCTCACGGAGTACACCCAGCCGGCGCTGCTGACGGTCAGCGCCATTGCGCTCCGGCTGTTGAGCCGGGCGGGCATTCAGCCGTGCGCCGTGGCGGGGCACAGCCTGGGAGAGTACACGGCCGTGATGGCCGGCGGCGGGCTGGTGTTTGAGGATGCCGTGGCGTTGGTGCGCAAGCGGGGTCGTTACATGCAGGAAGCGGTTGAGGCGGGAAGAGGGTTGGTGTGCGCCCTGCTCGGCGTGGAGCGTCCGGTTGTGGCGGAGATCTGCCAGGCGGCCTCGTCGTTGGGGGTGGTCGCGCCGGCCAATTTCAACGCGCCGGGCCAAATCGTGATCGCAGGCGAAAAGGCCGCGGTCGAGGAAGCGGTGCGCCTTGCCAAGACCAGGGGCTGCCGCAAGGTCATTCCGTTGCCGGTCAGCGTGCCGGTGCACACCTCCCTGATGCAGTCTGCGGCGGATCGTCTGGCCGCCGATATGGCGGGCGTGCCCATGAAGGACCTGATGGTGCCGCTCATCAATAATGTCGAGGCCAAGCCCATCCGTAGCGCGGCGGAGGTCCGAACGTCCCTGGTCCGGCAGCTCGCCTCGTCCGTCCTCTGGGAGGAGTCGGTTCGCGCCTTGATCCAGTTGGGGATGCACACGCTTGTCGAAGTGGGGCCCGGAAAGGTGCTCTCGGGATTGGCCAAACGGATCGCGCCGGAACTCCGCCTGTTCAACGTGCAGGACCGGATGAGCCTAGCCGCGACGGTTGAAGCCCTCGCCCTATGAGTCTCGCAGGAAAAGTCGCGATTGTGACGGGAGCGGCGCAGGGGATCGGGCGCGCTATTGCCGACCGGCTGGCCCGCGAGGGCGCGGACGTGGCGGTGGTGGACATGGATGTGTCCCGCGCGCAGGAGACGGTGTCGGCGGTGACGGCCCACGGCCGCCGCGCGGTGGTCATCAAGGCGAACGTGGCCGAGTGGGCCGACGTCAAGGCCATGGTTGATCAGGCCCTCGAGGCGCTGGGGCACATCGACATTCTGGTCAACAACGCGGGCATCACGCGCGATGGGTTGCTCCTCCGCATGAAGGAGGAGGACTGGAACGCGGTCATGGACGTCAATCTGAAGGGGACGTTCCATTGCACCAAGGCCGTGCTTCCCGCCATGACCAAACAGCGGGGCGGCGCCATGGTGAATATCGCGTCGGTCGTCGGAGTGATGGGGAATGCGGGGCAGGCGAACTACGCGGCCTCGAAGGCGGCCGTGATCGGATTCACCAAGACGGTGGCCCGCGAGTACGCAAGCCGGGGGATCACGGTGAATGCCGTGGCGCCGGGTTTTATCGAAACGGCCATGACCGAAAAACTTGGCGGAGAGGTCCGCGAGGCGCTGCTCAAACAGATTCCGCTGGGCCGGCTCGGGAGTCCGGCGGACGTGGCCGAAGCTGTGCTGTTTCTGGTTTCGCCAACGGCGGCGTATATCACGGGGCATGTGCTTCACGTGAATGGGGGAATGTTAATGGTGTGAGGGGGCTGCCCTTGCGCGTTTGAAGATCGTGGTTGAATATCTGGAGGTGGAAGGTGGCAAAATCTATGGCAGCTATTGAAGAACGGGTGAAGAAGATCATCGCCGAGCAGTTGGGCGTGGAGGAGGAGGACGTGGTCCCGGACGCCAAATTTGTCGAAGACCTCGGCGCCGACTCACTGGATACGGTTGAGTTGGTGATGGCCTTTGAAGAGGCGTTTGAGATCGAAATCCCGGACGAAAAGGCCGAAAAAATCCTAACCGTCCATGATGCCGTGGACTTCATAAAAGAGAACAGCTAGGCACCGCCGAACCGGTTGCGCGTCTGATGGGGAACGAAATCCTGAAAAGGCGGGTTGTTGTCACGGGCCTTGGCCTGATCACCCCGCTGGGAATCGGGGTGGAGAAGACCTGGAGCGCGCTCTGCGCCGGGAAGTCGGGGGTCAGGCGGATCACCAAGTTCGACCCCTCGCACCATGCCTGCCAGATTGCGGGGGAGGTCACGGACTTCAACCCGGCCGACTACATCGAAAAAAAAGAGATCAAAAAAATGGATACGTTCATCCATTTTGCCGTCGGTGCCAGCCAGATGGCGGTGGATGATTCCGGGCTCAAGGTCACCGAAGAGAATGCCGATCGTGTCGGCGTGTATATCGGCTCCGGCATCGGCGGCCTGCCGGCCATCGAGGCCTACCACAAGGTGTTGCTGGACAAGGGGCCGGACCGGGTCTCCCCGTTCTTCATTCCGATGGTCATCATCAATCTTGCCTCCGGGCAGGTGTCCATACGGATCGGCGCGCGCGGTCCGAACTCCTGCGCGGTGACGGCCTGCGCGACCGGCAATCACTGCATCGGCGACGCGTTCAGGATCATCCAGCACGGGGAGGCGGACGCGATGGTGGCCGGCGGCACGGAGGCCGCGATCACTCCGTTGTGTGTGGCGGGGTTCGCCTCGGCCAAGGCGCTCTCGACGCGCAACGACGACCCGGAGCGGGCGAGCCGCCCCTTCGACAAGGAGCGTGACGGGTTCGTGCTGGGCGAAGGCGCGGGCGTGCTGGTGCTGGAGGAACTGGAGTCGGCGCGCCGTCGCGGGGCGCGGATTTATGCCGAGATCCTGGGGTACGGTATGTCCGCCGACGCCCACCATATCACCGCGCCGCCGGAAGACGGAGCCGGTGCGGTTCGATGCATGCGTCTCGCTCTGAAGGATGCCGGATTGACGCCGGATGCGATTGGGTACGTGAACGCGCATGCCACGTCGACGATGGCGGACCGCATCGAAACCAATGCCATTAAGCAGGTCTTTGGAGAACATGCACGCGGCCTGGCGGTCAGCTCCACGAAGTCCATGACCGGGCACCTGCTCGGCGCCGCCGGCGGAGTCGAAGCGATTTTCAGCATTCTGGCCATTCAACGCGGGGTGCTGCCCCCCACTATCAATCAAGACGTTCCCGATCCCGAGTGCGACCTGGACTGCGTTCCCAACCGCGCCCGTCCGGCCGAGGTCCATACCGTCCTGTCCAATTCGTTCGGGTTTGGAGGGGTCAACGCCTGCCTGATTTTTTCGCGTTACGCGGCCTGACCATGTATGTCGACAGATGGGCTGGATGAGATTCAACGCCGGATCGAGTACCACTTTCGACAACCACGCCTGCTGCTTGAAGCGCTCACCCACAGGTCCTATCTCAATGAGGCGCGGAAGCCCAGGGAGGCCGACAATGAGCGGCTTGAGTTCCTGGGCGATGCAGTTCTGGACCTCGTCGTGAGCGAGTATCTGCTGCATGCCTTCCCCGAGGCGGCGGAGGGAGAGCTCTCGAAGCTGCGGGCTCGGCTGGTCAGCGAGAAGGCTCTTGCGCGCGTGGCGAAGAGGATCGGGCTGGGCGAGCCGCTTCGCCTTGGCCGGGGCGAGACCAAGACAGGGGGCCGCAGCAAGCCGTCCATTCTGGCGGACACGCTCGAGGCGCTGTTCGCCGGCGTGTATCTGGACGGCGGCATGGAAGCCGCGTCGACATGCGTAAAGACCGCATTCCATGACGAGCTGGCCTCCTGCGACAAGTCCCTTGCGAAGGGGGACTTCAAGACCGACCTCCAGGAGCTCTGCCAGCGTGACTTTGAGATGCTCCCACAGTACCGGACGGTCCGGGAGACGGGGCCGGACCATGAGAAGCTGTTCGAGGTGGAAATTCTGATCCGGGGCGATTATTACGGGGTCGGCGTCGGAAAGAGCAAGAAAGAGGCGGAGCAGATGGCCGCCAAACAGGCATTGGAACAACTGAGAAAGGATGGGGAGGGATCATGCGGTACCAGTTCGGAATCATCACGTTGACGTTGTTGCTCATGGGTATGTCGGGCGCTGCCTTTGGTGCCGAGGACAAAAAACCGACAGAAGGAGGGAAGATGCAGCCCCACGCGATCATCAAGACCAAGTTCGGCGAGATGGAGATCAAGTTTTTCCCTGAGCTGGCGCCGAAGCATGTGGAGAACTTCATCGCGCTGGCCAAGTCCGGCTTCTACGATAAGACGCTTTTTCACCGCATCATCCCGGGATTCATGATCCAGGGCGGCGATCCCAATACGAAAGACCCCAACAGGAAGGGCGAGTACGGGATGGGCGGGCCTCCGCCTCCGCATAAACTGAAGGCGGAATTCAACGACAAGCCTCACAAGCGCGGCATCGTCTCGATGGCGCGATCCAACCATCCGGACAGCGCGGGCTCGCAGTTCTTCATCGTGGTCAAGGACTCGTCGTTTTTGGACAAGCAGTACACGGCCTTCGGGGAGGTCACGAAGGGCATGGACGTGGCGGATAAGATCGTGAGTGCGCCGAAAGGTCAGAATGACCTGCCCAACGAACGGATTGAAATGACGGTCACGATCGTCGAGAAGTAGAGCGACAGGGGAGGGAAGCGGGCCATGATTCGTATGCGGAACGCGTGGCTCGCTTCTCTCCTGTGCCTCGTCGGTTTCGTCTCGCCCATTTTTGCTCAGGCCCCCAAAGCTGAGAAGCCGCCCACGGTTGGGCAGACTCCCAAAGCTGATAAGCCTGCCGCTCAGCCTGTGGTGCCGCCCGGGCGGGCGCCTGGCGCGCATGTCCTGATCGAGACGGATCGGGGCAAGCTCACCATTGAGCTGCTTCCCGACGTTGCACCCAAAACCGTTGCGAGATTCACGGAGCTTGTCAGGAAAGGCTTCTACAACGGGCTGACCTTTCACCGCATTGTGCCCAAATTTCTCATTCAGGGAGGCGATCCCACCGGCGACGGAACGGGCGGGTCCGGCCAGACCATTCCGGCGGAGTTCAGTGAAAAGAAGCACAGGGCCGGTACGGTGGGCATGGCCCGCACCAAAGACCCGGACAGCGCCGACAGCCAGTTCTACATTTGCCTCGAACCCCAGCCGTTCCTGGACGGCAAGTACACGGTCTTCGGCCAGGTCGTCGAGGGGCTGGACCTCCTGCCCAAGTTCCAGGAAGGCGACGTGATGCGGAAGGTGACGATTCGGTAGGGGCGTACGGCCGTACGCCCGATTCAGAGGGCGGATGCCATCCGCCCCTACGAATGCTTGCAGCCGGGGCCGTGCTGGTGCGGCGCGGGGTCTGGCGCGGGAGTGGGCGCGGACATGCCGGGGATCACGAGGCGGCTCTTTTCCCCCTGTGCCTGCGCTTTGGCCGCCGCGGCGATGTCTTTCTCCTCCGCCAGCACAATGCGCGGCTGGTCCGTATCCTGCTTCTTGATGTGCCGGGCCACCTCGGGGTGATCCATCGTCAGGCAGCCGATGACGCCGGTGATGAACCGGTTGGAGCGGAGGCCCGTTCCTGAAAACTCGTTGACGAGCCTGAGTGCCACATCCACGATCTCCTGGGCCTGCGTCTGGTCCATCTTTTCCTTTTCCAGAAACGCCTTGAACTCCTTGTGCAGATATTGGGAGAACGCCGGCACGGTCGGCGCCGGGAAGTGCAGGGGGCTCAGGAGCCGGCGGATGAACTCCAGCGCCGAGACGATCTCGCCGTCCAGGCCGGACGGCTTGTTGTGGAAATAGCTGAACGAGACGATCTCGATCAGGTTGAAGAGGGCTGCGCCTTTTTCCTCGCTGATCTCGAAGACCTCCCGATAGGCGCGTTGCCGGTCCTGGCGGAAGAGTTCGCCGACGCGCTGCCGCTGATAGTCCGTGCCTGCTTCCAGGTACTGACAATCAGCCGGGCAGGTGATTTTGGTGAGGCGGTTCTCCCCGCAGCAGGCCGAGCAGATCACCCCGGCTAGCGCCGGGCACTGGCGCTTCCCCTTTCTCGCGTGGCAGTAGGCGCAGGTGGTCGTCATCGCGCCCCCGCTATTTCTTGCGCTCGCGGCCCAGTCCATTCATCTCCGCCGCGTTGCCGGAGAGATAAGGGACCAGGATGAGGTGATTTTTGCGGTCGATCGAGACATTGGCCGGCGTGGTCAGGAACTCGGCGATCGTCTGGATGCGAAAATCCGGGTCGATCCGGAGCACCTTCCCCTGGGAGAAGTCGGAGACGTAGATGTTGCCAAAGGCGTCGAAGTCCACACCCGCCAGATTGCCGAAGCGGGCGTTGAAGAAGGAGTTGGCGAAAAGGACCTTGATCGAGCCATCCCTGGCGATTTCCAGAATCTTGCCCTCGTTCCAACTGACCGCCACGAGCGCGCCGGTCGCGGGGTTCACGGCCAGCCCGTGCGGGCCGGCCAGCGCGGCGTCTTTCACGAAGACCGTCGGCTTGGCGCCGTGGCGCGTGTCCACTTTCAGGATCGTATCGGCGCCGGTGTCCGCAATATAGAGCAGGCCGGCACCGTCCGCAGCCAGCCCGGTCAGGAAGTCCACCTTGAAGGCGGACAGATCGACCTCGCCGAGCGGGCGGCCGGTGGTGAGATCGAAGCGCCGGACCTTGTCGATATCGGAGACGAACAGGGTCTTGTCGAGGATGGCCAGCCCCTTGGGGGCATGCAAGGTCACGCCGCCCATCCCGCCTTCGATGAACTTCAGCTTGACGATCTTGCCGTTTTCGTCCAGCCTGGTGATGAACCCGTTGTTGTCACGCTCGTTGGGGCCGCCGTTCTCGTTCGAGATGAAGTACTGTCCCGTTGCCGGGTCCACGATGAAACCGGCGGGATTCTTCAAGCCGGTCACCTGGAGAGCCAGGGCCATCGCGCTCGGGAGGATCGCGAGGAGCAGCGCCAGGAGGATGGTCCGCGTGATTCTGGACGGCGACGTCACGCGCGCACTCTACTACGGTTTCTTGACTCCAAACAAGGGGCCTTGTTATTCTGCGCCACGCCTCTAACGCGTGAACAGCTCTCATGACTCAGGAGGAACGGCGTGGCGGCACGACTCATCGACGGGAAAGCGCTCTCACAATCGGTGCGGGACCAGATCGCCAAGGACGCGGCGGCGCTGCTGGCCCAATCAGGGGTCAAGCCCGGCCTCGCGGCGATCCTGGTGGGGGACGACCCGGCCTCGCATCTCTACGTCAAAAATAAGCACAAGGCCTGCGAGGCGGTCGGTATTCATGTGGCGGACCACAAGCTCCCGGCCTCGACCAGCCAGGCCGAACTGCTGGCCTTGATCGACAAGGTCAATCGCGATCCCCAGATCCACGGCATCCTCGTGCAGTTGCCGCTGCCGAAGCATATCGACAGCTCGGTCATCCTGAACGCGGTCCTGCCGGAGAAGGACGCGGACGGGTTTCATCCATACAACATCGGCCGGCTGGTGGAGGGCAATCCGATCTTCGAGGCCTGTACGCCACGCGGTGTCATCAAAATGATCGAGTCCACGGGCGTCGGGATTGCGGGGAAACGCGCGATGGTGGTGGGCCGGAGCAACATCGTGGGCAAGCCGGTGGCCCTGATGCTGCTCCACCGGCACGCGACCGTGACCATCTGCCATTCCAGGACCGTGGATCTGCCGGCGGTCTGCCGCGAAGCCGAGATCCTAGTCGTGGCCATCGGTAAGGCCAGGTTCGTGACGGCGGACATGGTACGTGACGGCGCGGTGGTCGTGGATGTCGGCGTGAACCGCACTTCAGACGGCAAGTTCGTCGGCGACGTGGACTTCGAGCCTGTGAGCAAGAAGGCCGGGTGGATTTCCCCGGTCCCTGGTGGTGTCGGGCCGATGACGATCGCGATGCTTCTGCAGAACACACTGGAGTCCGCGCAGCGATCTGTTGCACGGGGAGGGCACTGAACTGGTGGGGATGCGACGATTACGAGAGGTTCTGGAGTCCGGCCAGTTTGCGACCACGGTGGAATACAATCCACCGAAAGGCACGAACGTCTCGTCCATTCTAGACAACGCCAAGGCGTTGCTGGGCAAGGTGCACGGCGTCAACGTCACGGACAACACGGCGGCGATCCTGCGCGCCGGCTCCATGTCCATCTGCCGGCTGCTCTACGAGATGGGGCACGATCCGGTCATGCAGATGACCTGTCGCGACCGCAACCGCCTGGCCATCCAGTCCGACCTCATGTCCGCCCACATCCTGGGGATCCGGAACATGCTCTGCCTGACCGGCGACTATCCCACCGTCGGCGATCACAAGGACGCGAAACCGGTCTACGATCTCGATTCCATCGGCATCATGCAGGTGATCCAGTTGCTGAACCAGGGGAAGGACATGGCGGGACATAAGCTGCAAGGGCCAACGGATCTCTATATGGGGGCGGCCGTCACCCCGGAGCAGGACCCGCGGGGCCCGATGCTGGCGAAGTTCGAAGCCAAGGTCAACGCCGGCACGAAGTTCTTCCAGACCCAGGCGTTTTATGATGTGGAGAAGTTCAAATCATTCATGAAGGCCGTCCGGAAATTCCCGGTGAAAGTGCTGGCCGGGATTCTCGTTCTGCGGTCGGCCAAGATGGCGGAGTTCATGAACGCCAACATTCCCGGTGTGGACGTGCCCCAGGACATCATCGATGAGCTGAAGGCAGCCGGCGACGAGCGCGCGCTGGATGTCGGCGTCCAGATCGCGGTGCGGACGATCAACGCCGTGCGCGCGCACTGCGATGGCGTCCACATCATGACCATCAAGGCGGTGGACCGCCTCCCCGAAATCATTCAAAAGGCCGAATTGGCATGACCATTCCAGACCTCCAGAAGCGGAAGGCCGAAGGCCGCAAGATCGTCATGGTCACGGCCTACGACGCGCTTTTCACGCGCATCGCGGAGGAAGCCGGCCTCGACGTGCTGCTCGTGGGGGATTCGCTCGGAGTCGTGGTGCAGGGCAAGAAAGACACCCTGTCCGTGACGATGGAGGACATGCTCTACCATACGAAGTTGGTGACCGGGGCGGCCCAGCACTCGCTGGTGATCGGCGACATGCCGTTTTTGTCCTATCAAGTCTCGGTGGAAGAGGCGGTCCGGAACGCCGGGCGGCTTATCCAGGCCGGGGCGGCGGCGGTGAAGCTGGAGGGTGGTGCGGCGGTGGTGGATCGCGTGGAGGCGATGACGCGCTTTGGCATTCCGGTCATGGGCCATCTCGGCATGACGCCGCAATCGGTTCATAAGTACGGCGGCTATAAAGTCCAGGGCAAAGCGGTGGATCAGGCGGACGAGCTGCTTGCCGACGCGCGCGCGCTGGAGGCCGCCGGGGCCTTTGCGCTGGTGCTGGAAGCCGTGCCGGCCAAGCTGGCGAAGACGATCACGCAGGCGCTCTCAATCCCCACCATCGGCATCGGCGCCGGTCCGGACTGCGACGGCCAGGTGCTGGTCCTCTACGACCTGCTGGGCCTCTTCGATCAGTTCGTCCCCAAGTTCGTCAAACCCTACGCGCACCTCAAAGCCGACGCCCTCCAGGCCCTCCGCCGCTACCGCGAAGAAGTCGAGCAGGGGAAGTTCCCGACCGAC
>JAVHQA010000121.1:0-2960 GCA_036170875.1 Nitrospirales bacterium
CTACACCTTATTAAGGTGCCGCTCCGATCAGTGTCAAGGGAAATCTCGGGCGATCGGGCTTGAGAAATGAGCAGGGCCCTTTCCAGTTTGCCTGGGAAGGGCCCTGCCGCTCAGCGCCAGATGGAGGTTTCGTGGAGGTTATTGTGTGGCGGACGCCCGCTGGGTGATCTTGAACACGACCCGGCGGTTTTTCTCGCGCCCATCAGGAGAATCGTTGGAGGCAATGGGATTCGCCTCGCCGTATCCCCGAGCGCTGACCATAGTCTGTGGCAGGCCATAGGTCTGGAGCAGGTACTGGCGAACGCTCTCCGCACGCTCTTTCGACAGCTTGATGTTGGTCTCGGGAGATCCCACATTGTCCGTGTGCCCGGCGATCTCAATAACCCACTTCTCGGCCTTTCCGACCTCCATGGCCTTCTTGAACGCCCTGCCTGCGGCGTCCAATTGCTGGAAGGAGTCAGGGCTCTTCAAGAGGATCGAGCCTGTTTCAAAGAGCACGTACGTGGTGGCCTCCCGCTTCTTGGAGTCGAATCCAGGGCGTGGGACCTTGGCCAAGCCGCGCTTCTTGATGGTCTCGGCCGGGTCCGGCTCAAAGAGCGCCGAGAACTCTTCCTCTGACACAAACTTGTCAGAAGGATCGGCTGCCGTTGCAGGTGCCGGCGTTCCGAATCCCACCGCCACGATCCCCAGAACCAGAACCCCCTTCAGAATTTTCTCGCTGAACCCCCGTGTACTCATGGCCCCTACCTCCCTCTCTTTTTTTGTCCTAACGATTGCAAAATTGACACGTGAACGATGTTTTCTAGCCTAGAGGTACAGCAAGTAACATACCACGGCATATCAGCTTACGCCCAGCCATCCGGCCCTGTCAATTTCTCCTAACCCATTGAATTTAATCGATGCTGTTTTCAGCGTCAAGCCTGAAAAGCACCGCAGGGCTGTTCCGCGCATGGGTTCCCATGCGTGGAGAAATATAAGTCCAGAGTGGGAGGGGTATCCTAGAGATGCTTGAGGCGAATCTGGTAGTAGAACCCCTTTGAGTTTCCTTCCAAGGAACGAGTGGGGGCGGCGTCCGAAGATGATTGGGCGGCGCGGGAGGCACCCTGGCTGGGCTTGCCGACGCTCAGCTTGGCTTGGGCCCTGTGAAGGTCGGAGACGATCTTCCTTTTCGTGTCGGTATCCACGACACCGGACAGGGACAGAAGTCCCAGCGGGTCTTCGAGCTCCTGCAACTGGTCTACCGAGACGACAATGACAATTTCCTCCTCGCCGGGATTTTGATCGAGGTGGAACCATTGCCGTTTGTTCTTGGCCACGGGTAACCAGACCTCTGTTTTCGACGAGACGGGATTCCCCTGCGGGTTGAAATCGGCGTTTGGAAAGACCCGGAAGATTTCGCCCGATGAATCGGTCTGCCAAACGTAGATGTACGAGGGGTTATCCGGCTGCACGGTAACGGCGAAATTATCCGTTGCCCGCAAAGGGTCGCCGTCGTTCAGCAGGACGACTCTCCCGCTGGGTTCCTCTTTCACGACCCCAAGCTGAACGGCCGTCACGGAGACAGGCGCAGACGGGGGGGGCGGCTGTGCTTGCGTCGCGGCGGGGGCATCCGGGGGCGCCTGCGTGACCGGCGACGGCTGCGGCTTCAACATGAACCATGCGCCCCCTCCAAGCAGCAGCAACGCGGCCACGCCGATGCCGACGTATTGCAGAGGCACCCCGGCGGCTGGAGGCCGGGCTTTCTTGGCTGCCGCACGAGCGGAGGCGGTCGTCCCTGCCATCTTGGCCGTCTTGACGGTCATGAGGATTGTTTTGTCGATGACGGCAAGATCGCCTGGCCGGATGGCGACCGTTGCCGAGGGGGCGTCCGCCAAGGCAGCCTGCAGCGCCTCCACCATTTCCTTGCCGCGCTGGAACCGGTCGGCGGGATCCTTGGCCAGGGCTTTCATGACGACTTCGCTCAGCTCATAAGGGATTTCCGGCCTCAGATCGCCGGGCGGGACGGGCGTGTTCGGGTCCAGGATGCCCATCATGACGTTGACGATGGTGTCTCCCTGGAAGGCTTTGATCCCCGTCAGCATTTCGTAGGTCATCGCGCCGAGCGAGAAGAGATCCGACCGCCCGTCCACAACCTCGCCGCGGCATTGTTCCGGCGACATGTAATGGGGTGTCCCCAGGACCGTCCCGGATTGCGTCGCGTTGGTGCCCTCGATCCTGGCCACCCCGAAATCGACGAGTTTGGGGGTCAGGGTTTCCTGGTTCACCATGATGTTGGCAGGCTTAATGTCTCTATGCACGATGCCTGCCTGCGCGGCGCAATCCAGGCCATCGGCCACCTGGGCGATGAACGTGACGATTTCCTGAATCGTCATCTTGCGCTCTTTCATCAGCGTGTCGAGAGGCTTGCCCTTGATGAACTCCATGACGATGTAGGGCATGCCGGTGTCCGGATCGTCGCCGACGTCATACACCGCGACAATGTTGGGATGCTTGAGGTTGCGGCTGATCTTGACTTCGCGCAGAAATCTTGTGATTTCCTCGGTCCGGTTCGTCTCATCGTTGCCGGGCAGGAGGACTTTGATGGCAACGTCCAGTTCCAGGCGGGTATCCCAGCCTTTATAGACCGCTCCCATGGCGCCCTTGCCTAGGGTGCCGCGGATCTCGTAGCGGCCGATCTTCTTTTTCTCGTCAGGCATGGACAGGGGTTTCCAGAATTGCAGGTAAAATAACAACTTTTGAGCATGGGGTCAATCTATAAGGAAAGACTTGGAGAATTGCTGGGCCCTCTGGAGGCCCAAGAAAATGAGTTTATGGTATTATCCGCTCGCTCTCAGCGTTTCTGAGGCTCGCGGTCGAGCAAGCTTGGTATGGAGGGGTGGCTGAGTGGACGAAAGCGGCGGCCTTGAAAGCCGTTGAAGGCCTCGTGTCTTCCGTGGGTTCGAATCCTACCCCCTCCGCCA
>JAVHQA010000122.1:0-1407 GCA_036170875.1 Nitrospirales bacterium
CTTTTTCAGCACGTGCAGGTTGGCCATTGAAATCCCGCTCAGCATGGAGCCCACGATGCCCAGGAATCCCTGGTCGCTGCCGCAGATGAATAAGTTGTCCATGCGCGTCCGTCCGGTCTTGAGCTTTACCGGCGCTCCGTACACCGCTCCGTTCACGTGGCCCGTCCAGTGCTTGATGGTCCGGGGGGTGAAAAAGTCTGTGAACACGACATGCTTCCTGAAGTCGGGAACGAATTGTAGCACTTCCTGGTGGATTCTCGGAAGCCACGCCGCTTTTGCCTGCCGGTAGGCCGGCTCGTCGAGCGCCGCCCACCCGTCGAAATTGGCCATGCAGGTCAGGCGGAGCATGGGGGTGGCGAGGGGCTTGTCGAAGAGAAAGTTATCGGGACAGCAAATGACGCCGCTTCGCGGATCGACGAGGTCGGCGGGCACCGCATAATGGAACTCTTTGCCGCTGTTGTAGAAGATGATCGTGGCGTCATGGCCGAGCGCCTGCATCGGCTTGTCGAGCACGTGGATGATCTCGACGAACGACATCCGCCCGGCCAGCGGCGCAAGCTGCTCCGGCTCGCAATCGGTGCACAGGCGCATCGTTTCGACGTAGCCGGCGGAGGAGAAAATCGTATCGGCCGTGAGCGTCTCCCCGCTGTCGAGCTCCACGGACTGCACATGCCCGCCCGCGACGTGCAGGGCCTTCACGCCGCACTTCATCCGGACGGTGCCGCCGACCTCCCGCACCTTCCGGCGCAGGGCCGTGATGATGCGCCGGACGCCCTCCCGGGGCCGGGCCAGCCCTTCGCAGAAGATGCTTTTGAACATCACCACAAACTGGCCGAACTCCATGTCGTGCTCCTCCGCGTTGCCGTAAACCATCAGCGGGCAGAAGAGCATGTCGATCAGCAGCGGATCGGTGAGGAAGCCCGAGACAACCTGCCGTCCCGACAGGGGCTTCGCGTCGAGGTCGAGCTCATCATAGTCCTGGATGTGGCGCACCAGGCGGAGGAAGTGGTCCTTCTGGGCGGGGAACTGCTCGATGACCTCCCGGGTGAAGAATGCAAAATCGTTGGTGAAGCGGAGCGTCCTGCCGGGAAAGCGCACTTCGGACCGATTTTGTGGAACCAGGCCGAAGTCCTTCGGCGTGAGCCGCAATTGCCGGTAGATTTTGGTGAGGGGCGCGCCGCGCGTGCCGGGCGGCACGTAGTTGGTCATGGCGTGGAGGCCGACGTCGAACTGGTGGCCGCCCAGCGCATAGAAGGAGTTCAAGCCGCCGGCCGCGTAGTGCCGTTCCAGCACGCACACCTTTTTCTCGAAATAGGCGAGACGGACGGCCGCCGCCAGGCCCGACATGCCGGCGCCGATGATGATGACGTCATAGTGGCTGGAGGACATACCAGCCGGGGATTATAC
>JAVHQA010000122.1:1507-4570 GCA_036170875.1 Nitrospirales bacterium
TATTTGTCTTTGAGCTTGGGCGCGAGGTACGTCGCGCAGCTGTCGAGGCTGGCCAGGTGCCCGTAGTCGGCTTCAGGGACTTCGACCTTGTAGCGCTTGCGCAGCTCCATCACGATGTCGAGAAAGTCCATGGAGTCCAGCTCGAGCTGCTCTCGGAGCGCCACGTCGCTTTTGAGGCGGCTCAGGTCCTCATCGGGCGCGATCACGCTGATGATCTGAAGGATCGCTTGCTTGATCTGATCATTCGTCATGTTGAGACTTCCCCGAGGTCAGGTCTGGACACAGTTGGCGCTAGAAAATACACGATTTATATCCTTTTTACAACAACTACGGAGTTAATTCCAAGCATGCCCGATGAATTGTTCAGGATATAGTCCACGCGGGGCAGTTTTTGTGGGGAATTCAGCACTAAATTGGGGACTTCGCACTGGGGGTCCAGGTGGTCCACGTTGATGGTCGGGTGAACGATGCCGTCGTCGAAGGACGGTAAATTTCCTGCTAATTCCAAGGCTCCGGCCGCCCCCATGGCATGGCCGATGAAGCTCTTCGTGTTGTTGAAATGGGTCTTCGGGCAATCGGCGAAGACGGCCCGCAGCGCCAGGCATTCCTGGATGTCTCCGAGGGGGGTCGCCGTGGCGTGGGTGCTGACGATGTCGATGTCCTGCGGGGTGATCCCGGCCCGTTTGAGCGCCGCCTGCATGCACTCGATATGCCGCTGGGAGTTGGGGAGGACGAAGTCCGACGCGTCCGAATTCATGTGGTAGCCGACGACCTCTCCGTAGATCCGGGCGCCGCGGGCCTGGGCGTGGTCCAGGCGCTCCAGGATGAAGACGCACCCGCCTTCCGAGCAGACGATCCCATTGCGGTCGCGATCGAAGGGGCGGGACGCCCTGGCCGGGTCGGCGTGGCTGGCCAGCGCCCCCTGGCTCGCGAAGCTCGCGAAGATGCCGAACGTATGGATGCTCTCCGACACCCCGCCCGCCACCGCCACGTCCACTTCGTCCAGCAGCAGCATCTGGACCCCCTGGATCAGGCCCGCATTCCCCGCCGCGCAGGCCGCGCCGATTGTGTAGTGGGGGCCGGTGATGCCCATGTTCAGCGTCACCTCGCCGGCCGGGGCGTTGGCGACCGTCCGCGGGTTGTGATGGTGGGACCAGAATTTGGTGTCGTAGTTGTACTGGCTGATGTTGAAGATCTCGTTCTCGGTCTCCACGTTGCCGTGCTCGGTGATGCCGAGATAGACCCCGATGCGGCTCTTGTCGAGCGAAGGGAAGTCCAGCTTCGAGTCGGCCATCGCTTCCTGCGCGCAATAGATCGCGATGGACCCGGCCCGCGTGCCGCGCCGGACCTCCTTCTTTAATTGATGCTTGAGGGGGTCGTAGTTGCAGACGCCGGCGAGCACCTTGCCCATGTAGCGGGTTTCGAAGGGCACGACGCCGGAAACCCCCTTCAGGAGGTTCGCCCGGTACTCGGCCAGCGTGTTCCCATTGGGCGAGGTGAGCCCGATCCCCGTGATGACGATGCGGCGGTGGTTGTTCATGCGCGGGTTAGGGCGCGACTTCGACGATCCGCGACACCCTCCCACGGCTTGATTTTCGCCAGCTTAGCGCCCAAAGCGCGTTCCGCAACTTCCGTGTCATGAGCTGCTTGGGCGCGCAGCCAGTAGCCATTAGAAAGGCCGAAAAACCGGCACAGGCGCAAGTCGGTGTCGGCAGTAATGGTGCGTTTGCCCGCTACGATGTCGCTGATGCGCTGGGCCGGCACGCCGATCTCCTTCGCCAGCCGATACTGACTGATCTCCATCGGCTTCAGAAATTCCTCCAGCAAGAGTTCGCCGGGCGTTACGGGGTCAAGCTTACGCATCATCATTCTCCGTCAGTGATAGTCCACGATCTCTACATCTTCAGCGCCTGTGTCCGTCCAGCGGAAGCACACACGGAACTGATCGTTGACACGGATGCTATGCTGCCCCGCACGAGTGCCTTTCAGGGCTTCCAACCGATTGCCGGGCGGCACTCGCAGGTCGTCCAATCGACCCGCGATCTCCAACTGCCGTAGCTTGCGCCGCGCGACGGCCGCGATGTTCGCGAACCGCCTGGCCTGCTCGCCCTTTGAAAGAGCCTGCGTATCGGCGCACTTGAACGTCTTGATCACGAGCTTTGATAATAACGCTATGCGTGATTAACGTCAAGCATGACTATTGGTCTGTGCAGGCCTGCAGCGCCTTGATCGTTCGTTCCAGCCCTTCCTCGGTGCCGATGCGCGGTGCGTAGCCGAGGTCTTTCCGCGCCTTTGCAATATCGAAGTAATGCGAGGTGGCCAACTGGTCGGCCAGGAACCGGGTCATTCTCGGCTCCCCTCGAAGCGGCAATACAGTATAGGCCATTTCCATGGCCGCTCCAACTGTCCGGGCTGCTCCATGGGAAATCTTGCGGCGGACTGCGGGGAGCCCCAGCCTTTCCAGAATCAGATTGATCCAGGGCCACAGTAGGACGGGAGCGCCCTGTGAGATGAAGTACGCCTGGCCGTTGACCGGCGAGCCCTCGTCGAGCCGGTCCGCCGCCAGAAGATGCGCGTCGGCCGCGTTCTCTACGTAGGTAACGTCCACCTTGTTGGTGCCGTCTCCCACCTGGACCAGGAGTCCCTGCCTGGCCCGGTCAATGATCCTGGGGAACAGGTGGGGGTCGCCGGGCCCGTAAATCAGGTGCGGTCTGAGCGAGACCGTCAGCAGGCCGTCCTGGCCGTTCGCGGCGAGAACCAGACGTTCGGCCTGGGCCTTGGTGGCCGGATAGGGGCAGTCGTAGTGAGCGGGATAGGGGACCCGCTCATCCGCATGTTCCAGATTGCCGGGCGCCGACACGACGCTCGGTGTGCTGGTGTAGATCAGCTTCCGCAGGCCCGCCTTCCGGCATCCGTTGAGGACGTTTTGCGTGCCGACGACATTGGGCCCGTAGTAGGTCTGCCACGATCCCCAGTAGCCCGCGCGCGCCGCGACATGGAAGACCGTCTCCATGCCCAGGCACGCGCGCTCGACCGCCGCCGCATCCTGAATGTCCGCGCACA
>JAVHQA010000122.1:4670-8059 GCA_036170875.1 Nitrospirales bacterium
CGCACCCGGTCCGCCTTGCGCCCGCAAAACCAGAGGCGGTCGCGCTCATCGAGGTAGCCGACATCCCCCATGCGATGCCACCAGGACTGGCCGTCCGGAATCTTGGCCAGGGCCGTCGCCTGCTCGCGCTTGAAATAGGCCCGTGTGACGACGGGCCCTTTCACCACAACCTCGCCGATCTCGCCGCGCGGGAGGACCATCCGGTCGTCCCAGGCCGGAACGGCCTCGTCCGAGATGCGGATGATCCGCAGGGTGATGCCCGGCAACGCCTTGCCGACGCAGGTGCCATTGCCGGCGCGGGCGAGCGAGGCCGTTTCGTTCAGGACTTCGCGCGCCGTGATGGAGGATACCGGCAGCGCCTCCGTGGCGCCATAGGGCGTATGCGCGTCGGCAGCGCCCGGAAGGATGCGCTGGACTCGTTCCAGGATGGCGGGCGAGACGGGCGCGCCCGCCATGAGCACGCGCGTGAGCGACGGCAGCGACAGATTACGCTCCACGCAGTAGCGTCCGACCCGGTCCCAGATGGCTGGTGACCCGAAGGACTGGGTGACGCGATGCCGCTGGATTTCGGCGACGAACGCAGCCGGGTCCACCCGGGCGGGATGGGCCGGGTCCATGTCGGGGACGACGACGGTGACGCCCATGGCCACGCTGAAGAGCGCGAACAGCGGGAACGCCGGCAAATCCACCTCGCCCTCCTTGATGCCGTAGCAGTCGCGCAGCGCCTGCACCTGGGCGTCGAACATGCCGTGCTCGTACACCACGCCTTTGGGCGCGCCCGTGCTGCCGGAGGTGAACAGGATCGCGGCGACGTCGTCCGCCCGCGTCGGCGCGCAGGGGAATTCCCGCCAGGAGGGTTCACGCACCTGCGCGAGCGTCGGCCCGCCCCAGAACCAGCGACGCCCGACCGTGACCGCCGTCCTGACGGTCCGGAAGGCGTGCGGGCGCAGCACCCGCGCCGCCTGCGCAAGCGGAATCGCGATGAAGGCTTCGGGCGCCGCCTCTTCGATGCAGCCGAGGAGGTTCGCCCGGCCCATGCCCGGATCAATCAGGACGGGGACCGCGCCCAGCTTTAAGAGCGCGAAGGTCAGGCTGAAGAACTCCAGCCCGGGCCTCACCATCAGCACCGTGCGGGTGCCGCATCCGATGCCGAGTCGGCTTAAGCCCCAGGCATAGCGGTCGCAGTCCTCGTTCAGTTGCCGGAACGTGAGTTGGGCTCCGGCTTTCGGATGGATCACTGCAGGCTGGTCGGGATGCCTGCCGGCCATCCGTGGCAGGTGGTCCGCGATGTTGAGCAGGGCGGGCTCGGTCGAGGCAGTGGTGTGTGAGGCGATCACCGTCATGTGATCGGGTGCCTGGCGAAGAACTCGCGCACCCAGGGAATGATCTGCTCGTGCGCGTCCTCGACCACGTAGTGGCCGGCGTCGGGAATCCGGTGGACGTCAGCCTGGGGGAACCGCTGTTGCCATTCGGCGAGAAAATCCGTGGTGAAGCACCAGTCCCGCTCGCCCCAGATGATGAGCAGTGGGCGATCCTGAAAAGCCGCCAATCCCCTGCCGATCTGCTCCACCAGCGGATACGTCGGATGCGCCGGACTCATCGGGATGTCCTGCACGAAGCGCAGGATGGCAATGCGGTGCGCGTAGCTGTCGTAGGGC
Source organism: Nitrospirales bacterium (assembly GCA_036170875.1). GTDB lineage: Bacteria > Nitrospirota > Nitrospiria > Nitrospirales > NS-4 > SCTG01. Next base: position 6,329 of record JAVHQA010000122.1, read on the forward strand.
GCGAGGTAGCCGGCCTTCACGTCCGGGGTCATGCGCTCCTGTTTGGCGCAGGCCAGGGAGGGCGCGAGGCCGGCGAAGGCGTTGAAGGCGCGGACCGCCAGCGCGCCGACGATCGGCAGCTTGCAGAGGTTGATCCGGAAGGGAATCCGGGAGGCCGGAAAGGCCGCCGTGTTGAAGATGACGAATCGTTTGACCCGCTCCGGATGGCGCAGCGCCCAGCCCATCCCGATGGCCCCGCCCCAGTCGTGCAGGAAGAGCGTGATGCGCTCCAGTTTGAGCGAATCGAGCAGGGCCTCCAGGTTGGTAATGTGCTGTTCGAGCGTATAGGGGTAGTCCTGGGGCTTGTCGGAAAGTCCGCAGCCCATGTGATCGGGGGCGATGACGCGATGGGTCGTGCGGAACCCGGCGATCAGCGCGCGGTAATAAAAGGACCAGGTGGGATTCCCGTGGAGCATGACCAGGGGATCGGCCGGTTGCCCTTTGACCGACTCCGTCGGGCCTTCGTCAATATAATGATACTTGAGGCCGTCGAGCGTCAGATAGTGAGAATCGAACGGATACAGCTTCCGGAAGGAATCCACGCGGCACTACCAGGTCACGCCCAGCATGAGGCAGTTCAGACCGCTGCCGATTCCCAGCAAGGCCAGCTTCTCGGCGCGCTGGACGTTGCCGGCTTCGATGCTGAGGGCCATGGTGATGGGCAGGGACACGGACCCCATGTTGCCCAGAAATTCCACGGTCGGGAAGTCAATCGCGGGGTTGAGCTTCAACGTCTCGAACAGGAGGCGGCGGTGGGCCACGCCGACCTGGTGGCAGAACGTTTTGGACACGTCGGCGTCGCGCCAGCCCAGATCCTGTCTGAAATCCGCCCAGGTCCGACCGGCGAGTTCGCACCCGCGGTGCAGGAGTTCCTCCGACTGCGTGGACATTTCCGCCCGGCTGTCGGAGTCCAAGCCCGTATCGGCGCTGCCGCGGCAGAGGTGGTTCTGCTCCGAATCGGTCCGGGCGGCGCCGCCGGAGAGGAGGTGGCCGTGCTTCGCGACGGACGTGTGCGCCATGACGATCGCGGCGGCTCCGGAGCCGATCGTGAGGGACGCGAAGGCGTCCTTGAATTTCTTCCGGGTCATGGTGGAATCGGCGAGGAGCTGCCGGATGGTGGTTTCGACTAGCGGCTTGGCGTTCTCTCCCGCGACGAGGATCCCGCGCTTGATCTGTCCCAGCTCGATCATGTTGCCGAGCATAACCATGCCGTTCAGCATGCCGAGGCAGGCGTTGGAGATGTCGAAGAGCATGGCGCGGGGCGAGATCTTCAATCGCTCATGGACGACGGACGCCGTCGCGGGTTCGAGAAAATCGCGCGAGACGGAGCAATTGATGATGCAGTCGATCTCCTGCCCGAATACCCCGGCCTGCTCGAGCGCCTTGTGTCCCGCCAGGGAGGCGACGTCGCTCGGGGCCGTGCCGTCATTCCAGAACCGCCGCTCGCGGATGCCGCTCATCAGCTCCAGGCGGCCATAGGGGAGCTGCAAGCGATCATACAGGGGGGCGAGGCGCGTCTCGATCTCGGCCGAGGTGATCACCTGCTTGGGCAGCTCGTACCCGATGGACTCGATGCAGACGTTGGAGTAGCGCATGGACGGTTGACCGGCGGTACGGGTTTTTCTACAGTGTTTTCGCGGATGCGGCCTCATTCTAAACAAGGCCGCCTGATGGGGTCAAGGAATACTCCGC
>JAVHQA010000122.1:8159-14283 GCA_036170875.1 Nitrospirales bacterium
GCGATTTGCTTTAGAAACGGGGCGAGGCTAGAATCGGCTTGCCGACTTGCCGGCGTGGATGGAGAGGGACGAGTAGGCGATGCCTGACAATGCCGTGGTTATGGAGCCTGCCGCGACGGACTCGCGGCTGACCGCCTCGCTTGCGGACGCCCGGGACCGCCTGCAGTTCATCCTCCTCCAGACGCTGGTTACCATCGTGCTGTGCTATCAGCTCCTTTTCAGCGCGGAAACGGTCGTCTCGACCGAGGTGAAGGAGTTCATCATCCTGGGGCTGCTCTTGTTCATTGCCGGCGTGATGTTTCTGCCGGCCCGCCTGTGGGAGAACGGCTGGCCGGTTGTGGGATTGGTCCTGGGCGACACGGCCATTACGACCGTCATCATCTATCTCTCGGGCAACGCCGGGTCCTCCCTGTACCTCACCTATTTTCTGGTCATGCTGATCGGCGCGTTCGCGCCCAGCCTGAAGCAGATGATCGGCCTCTCGGTCATCCTGTGCGCGGCCTATGGGGCGGTGCTGTACCTGGATTCCCTGGTGACCGGCTCGTTGTCCGAAGGGCGCCTCCTGGGCATCACGGTGCTGCTCATCATGGCGGTCTTTTACGGCGCGACGACGGAGACGGTGCGACGGGAGCGGCAGAAAAAGGACGGGCTGCTCGAGCAGATCAATACGCTCAAGCGGATCGAGGCGGAGTTGCAGACTCAATCCGGACAGGACTGGCTGACGGGGCTGGCCAACCGCCGTCGGTTCGACGAGATGTTCCGGCAGGAATGGAACCGGGCCCGCCGGGACGAGACATCGCTCGGGGTCCTCATGGTCGACATCGACTACTTCAAGCCCTACAACGACACCTACGGGCATCAGGCCGGCGACACGTGCCTCCAGCAGGTGGCGAAGGCGATCGGTGAGGTCGTATCCCGCCCCGGAGATTTGCCGGCCCGCTATGGCGGAGAGGAATTCGTGGTGGTGCTGCCCAAGACCGATGCGACGGGGGCGGCCATCGTGGCGGAGAAGATGCGTACCACGGTCCAGGCCCTGCGCATTCAGCACGCGAGTTCCCAGGTGTCCAATCGCGTGACCATCAGTGTCGGTGTCGCCGCCATGGTCCCCCCGGAGAAAAGCGAACCTGCGGTCCTGGTTGCCGCCGCCGACCAAGCCCTGTATCGAGCCAAACGCGAAGGACGCAACCGGGTGCGCAGCCAGGGCGAAGAGAGTGTGGGAAAGAACGGCTGATTAGGCGCCGGCTTTGGCGGATTTGCCGGCGAGCAGATACTGATCGACCGCGGCGGCCATCTTGCGGCCCTCGGCGATGGCCCACACGATGAGGGACTGGCCGCGTCGCACGTCGCCGCCGGCGAAGACGCCTTCCACGCTGCTCATGTAGTGCTCGTCCACGGCGACGTTGCCGCGCGCATCGTACTTCACGCCCAGACCGTCCAGCAGGCCGTTCTTCACCGGCCCGGTGAAGCCCATCGCCAGCAGGACCAGGTCTGCGTCCATCTCGAAGTCGGTGCCGGGCATGGGCGTGAACGTGCCGTTCTCAAATGCCACCCGGTGCGCGTGCAGCTTGGTGACCTGGCCGTTGTGGCCGGTAAACTTCGTCGTTGAGACGCTCCACTGGCGGTCGCAGCCTTCTTCGTGCGCGTGCGACGTGCGCAACTGCATCGGCCAGAGCGGCCAGGGCGTGGAGCCGGCTCGCGTGGGCGGAGGCTCGGGGAGCAGCTCGAATTGATGAACCTCGCTGCAGCCCTGCCGGTGCGAGGTGCCCAGGCAGTCCGAGCCGGTGTCGCCGCCGCCGATGATGACGACGCGCTTGCCCTTGGCCGTGATCGGCTCCGCGGTGATGGCGTCCCCGGCGTTGCGCTTGTTTTGCTGTGTAAGGTACGCCATCGCCGGGTGGATGCCCTTGAGCTCGCGCCCAGGGATGGGCAGCTCGCGCGGTTGCTCGGCGCCCATCGCGAGGCAGACGGCGTCGTACCGGCGGCGTAATTCGTCGCCGCTGATATCCACGCCGACGTGGACGCCGGCCTTGAACTCCACGCCCTCGGCCTTCATCTGGTCCAGCCTCCGGTCGACGACCCACTTTTCCATCTTGAAGTCGGGGATGCCATAGCGCAGGAGCCCGCCGATGCGGTCCGCCTTCTCGATCACGGTGACGCTGTGTCCCGCCCGTGCCAGCTGCTGGGCGGCGGCCAGGCCGGCCGGCCCGGAGCCGATGACGGCCACGGTCTTGCCGGTCCGGGAGACCGGGAGCACGGGCTCGACCCAGCCCTCGTCGAAGCCCTTGTCGATGATGTTCCACTCAACGACGCGGATCGAGACCGGATCGCTGTTGATGCCCAGCACACAGGCCGACTCGCAGGGGGCCGGGCAGAGGCGCCCCGTGAATTCCGGAAAGTTGTTGGTGGTGTGCAGGGCCTTGAGGGCGTCCTTCCAGCGTCCCCGGTGCACGAGGTCGTTCCACTCAGGGATCAGATTCACGACCGGGCAGCCGTTGGCGCTCTGGCAGAACGGGACGCCGCAATCCATGCAGCGCGCGCCCTGGGCCTTGAGCCTGTCCTCCGGCATCGGCTCGTAGATCTCCTTCCAGTCCCGGACGCGGATTTCCACCGGCCGGCGCTTGGGGCCCTCCCGGACGTATTTCAGAAACCCCTTCGGATCAGCCATGACTCACCAAATCTTTTTCCTTCTGCGCATGCTCCTTCGCGGCGGCCGCCTTGCGCTCCGCCAGGACCCGCTTGTAATCCACCGGCATGATCTTCACGAACTTCGGCAGCATGGTCTTCCAGGCGTCCAGCACGGCCTTCGCCTTGCGGCTGCCGGTGTGCGTGTGATGGGCTTCGATCATCTCGCGCAGGATCTTCTTGTCTGCGGGCGTGACGACTTTCTCCAGCTCCACCATGCCCATGTTGCAGCGCGACTCGAACTTGCCGTCCTCGTTGAGAATGAAAGCGATGCCTCCGGACATGCCGGCCGCGAAGTTCCGCCCGGTCCGGCCGAGAACGACCACTACGCCGCCGGTCATGTACTCGCAGCCGTGATCGCCGGTACCTTCGATGACGGCCCGCGCGCCGCTGTTGCGCACGGCGAACCGCTCGCCCGCCGTCCCGTAGAAGAACGCCTCACCCTGCGTCGCGCCGTAAAGGGACGTGTTGCCGATGAGGATGGTCTCTTCGGGGACGAAGGTGGCGTTCTTCGGGGGATAGACGATGATCCGGCCGCCGCACAGGCCCTTGCCCAGATAATCGTTGGACTCGCCTTCGAGCTCGAGCGTCACGCCCCGGGCCAGGAAGGCGCCGAACGACTGGCCCGCCGATCCAGTAAATTTGATGTGGATCGTGTCGGGCGGGAGGCCTTCGAGGCGGTACTTTTTGGCGATTTCGCTGGAGAGGATGGTCCCGACGGTCCGGTTCACGTTCCGGATGGGCAGGTCCAGCGTGACCGGCTGCTTCTGCTCGATGGCCGCTTTGCACAGCTCGATGATCTTCCAATCAATGGCGCGCTCCAGGCCATGGTCCTGCTTCGTGACGCAGTGCCGGGCGACCTCCGGGCCGACCTGCGGCTGGGCCAGGAGCGCCGACAGATCCAGCCCCTTGGCCTTCCAGTGGTCGATGGCCTTCTGGGCGCGGAGCTTGTCCGTGCGGCCGATCATGTCCTCGAACTTCCGGAAGCCCATCTGGGCCATCCACTCGCGGACGTCCTCGGCGATGAAGAAGAAGTAGTTGACGACGTGCTCCGGCTGGCCCGTGAACTTCGCGCGGAGCGCCGGGTCGTGGGTCGCGATGCCCACCGGGCAGGTGTTGAGGTGGCACTTGCGCATCATGATGCAGCCTTCGACGATCAGCGGGGCCGTGGAGAAGCCGAATTCCTCGGCGCCCAGCAGCGTGGCGATGACGACGTCGCGGCCGGTCTTCAACTGCCCGTCGGTCTCCACCCGGATGCGCCCGCGCAGGTCGTTCAGCACGAGCGTCTGGTGTGTTTCGGCCAGGCCGAGCTCCCAGGGGATGCCGCCGTATTTGATGGAGGAGAGCGGCGAGGCGCCGGTCCCGCCGGAGTCCCCGCTGATCAGCACCTTGTCGGCCTTGGCCTTGGACACGCCGGCGGCGACGGTCCCGACGCCCACTTCCGCCACCAGTTTCACCGAGATGGCGGCCGCCGGGTTGGAGTTCTTCAAGTCATAGATGAGCTGCGCCAGGTCCTCGATCGAGTAGATGTCGTGGTGCGGCGGCGGGGAGATGAGCTGCACGCCCGGCGTGGCGTACCGCAACCGCGCGATGGTTTCATCCACCTTGTGGCCGGGCAGCTGGCCCCCTTCGCCGGGCTTGGCGCCCTGGGCCATCTTGATCTGTAATTCCTTCGCGTGGACCAGATAGTCCGTGGTGACGCCGAACCGCGCCGAGGCCACCTGCTTGATCGCGCTGTTCTTGGAGTCGCCGTTGGGAAGCGGGGTGAACCGCTCGGGGTCCTCGCCGCCCTCGCCGGTGTTGCTCTTGCCGCCGATGCGGTTCATGGCGACGGCCAGGGTCTCATGGGCCTCTTTACTGATCGCGCCGAAGGACATGGCGCCGGTGGTGAACCGCTTGACGATCTCCGTGGCCGGCTCGACTTCGTCCAGCGGAATGGGCGTCGGCAGGGTCTTGATCTCCAGCAGGCCACGGATGTTCGACCGGCGCTTGCTCTCGTCGTTGACCAGGGCCGCGAACTCCTTATAGGTCCGGGCGTTGTTGGCCCGCGTGGCGTGCTGGAGGCGGTAGATCGTTTCGGGATTCCAGTTGTGGTGCTCGCCTTGGGCGCGGTAGTGAATCTCGCCGCCGAAGTCGAGCTGGCGGATCGGGGCCGGGGTATAGGCCATCGCATGCCGGCGCAGCGTCTCCTCGCCGATCTCGCGCATGCCGATGCCCTCGATGCGGGAGGCGGTGCCGGTGAAGTAGCGGTCCACGAGCTTGTGGTTGAGGCCGATGGCCTCGAAGATCTGCGCGCCACAGTACGACTGGACCGTGGAGATGCCCATCTTGGAGAAGATCTTCAGCAGGCCCTTGTTGATGGCCTTGATGAACTTGGACTCGGCGGTCACCGCGTCGAGGCCTTCCGGCAGGTAGCCGTCCCGCTCCATGTCCACGAGCGACTCAAACACGAGGTAGGGGTTGATCGTGCCGGCGCCGTAGCCGATGAGGCAGGCGAAGTGGTGCACGTCGCGGGGCTCGCCGGTCTCCAGGATCAGCCCGACCTCGGTGCGGGTGCACTCGCGCACGAGATGGTGGTGAAGCGCCGAGATGCCCAGCAGGCTCGGGATCGGAGCCCATTCGTCGTTCACGCCCCGGTCGCTCAGGATCAGGAACTTGAAGCCGTCCTTGATCGCCTGTGAGGCCTGCCGGCACAGGTCGTCCACGGCCGCGCCCAGGCCCTTCGGCCCCTCCGCCGTGCGGAAGAGCATCCGCAGGGTCTTGCTCTTGAAGTGTGGGTCGGCGATCTCACGAATCTTCTCCAGCTCCGCGTTGGTCAGGATGGGCTGCTGCACCTTGATGCGGCGGCAGGCCTCCGGGGTCTCGTTCATCACGTTCGGCTTGGGGCCGATGTTGGTGACCAGCGACATGACGAGCTGCTCGCGGATCGGATCGATCGGCGGGTTCGTCACCTGCGCGAACAGTTGCTTGAAGTACTTGAACAGGAGCTGCGGCCGCTCGGACAGCACCGCCAGCGGCGTGTCGGTGCCCATGGACGAGATCGGCTCCTCGCCGTTGACGACCATCGGCGTGATGACCATCTTCAGCTCTTCCACCGTGTACCCGAACGCCTGCTGGCGCTGGCGGATCGTGGGGTGGTCAGGCTGCGGGACGTTCAGGGGCTCGGGCAGCTCGTCCAGCGAGATGCGGTACTGGGTGACCCAGGCCCGGTACGGTTTCCGCCCCACGATGTCGGCCTTGATCTCCTCGTCGTCAATGATGCGGCCCTGCACGGTGTCCACGAGGAACATGCGGCCGGGCTGCAGGCGGCCCTTCTGGCGGATGTCCTTGGCGTCATAGGGGAGCACGCCGGCCTCGGAGGCGAGCACGACGAGATCGTCGGTCGTCACCTGGTAGCGGCAGGGACGCAGGCCGTTCCGGTCGAGCGTCGCGCCGACCAGCC
>JAVHQA010000123.1:0-31389 GCA_036170875.1 Nitrospirales bacterium
TGATCCTGGTTGACCAGTTTGCCGAGCGTGCCGTCGCCGCGCTCGATCTTCCCGACGAGGGCCTCGCCCTTGGCGGTGACGCCTTCCAATCGCTGGTACAGAGCCGGATCGCGGGCCAGCTTTCCCAGGCTGCCGTCCGGGTGATTGAGCAATGCCCCCAGTTTCTGCATCTCCCCGACGGCGGCCGTCGCCCGGTCGTAGAGCGCGCGGTCCGTCATCAGCTTGCCGACGGTGCCGTCGCCGCGCTCGATGCTGGCGATCAATTGGCCGGTCCGTTCGGAGAGGGTATCGACCTTCCGGATTAACTGGGCGCTGTGGTCATAGAGCGACGAATCGGTGACGAGCTTGCCGGCAGTGCCTTTGCCGCTGTTGATGCCGGTGAGGATTCCCTTCAACTCGCGCAGGGTCTGGTCCACGTTCTGGAGCGTGGTCGTCGCGCTGCCGGCGACTCCGGTGATGTCCGCGGTATCGCCGCGTCCGCTCAGGACGGTGCCATCTGGGAGAGGCGGCTGTTTAGGCGATCCGGCGAGGAGGTCCAGGTACTTGTCCCCCAGCAGCCCCATTGGGCGGATCATGATGGCGGCGTCGTCATGGAGGAGGGGGCGCATGTCGTTGTTGACGGAGAATTCGATCACGACGCTGCCTTTGCCGGCATCAATGCTCACGCCTTTCACGTTGCCCACATCCACGCCGCTGATTCGAACCGGTGCGCCGACCTTGATTCCCTGGCTGTCGTTCAGGGAGGCATGGAAGGTTGAGGCGGCCGTAAACACTCCCATGCCGCTGTTCAGATTCATGATGGTGTACAAGATCGCGGCGATGCCGAGAATGAGCACCACGCCGACCTTCACCTGGGGCCAGGTCGTGTCGGTTCGGCGCATCATGCCGGTGCCTGCTCCGCCTTTTCAGGCATCGGAGGAACGACGCGGATTCCTCCGTCCTTGTGTGGAAAGCAGCCGGGCTCAGCCAGCACTTCCTCCGGCCTGAGGAACGTGCGGATGCGCGGGTCGTCGGATGCCTGGAGCGCGTCCACAGACCCGTCAAAAATGGCTTCCCCCCGGTGGATCATGATGAGCCGATCGGCGATCCTGTAGGCGCATTCCAAATCATGGGTCACGACAATCTGGGTGACGTGCTCTTCCCTGTGCAGCCGGCACACGAGTTCGCTGACGAGGTGGGTGTTGATCGGATCGAGCCCTGCGGTTGGTTCGTCATAGAGGATGATCTTGGGCTTGCAGGCCAGGGCGCGCGCGATGGCGACCCGCTTTTTCATCCCGCCGCTCAGTTCGGCTGGCATCTTGTCCAGAGTGTCCTCCAGGCCCACGAACCGGAGGCTTTCGGCCACGCGTTGCTCAATGGACTCGTTGTCCAGAGCGCCTTCCTCCCAGAGGCGGTAGCCGACGTTCTCGCGCACCGTGAGCGAATCGAAGAGGGCCGCGCCCTGGAAGACCATGGCCATCTGGGCGCGAATGGCAGTCATCTGCCGCTCGGACATGCCGACGATCTCCTGCCCATTGATGACGATCGAGCCGGACTCCGGGTGCAGCAGCCCCAGGATCAGCCGCAGGGTGGTGGTTTTCCCGCAGCCGCTCCCGCCGAGAATGACCTGCGTCTGGCCGGCCGGCACGTCCATGGAAATGTTCTGGAGAACCTGCCTGCCGTCGAAGTTGAGGAAGATGTTGGAAAACCGGATCATGGCTCACCACCCCCAATAAATGAAGAGCTTCGTCATGAAAAAGTCCGACACCAGGATCAGGATGGACGAGGTGACCATGGCGTGCGTCGTCGAATGCCCGACCCCCACCGTGCCTCCCGATGTCGTGATTCCGGCGTAACAGCCGACCATGCAGACGATGAATCCAAAGACCAGCGGCTTGAGCAGACCGTACACGAGATCCATCGGCCCCAGCGCCGCGAAGGCCCATGTCCAGTAGAAGAACGTGTCGATGCTCAGGGAGAAATGGGCGATCAGGTAGCCGCCCATCATGGCGATGCCGTCCGTGATGACGGTCAGCACGGGCACCATGACGAGAGACGCAATCAGGCGCGTGGTGATCAGTTTCTTGATGGGGTCGGTGCCTTCGGCCCGGAGCGCGTCGATCTGTTCGGTCACCTGCATCGTCGCCAGCTCGGAGGCGATACCGGAGCCGACCCGCCCGGCGATCATCAAGGCGGCGAGCACGGGGCCCAACTCGCGGACCACCGACGCGCTCACGAGCTTGGAGACGTACGGGACGGCTCCATAAGGCTCGAGTTGGATGGCCCCCTGGAGGGTCAGGACCATGCCCGTGAAGATACCGGTCAGGACAACGATGAAAATTGAGCCCACACCGATCCGGTTCATGTGATAGATGGTTTCCTGGACGTACCACGGTCGCCGGAAGGCCCCGGCCGCTGCGATCACGCAGAGCTGTGCGAAGTCCTGCACGGCTGCGGCGTAGCCTTTGAGGGTATCTTCGATACGGGTCACGGCAATATCCACGGGGCCGCTCCTTTCAGTGAAGCAACCGAGGAGCCGGCACTATACCGAGTTTTCAGGGTTCCAGCAAGCGGGGGAGGGGCGCACATCCCTCGGTTGGAGGTCAGTCCTCCTGCGACCGGAGGTCAATTCTCCAGGTAGACGCGCGTCACCCGTGGGCCGATCCGGCAGAGGACTTCGTAGCTGATGGTGTCTTGCCAGGCCGCAAGATCATGTGCAGTGATGGCAGCCGTGCCCTGCTGTCCCAGCAGGACCGCTTCGTCTCCGGGTCGGACTGCAGGGTGATCTGTGACGTCCACGACAGTCAGGTCCATGCAGACGCGCCCGACCACGGGGGCCGGCCGGCCTCCGATCAGTGCGTGTCCCTTGTTGGAGAGGGCGCGGCTATAGCCGTCTGCATAGCCGACCGGCAGAACGGCCAGCGTCGACGGGCGTGAGGCGACAAAGGTCCCGCCGTAACTGACCGGCTGACCTTTATCCACCTTCTTGATCTGGATGACGCGGCTCTTCCATGTCAGGACCGGGCGAAGATCCGCGGAAGGCGTCGGTCCTGAGGCATAGCCGTAGAGCATGAGGCCGGGGCGGACGAGGTCCAGGTGGCTGGAGGGGTACTTTAGAATGGCCGCGCTGTTGGCGATATGCGCGGTGGGCACCGTCAGCCCTGCCGACCGGATTGCGTCAAGGAATGCGCGGAATCGCGCCAGCTGTTGTTCGGTTTCCCTGCCGTCCGGCTCATCGGTCGAAGCCAGGTGACTCATCACGCCATCGAGCTGGAGAGTGGGCGGCCAGCCTGAGCGGAGGAGAGCCAGGGCTTCATCAGGGGCGAGCCCGAGACGGCTCATGCCGGTATCGATCTTGAGATGGACGCGGAGGGGAGCGGTTCGGGGGGCTACGAGCCGGGCTGCCGTTTCGACGGCATCCCGTGAGGGCAGGACCGGCGTCAGATTGAATCGCTGAATCGCCGGGATGTCGTAGCGGCCGCCCATCACCAGGATCGGTGCGGTCACGCCGGCGTCCCTGAGTTCGCGACCCTCCTCCACCGTGGCGCCGCCCAACTGATGCGCGCCTGCGGCCAGAAGGGCCAGCGACACAGGAACCGCCCCATGGCCATAGGCGTTGGCTTTTACGACAGCCAGGACGGCGGCCGTGCCGACACGTCGCGTGACTTCCTGGAGATTGTGGCGGAGAGAGGGAAGGTGGATCTCGACGACGGTGGGATTCAAATTTCGGTGATCTCCGCCTCCTTTTTTCCCACGATCTCGTCCGTTTTCAGGATATACGCATCGGTCAGTTTCTGAATTTCGTCATGGGATTTTTTGGCCTCATCCTCGGTCATGTGCAAGGACTTTTGGGCCTTTTTAGCTTCCTCAAGAATGTCCCGTCTGATGTTGCGGATGTGGACCCGGACTTCTTCGGCGATTTTCTTGCCCATCTTCACCAGGTCCCTGCGGCGCTCCTCGGTCAGTGGCGGGATTGGCAGGCGAATCAGCTTCCCGTCGTTCGCGGGAGTCAGGCCGAGGCCGGACGCCATGATGGCTTTTTCAATGTCTTTGATGATCTGGGGATCGAACGGCTGGATGGTGATGAGCCGACTCTCGGGCACCGCGAGGACCGCGACCTGCTTGAGGGGCGTGGGCGTGCCGTAATAATCCACCTTGACGTGGTCCAGCAGTCCCAGCGAGGCCCGTCCCGTGCGGATCACGGCCATCTCGTGGCGCAAGTGCTCAATCTGGCCTTCCATTTTCTCTGCGGCTTTTTTCTTGAGTGCGGCTTGCATGGTATGCCCTTGCGCGCGGAATCTAGGCCTGGCCCACTTCGTCCTTGACCAGCGTGCCAAGTTGCTCCCCCTGGACAATCCGCTTGATGTTGCCCTTCTCTTTCACGTTGAACACGATGATCGGAAGATTATGGTCCATGCACAGGGAAATGGCGGTCGAGTCCATGACCTTGAGGCGCTTGTCGATGACGGCCAGGAAGGAGAGACGGTCGAATTTCACGGCCTTGGGGTTTTTCATGGGGTCGTCATTGTAAATACCAGAGACTTTGGTGCCTTTCAGGATGATCTCGGCCCCGATTTCCATGGCGCGGAGCGCGGCGGCGGTGTCGGTTGAGAAATAGGGGTTTCCGGTGCCGGCCGCGAAAATGACCACGCGCTTCTTCTCCAGGTGGCGGATTGCCCGCCGGCGGATGTATCCCTCGGCCAGTTGGCGCATGTCGATGGCGGACTGGACGCGGGTGACGGTGCCCAGCTTTTCCAGCGCGTTCTGGAGGGCGAGCGCGTTAAGCATGGTGGCCAGCATCCCCATGTAGTCGGCCGACGCCCGTTCCATGCCGCCGTCGGCTGCGTCAATGCCGCGGAAGATGTTCCCGCCTCCGATCACGACGGCGACTTCAACCCCCATCGCGGCCACCTCCGAGACCTCCGAGGCAATGTACTGGATCATTCGAGCGTCGAGGCCGAAGGACTGCTCGCCGGCGAGAACTTCTCCGCTTATCTTCAGGAGGATACGCTTATAGACCGGGGGGCTCATTCCTCATCGCCGAGCTGGTACCGGGTAAACCGGCGGACGGTGATGTTCTCCCCGGTCTTTGCGATCTTCTGCGTGAGCAGGTCGGTGATCTTGATGTTGGGGTCTTTCACAAAGGTCTGCTCCATCAGACAGCTGTCCTGGTAGAATTTTTCCAGCTTGCCCGCGGCGATCTTCTCCCAGGTGGCCTGGGGCTTTCCCATTTCCTTCGCCTGGCCCCGGTAGATCTCCATCTCTTTGTCAATGACGCTCCCGGAAATATCCTCGCGGCAGACATGGGTCGGCTTGGAGGCGGCGATCTGCAGGGTCAAGTCGTGGACCAGGGACTGGAATTCGTCGTTCCGGGCGACAAAGTCGGTTTCACAGTTCACTTCGATCAAAACGCCCACCTTGCTGCCGGGGTGAATATAGGAGGCGATGACGCCTTCGTTTGTGGCGCGCCCGGCTTTCTTGCCGGCCGTGGCGAGTCCCTTTTGCCGAAGCCAATCGATGGCTTTCCCGATGTCGTCTCCATTTTCCACCAGGGCCTGCTTGCAGTCCATGATGCCGGCGCCGGTTTTCTGCCGGAGTTCCTTTACGAGCGTGCTGTCTCCTGCCATGTTGCTCTGACTCCTTACCGTTGTTGCTGGTTGCAGTGTGTGCTTAGACTCCGGCCCCTGCGGCTTGCACGGTTCGCATCTCGGCCGGCGTCAATGCCCCGGGCTTCCCGTCCTCGGCGCGCTGGGCGCGTAGGTGCAGGCCCTCGCTCACGGCGTCGGCGATCTTGGAGGTGACCAGTCTGACGGAGCGGATCGCGTCGTCATTGCCGGGAATGAGATACTCGATCCCCTCGGGGTCGCAATTGGTGTCGACGATGGCGACGATGGGAATACCCAACCGCTGCGCTTCCATGATGGCAATGCGTTCGCCCCGCGTATCGGCGACGAAGATGCAGCCGGGGAGGCCGTTCATACCCTTGATGCCGCCCAGGGTCCCTTCGAGGCGAAGGCGCTCTTTTTCCAGCCCGGAGACTTCCTTCTTGGGAAGGCGATCGTAGGTGCCGTCGGTTGACGCGGTTTCGATCTTGCGCAGTTTGTCGATGCTTTTGCGAATGGTATTGAAGTTCGTCAGCATCCCGCCCAGCCAGCGGGACGTGACATAAAACATCTGGCACCTTTTGGCCTCGTCTTCAACGATGTCGCTGCTCTGCCGCTTGGTGCCGACAAACAGAACGGATTCTCCCTGGGCGACGGTTTGCCGTACGAAGTCATAGGCGGAGTCGAATCGGGCGAGGGTCTGTTGCAAGTCGATGATGAATATGCCGTTGCGTTCTCCGAAGATATAGCGCTTCATCTTCGGATTCCATCGATTGGTCTGGTGGCCGAAGTGCACCCCGGCCTCCAGTAGGTCCTTGATCGTGATCGCTCCCATAAACCGTCACCCCCTTTCCTTATTGCCGGCGCGACCCGCGAGTCCGTCTCGGTGACGGGGCGGGAGGATTTCTCAGGTCCTTACTGCGTCGACCTTTCGCCCGCCTCGGCGGACGTGCAGAGATTGTGGATAATCCCCGCCGCGTTCTCACGGCGGACTGTCCAGCCGGATGGCGACCGGCCTAAACTTTTAAAAATTAACACGTTACTGGTTGATTTTTCAAGACAAAAGATTGTCCGTCACGACCGGTACGAGGCGTTGATTTTGATGTAATCCACTGTGAGGTCTGTGGTCCAGACCGTGGCTTTGGCGTGGCCCGATCCCAGGTCGACCGTGACGCTGAATTCGCGGGACTTCATGACGGTATTCGCGCGTTTCTCCACATCGGGGCCGAGCCCCATCCCGCGGCGGACGATCTGAATAGGGCCGACCATGATGGCGATGCGGTCTTCAACAACCCGGGCTCCGGATCGCCCCAGAGCCGCCATGATGCGTCCCCAGTTGGCGTCTTCGCCGAACCAGGCGGTCTTTACCAGGCTTGACGTGGCGATGGTGACGGCCGCATGAAGGGCATCGGCTTTGGTTCTGGCTCCCTTCACGCACAACTCCACAAATTTGGTCGCTCCTTCGCCGTCCCATACGATCTTTTTGGCCAGGTCGAGGCAGACATGGTCAAGGAGAGCCTGGAAGCGGCGTGCGTCGATGCTGCCGGGTTTCCACGGCCGGTTCCCCGCCATCCCGTTGGCCATGCACAGCATCATGTCGTTTGTGCTGGTGTCGCCGTCCACCGGAATGCGATTGAAGGACTGTGCCGTGGCCTGCCGGAGTCCCCGCTGTAAAATCGCTTGCGGCACCTGCGCGTCAGTGGCCAGGTAGGCGAGCATGGTGGCCATGTTCGGATGAATCATGCCGGATCCTTTGGCGATCCCACCCACCGTGACCGTGCGCCCTCCAACCGTGTCGGAGGCAGCCGCAGTTTTCACGGTGGTATCGGTCGTCATGATGGCGCGCGCGGCGTCCTCTCCTCCGCGGCGATGGAGGCGGGTCACGAGCAGTGGTATGGCCGCCTTAATCTTCTCCATGGAAAGAGGCTTTCCGATTACTCCGGTTGAGCCGACGTAGACGTCCGCCGGTGACACACCCAAGGCGCTGGCTGTCAGGGCCGCCATAGCCACCGCATCGGCGTATCCTCGGCGTCCCGTGCAGGCATTGGCATTTCCGCTGTTGACGATGATGGCCCGTCCCTTCCCACGGCGTAGTCGCCTGCGGTCAAGGATGAGCGGAGGAGCCGCGACCAGATTGGTGGTGAAGACTCCTGCCACCACCGCTTCCCGTTCGGAAAAAATCAGTGCGAGGTCAAGCGCCGCGCCCTTCTTGAGTCCGGCTGCCACTCCTGCTGCCAGGATACCTGGCACCGCTGTAATTCCCCCCGTGACGATTTTCATCTTCGTGCCTCTGTGACGCCGTCGCTTCGAGCGCCTGGTCAGGGATAGAGGCCGGAATCCTGCAGTCCGAGCGTTTCGTCCCAGCCCTGCATCAGGTTCATGGCCTGCACGGCCTGGCCTGCTGCCCCTTTGACCAGGTTGTCGAGGGCGGCGATCAGGATGGCCGTCCCTGTGCGAGGATCAGCGAAGGCCGATACTTCGCAGAGGTTCGCCCCGCGAGTATGGCTGGGGTTGGGAGATTGTCCCGGGTTCAGCACCCGGACAAAGGGTTCTCCCTTGTAGAACTCTCTGTACAGTTCGGTCAGTTGTTCCGACGTGTAGGCCTGTTTGAGCCGCACGTAGGCTGTGCTGAGAATGCCCCGTGTCAGAGGGACGAGATGCGGCGTGAACGTCACCGTCGCGCCGAGTTCCTGCTCGATCTCCGGGATGTGCCGGTGCGTCCCCAGTTTGTAGGCTTCCATGGATTCGTTGGCCTCGGGAAAATGATAGGCGAGGGCCGGCGTCCGTCCGGCACCGGAGATGCCAGATTTCGCATCAATGATGATGTGATCGCCCAGTAGCTGGTGTTTCGCCAGCGGCGCCAGCGACAGGATCGCGGCGGTCGGATAGCATCCTGGCGAGGCGACCAGCGATGCTGGTCGGATCGCATCCCGGTGCAGCTCAGGAAGGCCGTAGACGGCCGTCCGGAGGAGATCGGGGCACGGGTGGGGCGTCTGATACCAGGTCTCGTAGGCCCGCACGTCTTTGAGACGGAAGTCGGCGCTCAAATCAATGACTTTCCGTCCGGCTTTGAGAAACGCCTGCGCAGGCCCTGCCGATTTTGTGTGGGGGAGGGCCAGAAAGACGACCTCGGCCCGGGCGGCCACCTGCTGCGGATTCAGGGATTCGCAGAGCAGCTCCGTTCCCCTCAGGTTGGGGAAGAGCGCCTGGACCGGTTTTCCGGAAGAGTGCTCCGAGGTCACGGCGGTGACCCGGGCTTGGGGGTGGCGCAACAGCAGGCGCAGGAGTTCTCCCCCGACATAGCCGCTCGCACCGACTATTGCAACCGCTGTCATCGACTGGCTCCAATAAAAAAGGGAAGGCCGAGGGGCCTTCCCTTCGAAAAGGGTCGCAGCCCCGTTTACCGCTTCGAGAACTGGAAGCGGGCGCGGGCGCCCTTCTGGCCGAATTTCTTCCGTTCCTTTATCCGGGAGTCCCTGGTCAGCAAGCCTTCCTTTTTCAGGACGGCCCGCAACGCGGGATCCATCGTCACCAACGCCTTGGACACGGCATGGCGCAAGGCACCGGCCTGGCCGGTATTGCCGCCGCCTACGATCGTTGCCGTGACGTCCAGCTTGCCTTGCAGGTTGGCGAGCTCGATCGGAAACGTGACCGTCGAGCGATGAGTCGCCCTGGGGAAATACGATTCAATGGAACGGTCGTTCACGGTGAACTTGCCTGAGCCCGCCTGTATCCAGGTCCGGCAAATGGCGCATTTGCGCTTTCCGGTGGCCCTCGTTGCGTCTTTCATGGACATATGCGCAAAATCTCCTATTCAGAATTCAAACAGCCAGCGCTTCGGGTTGCTGGGCCTTGTGGGGATGTGTTGGCCCGGCATAGACGTTCAGTTTTCTCCCCATCTGCTTGCCGAGCTTGGTTTTGGGTAGCATCCCTTTGATGGCCCGCTCGACGATCACGTACGGCTTGCGTTCCAGCAGGTCCTTCACGGTTTCTGATTTCAAGCCTCCCGGGTAGCCCGAATGCCGGTAATAGGTCTTCTGCCTGACTTTGTCGCCGGTCAGGTGGATTTTCTCGGCGTTCACGACGATCACATGGTCGCCCGTATCCACGTGAGGGGTGAAGGTCGGCTTGTGCTTGCCCCGCAGGACGATGGCGACTTGCGTGGCCAGGCGGCCCAATGTTTTGCCTTCAGCGTCGACGACGTACCACTTTCGCTTGATGTCCGCTTCCTTGGCGGAATAGGTTCTTATCATGATGCTGCGCTCCTCATACTAGACTGTGCCGCCGAATTCCTTAGCCCCCAACATTTTCAGCCACGGATCGACATTTTCAGGCGCCAGCCGGTCTAACACGTCCTGCGCCACATAGATCGGACTGCTGGTCCGCACGGCCAGGGCGATGGCGTCGCTCGGTCTGGAGTCCACGGTCAACTCGGACTGCTGACTGCTTAGATAAATCGAGGCGTAGTAGGTGTTGTTCTTCACATCCGTCACGACGACCTTCGAAATTTTCAGGCCCAGTTGCTCGGTCAGATTCCGGATCAAATCGTGACTGAGCGGTCGCGGAGGAATGACCCCTTCCATGGCCAGCCGGATGGCCGTTCCCTCTGCAACCCCCACCCAGATCGGGAGGGTGTTGGCCTTGTTCTCATCCTGCAGGATCACGACCTGGCTGTCCGAATTGGGGATCGCGTCAGGCATGACTCCTTGCACCGTTAATTTAACCAAACCGTTTTCCATCATCGCCGCCTTTGAGGCTGATTGCGAAAGCTGTTGCCGAGAGGGACGGAAGACCCGTCAGGCGTCGAACTTGCCAAAGTCCTTGGGCTTGAGATTCTCCAGCCAGCGGTCCATCTCTTCGTTGCTGTGTTTGCGGATGACATCGTCATTCACGAAGATGGGGGCCTTTGCCCGTAAGGCAAGCGCAATCGCATCGCTGGGCCTGGCGTCGATCGAATACTCCGAATCTTCATAGAGGAGATGGACTCTCGCATAATAGGTGTTTTCTTTGAGATCCGTGACCACCACGCTGATAACGGTGGCATCCGCCGTATCCAGCACGGTTTTCATGAGATCATGAGTCATCGGTCTGGGAGTCGCAACCCCTTCCATGGCGAAACTGATGGCACTGGCCTCAGGCTTGCCCACCCAGATGGGAAGCATCTCAGCGTTGCTGTCATCCCGCAGAATGATGATGTAGGCGTTGGTATAGGGGTCAAACATCAACCCCCGGACATGCATCTGGGTCAGCATTCAGCACCTAAAAACTTTTCTTTACCTACCACTTTCGCCTCGTTGTTGTCAAATGAACATCGCCGGGTTGCCGGATTTTCCCAGAGAGCACTGTGTGGCGTCCCTCTGCCAGGATTTCTTACGGTGTGGGCTGCTCCGGTTTCGGTAATTTCAAAAAGCTGAACATCTGCTCTTTAACAAGGGTGCGCCCGCTTTCCTCTCCGAGGTTCACGCGATATTCGTTGATGACCATCACTCGCATCTTTGCCCACTCGGCCCAGCAGGGCGCGCAGATACCGGCTTTCACCTGGGGTTCAAGCTTACCCAGATACAATGGTTCGGAGATGGCCTCTCCCTGGTTGCCGCAACGGATGCATTGGACCTGTGCCATAATATTGAGAATACTCCTTTCCCTCTTCAGCGCTTGGCGAGCAACGGGATTCTAGCACAGCCTTCCTGTTAAATGGAACCGGTTGTCCGGCGTGTCTTGACGCTTGGATGGCATCATGTTAGAAACGGCGAGACACGTGGCGCATGCCCGGGTGGCGAAATGGCAGACGCAGCGGGCTCAAAATCCGCCGGTGGCGACACCATGGGAGTTCGACCCTCCCCCCGGGCACCAAACCGAGCTTGCTCGATCCGGCACTTCGATCAAAAGTGCCGGATATTCAATACCTCAAGTGAGCCGCCATCTCGACCGGCCATTTCGGTCAAACCCCTTGAATTCCACCGGGAATTCCACCGGCCTACCAATGCCTAAAATAGCCGCCTTTTTTCACGATCATTCCCTCTTGACACGACCTGATGCCTGCGCTATAGTGCCGCCATCTTTCACCTGAGCTAAGGGTAATGCCTCGGGAAAAAGTGGCGGCGTACAGGCGCTGTCGGTCATCATAATATAAATCTCCTAAGGGGAGGCACATCATTATGAACAGGTTTTTAGCAATCGGTGCGGTTGCCCTTTTCTCTTTCGTGGTCGCGGGAACGGCAATGGCCCAAGAGCGGGCGGTGCTTCAGGATGGTTTCAGGGGCACCGGCGCAGCCGGCGGTGTGGATGACAACTTTATACGCGGTCTGGCCGCGAAGCCCGAGACGATCTACGGTCGTCTGTGGGGCAAGGATATGCCTGGCGGCAAGATCTACGTTGAAACCGGTGGAGGCGCCCTCGTGACGATTCGGCTGAATGAACGAGCCAACGTCGAGTCTTTCAAAGCGATCGGGGTCGGCAACGACGTTGAAGTTCAGGCCTACCGGAACATAAAGAGACTCGGCAGCAGCGGGGCTTTCGCGGCCGACATCCCTGAGGGCGAGCTCTATGGGCTTGATGTCAGCGTGATTCGCGCGGCCACCAATCCATCGGCGTTGACGCCTCAGGCCGGCTTTCAGCCGGATACGGATCGTGGGATCAATACCAATAATGCCTCCTCTTTTGGCGGCGTCGGTGGACAGTGCTTCCAGTGCTATGAGGGCCAAGCCGCGTCCTACGGCAAGTAAGAGCGAATCGAACTAACTCGGTGTGGCGACGCGCGTACACATCGGGTGTTCAGTGGATTCTTTGTCGGGCGGTAGTCGAAAGGCTGCCGCCCGATTTTTTTAGGCGTCGATTTCGTCCTGGCAGTCTTGCTCTTTGAGAGGGTAGTCCTCTCGATTCGACCGTTTTCGTTTCGGAGCCCCTTCCACCACAACCGTGATCTCGCCCTTCGGCGGGTGGGTTTGGACCTGCTCCAGCAGTTCGCCCAGCGTCCCGCGGTGAAATTCTTCAAATCGCTTCGTGAGTTCTCGCCCCAGCACGGCGCGGCGGTTGCCCAGTATGGAATGAAGGGACGCCAGGAGCTTGCCGATGCGGTGGGGACTTTCGAAGAGGATCAGGGAGGCGGAGTCTTCACGAAGGCTCTCGATGCGTTTCGATCGGGGTCCGTCCTTGCGCGGCAGGAACCCCTCGAATCGGAAGGAATCGGTCGGAAGGCCTGAGGCCGACAGCGCCGCCAATATGGCTGACGGGCCTGGAATGGGCACGATCCGGATGCCCGCCTCGATTGACCGAGTGATCAAAAAATAGCCGGGATCGGAGATGACCGGGGTGCCCGCGTCGGACACAAGTGCAATGCTAGTACCCGACCGCAACCGTTCGAGCAGCACGGCCGTCTTGCCCTCCTTGTTAAAGTCGTGGTAGCTGGTCAGGGGGGTGGTCACGCCGAAGTGTGTGCAGAGCTGTTTCGTGTGGCGGGTATCTTCGGCGGCGATGATGCCGACTTCTTTCAGGACACGCACTGCGCGCATGGTGATGTCCTCAAGGTTGCCGATCGGGGTGCTGACAACGTAGAGCGTGCCAGCTTCGTGTTCGGGATGGCCCATGGGCGCATCCTAGCTGAATCGGGGTGCAGCAGCAAAGCGTCGATCGGCGCACGGGATTTTTTCGTGCCATGCCATGTGCTAAGATGCTCGCTGGTCACGATGGAATATTCATTTTGTCCGAAATGCGGAGCTGCGCTGGCGTCCCGTTCGATCAAGGCGGGCGAGCCTGATCGCCTGGTATGCCAGGGCTGCGACTTTATTTTTTATCTCGACCCCAAGGTTGCGGTGGGGACCATTATCTCAACCGACGAAGGCATTGTGCTGCTCAAGCGGGCCATCGAGCCTGCCTATGGGAAGTGGGTTTTTCCGGGGGGGCTTGTGGATCGAGGCGAGCGCGTTGAGGACGCGGCGATCAGGGAAACGCGGGAAGAGGCGTGCCTGGATGTCCGTCTGACCGGACTGCTGAAGATTTATTCCTATGCCGAGTATCCCGTGATCATCATCGTGTACCGCGCCGAGGTGATCGGCGGCCGGCTTGCCGCCGGCGATGAGACACTGGAGGCTCGCTGCTACCCGTCGGCGGCCATCCCCTGGCCTGAACTGGCTTTTCCGAGCACGGTAGAAGCGCTGCGTGATTTTCTTCAAACCCCGGTGAAAGGGTAGGCCAACGGTATGGTGCTGAAGGATCGGGTGGCCCTTGTCACCGGCGGGGGAACAGGGATTGGGCTGGCGATTGCGCTGGCGTTTCTTCGAGAAGGCGCGCACGTGGCCATTGGATCCAGAAATCCCGCGCACTTAAAGGCCGGCGAGGATGCGGCTCGAGCCTCCGGCCATGACATGCTGGCCGTCCGGATGGATGTGACGGACGCGGTCATGGTCCGTGCCGCGGTTGAGGAGGCGGTGAAGCGGTACGGGCGCCTCGATATTCTTGTGAACAATGCCGGGGTCTCCGGCCAGACCCCCATGACCGATCCGGACGATGCGCGCTGGCATGCGATCCTGAACACGAACCTGACGGGCGCGTATCTGTGCGCCAAGCAAAGCCTCCGACATATGCGGAGCGGGGAGGGCGGCCGGATCATCAATCTTTCGTCGGTGCTGGGACGGTTTGGTGTTGCCGGATACGCGGCCTATTGCGCCGCCAAGCACGGGATCATCGGCTTCACGAAGGCGCTGGCGCTCGAAGTCGCCGCGCGCGGGATTACGGTGAACGCGATCTGTCCCACATGGGTGGACACGGCCATGGCGCAGCAGGGCATCGCCGAGACCGCTGCCCTGCTGGGCGTCACCGTTGACGAGTTCCGCCGTCAGGCTATTGAGGGGGTGCCGATTCAACGCATGGTGGACGCGTCGGAGGTGGCGGAACTGGCCCTCTTCCTGGCCTCTCCGCGAGCCGCGGGTATTACTGGTCAGGCGGTAAATATCTGCGGGGGATCAACTGCCGGCGCGGGAGGCTGATGTCGTGCGCTTGACTCCCCCTTGACCCCATCTCTATAATGCCGCAGAGGGGAATCGTATCCTCTCAGAATAAAATTCCCTCGAAATTCAGCGGACTTGTGGAGCCATGAACGTTCTCTTCTTTGAGGTTACCCTCCTCCTTTATTTTTTAGGTACCGTTCTGTTTTTGACCCAGTTGGCCGGGCGATGGGAGAAAGGCTCGCACGCGTCGTTTGCCGTGGCCGGGGCCGGGTTCTTTTTTCATACACTTGCGCTGGTCTCGCGCATGATCGAGGCGGGCCATATTCCGCTGACGTCGATGCACGAAGCGCTGTCGTTTTTCTCCTGGGCGTTGGTGCTGGTGTTTCTGGTTGTCGAGCTCCGATACCGTGTGCATATCCTGGGCTCCTTCATCCTGCCGCTGGCCTTCATCTCCTTGATTTCGGCCGCCGCCCTTCCCCGGGAAATCAGGGCACTGGAACCCATCTTCCGAAACGTCTGGATGCACGTTACGTTGTCTCTGCTGGGCACCGTCGCGTTTGCGGTCGCCTTCATTGCGGGATTGATGTATCTGATCCAGGAGCACATGCTCAAATCCAAACACCTGGACAGCCTGTACCGCAAACTGCCGGCGCTGGACTTCCTCGACGAGCTCAACGGCAGGGCCATTTCCCTAGGGTTCCCGCTGCTCACCCTTGGGATTATCACCGGCGCGTTGTTTGCGGAGTTTGCGAGGGGATCGTTTTTGAACTGGAACGCCGAGCAGATCGGCGCACTGGGAACATGGCTGTTCTACCTGGTCGTGCTGTTGGGCCGCGTCACGGTCGGCTGGCGCGCGAAAAAAGCCGCCTACCTGACGGTCGTCGGGTTTGCGGGCGTGGTCTTTACTCTGGTGGGTGTGATTGTGAAAGGGTAGTATCCCTTTGCATAGGCTATGAACATCGTCGCGGTCGGATTGAACCATCGAACGGCTCCGGTCGAGCTGCGGGAGCGGCTTGCGGTGACGGAGGCCCGTTTACCCGAAGCCTTGGCGCGGCTAAAGCGGTGGCCTGGAATCGACGAAGGGGTCATCCTCTCCACCTGTAACCGCGTTGAGCTGTACGCCGTGGTCAAGGATACAGAGTTGGGCCTGGAGTCCCTGAGCGAGTACATGGTGACGATCGCCGCCGACGTCAGCCCCGGGCAGGTTGAGCCTCACCTCTACCGGCTGGACGGAGCCGACGCCATCAAGCATCTCTTTCGTGTCGCGGCCAGCCTGGATTCCATGGTCATCGGCGAGCCGCAGATTCTGGGCCAGGTCAAGGACGCATTTGAAGCCGCGCTGGCGGGGAAGTCCACCGGCGTGGTGTTGAACAAGGTGGTCAAGAAAGCGATCTCGGTGGGCAAGCGGGTGAGGACCGAAACCGGGATTGCCGAGAGCGCCGTGTCGGTCAGTTATGCGGCAGTTGAGCTGGCAAAAAAGATCTTCCAGAACCTGGCGGAGAAGACAGTCCTGCTGGTCGGCGCAGGGGAGATGGGCAAGCTGGCCGCACGGCATTTCATCAGCGCGGGTGTGTGCCGCGTACTGATCACCAACCGGAACTACGACCGCGCGCTGGATGTTGCCAAGCGGTTCAATGCCCTCCCGGTTCCCTTCGATGAATTTCATCATGAGATGGCGGGCGCCGACATCGTTGTCTGCGCGACCGCCGCGGATTCGTTTGTGATTGGTCCCGAAGACGTCCAGCGGGCGCTGCATTCGCGCCGAAACCGCCCCATGTTCCTGATCGACATTTCTGACCCGCGCAATATCGATCCGGCGGTGGGGACTCTCGATAACGCGTATCTGTACAATATCGACGATCTCCAGGGGCATGTGGACATGAACATCGAGCAGCGTCTCCGGGAGGCGCGCAACGCCGAAGACATCGTCAGGGCGGAAGTCCCTTCCATTGTCATGTGGATGAAGTCGCTGGAGGTCGTGCCGACGATCGTGGCGTTGCGGCACAGGGCCAATGAAATCCAGCGCGCCGAAATCGAGCGGATCATGGCGAAGCTGGGGGATCTGTCACCCAGGCAGCGCGCGCTGGTGGAAGAGCTGGCCACGGCCATTACGAACAAGTTGCTGCACAGCCCGCTCATCGCGCTGAAGGCCGAGGCGGATTCCCCGAACGGGGCGCTCTTTGCGGAGACCACGCAACGACTGTTCGATCTCGAGAAGGAACTGCAGCGCATGTCCAGCGAGTCTTCTTCGGAGCAGGGGCGCCGGGAATGAGCACTTCGGCACGCCCTCACGTCTTTACCTGTCCGCGCTGCCGGGAAACCTACTGGGGAGGGGCGGGCGAGCAGTTGCCCGACTGCCCGCACTGCGGGCATGACTATCGCGCGCGGGAGGGATTCCGGATCGATCTGCTGTTCCTGATGATCTTGATCATCGCGATGTTCGGCTTTCTCCTGCTCACGTCGACGTACCGGAGCGGGGTTGTGGGCTCTTCCACGACCCAGGCTGTTCAAGGGGATATTCCTGAAAAACTGCCGGGACGGTAGCGAGATGTCGAACGCATGAAACACGCGGTCCGCGAACTGGTTATCGGCACACGCGGGAGCACACTCGCCCTATGGCAGGCGGAGTGGGTGCATGCGCGGTTGCGTCAACTGGAGCCGGGCCTGTTGGTCTCGCTGAAGCAGATCAAAACGACCGGGGACAAGATTCTCGATACGCCGTTGGCAACCATTGGCGGCAAGGGATTGTTCGTCAAGGAAATCGAAGACGCGCTCCTGCGAGGCGAGATCGATCTGGCCGTGCACAGCATGAAAGACGTCCCCACGCGGTTGCCGGACGGATTGGAGATTCTGTCGATTCCTGAACGGGAAGATCCGCGGGATGTGCTCATCAGTCGGGACGGGGCCATGCTGGATTGTCTGGCCGCAGGGGCGCGCATCGGGACGAGCAGCTTGCGGCGGCAGGCGCAACTGCTGAATGTCAGGCCGGACCTGTCTATCCACATGTTGCGCGGCAATCTGGACACCAGGCTCCGCAAGCTTGAGGCGGGTGAGTACGACGGAATTCTCCTGGCCGCCGCGGGCCTGCGCAGGCTCGGCTGGGCCGATCGAGTCACGGAGTATCTGTCGCCCGATGTCTGTCTGCCGGCCATTGGTCAGGGTGCCCTTGCGCTCGAAGGCCGTGCGGACGACGCCTTCGTGCGGGAACTCATGGGGCGGATGGACCATCGGCCGACTCGCCTTGCCGTGACGGCCGAACGCGCGCTTCTTGAACGCTTGGAAGGCGGGTGCCAAGTCCCCATCGCGGCGTATGCCACAATTGAACATGATAGGCTGTCGATGAGTGCGTTGGTGGCCGGAGTCAATGGGAGTCGCCTCATTCGTGATTCAATCCACGGCTCCGTCGACGAGGCGCATCGGTTGGGCGTCCGGCTGGCCGAGCTTTTGCTTGAGCATGGAGGCGGCGAGATCCTCAGGGAAATTTACGGGACGGCGCCATGAAGACGGGAACGGTCTATCTTGTCGGTGCGGGGCCGGGAGACCCGAAACTGCTGACCCTGCGCGGGAAGGAATGCCTGGAACAGGCCGATGTGGTGCTCTATGACTACTTGGCCAACCCTGCGCTGTTGGACTATGCGCGTCCGCAGGCGGAGCGTATCTATGTGGGACGTCGGGGGCGCGGGGAGTACGGCGCCCAGGAAGAAATCAACCGTCTGATGATCGAACAGGCGCGCGCCGGCAAGACCGTGGTCAGGCTGAAGGGCGGCGATCCCTTTGTGTTCGGCCGGGGCGGAGAAGAAGCCGAGGCGGTGGCCGAGGCCGGGATTCCTTTTGAGGTCGTCCCTGGCGTTACGGCGGCCATCGCGGTTGCGGCCTATGCCGGCATCCCGGTCACCCATCGGACGCTGGCCTCCAGCGTGGCGTTGGTCACCGGCCATGAGGATCCGCTGAAACCGTCGCCGACGGTTGAATGGGACCGGCTGGCTTCGACCAGCGGGACCGTCGTGTTTCTGATGGGCATGAAGAATCTGCCCTCCATTGTGACGCATCTCACAGCTTCCGGCCGCCCGTCGAGTACGCCGGTGGCGCTGATCCGGTGGGGGACGCGGGCCGAGCAGAAGACCATTGTCGGCACGCTGGCCGATATCGTGAAGAAGGCGGCGGCGGCGAAGCTGGAGCCACCCACCGTCATCGTCGTGGGCGAGGTGGTGCGGCTGCGCGAGAAGCTCAACTGGTTCGAATCCCGGCCGCTGTTCGGCACGACGGTCCTCATCACGCGGCCCCGCGAGCAGGCGGCCGAGTTCGCCGATCTCCTGACCGCGCGTGGCGCCCACGTGATCGCCTTTCCGACGATTGCGGTTGTGCCGCCCGCGGATTGGAGCGGGCTCGATCGGGCCATTGCCGATCTCGCCGTCTACGACTGGCTGATTTTCACCAGCGTGAACGGCGTGCGGTTTTTTTTCGAGCGCCTGCGAACGCTGGGGCATGATGTCCGGGCGCTGGGGCGCGCGCGTATCTGTGCGATCGGCCCCCGGACGGCCGAGGCTCTGGCCGCAGCCGGATTCACGGCTGACGTGGTGCCGGCCGAGTACCAGGCGGAAGGACTCATCGAGGCGTTCAAGAAGGAGCGGCTCCAGGGCGCCCGCATACTGATCCCGCGGGCCGAAGTTGCCCGCGATCTGCTGCCGGACGAACTCAAGGCCCGAGGGGCGGATGTGACGGTGGCAGTGGCCTATCGCACCATCCGGCCGGACGCGGACGCGGCGCCCATCAAGGAGCGGCTTCGCCGGGGAGAAGTCGGTGTGGTGACGTTCACGAGTTCCTCCTCCGTGCGCAATTACGTCGAGCTGTTCGCCGACCAGAATGAAGCGCGCGCTCTGACGGCAAACGCGGCGGTGGCCTGCATCGGACCCATCACGGCGGAGACGGCGGAAGCCTATGGGTTGCAGGTTGTCATTCGAACGAGAGAGAATACCATTCCGGCGCTGGCGGAGGCCATTGTCGAGCATTGTGCGCATTCATCGTGCGACGCGTAATCGCTCGCGTCAACCGAACAGACAAGAGGAGGAAACAGTATGGTGCCGGTTAAATCGGTAATGATCCCGGTGGAGAAGGTCCGTACGGTGGATCGGGACGCGACAATTAAGGCTGCAGCGGAACAGTTGCGGGATTTCAACATTGGAAGCCTGTTCGTCACGAAGAGGGGCGAGATCATCGGGATCTTCACCGATACGGATGTCGTCCGGCGGTGCGTGGCCGGCGGCCTCGATCCGAGCAAGGCCAGCGTCGAGCAGGTGATGTCGGCGCCGGTGCTGATGATCGACGAAAACCAAACCCTCCTGGACGCCAACGACCTGATGGCCAAGTCTCACGTGCGTCATCTGGGGGTGTCCCGCAGTGGGAAGCTTGTCGGCATGATCTCGGTCAGGGATTTGGTGGTTTTCCTGACCAACCTGCCTCGGAAGTAGGGAACCCTAATGCCCTTTCCACAAGACCGCCTGCGCCGCCTTCGGGCGACCGAGGGGCTCCGCCGAATGGTCCGTGAGACCCGGCTGTCGGCGGACAATCTGATCGCGCCGTTCTTTGTGGTGGAGGGGCGCGATGAGCGCCAGCCGATCGGGTCGATGCCGGGCCAGTTCCGGCTGTCGGTGGACCATCTGATCAAGGACGCCGGGGAGGTTCACGCGCTCGGTGTGCCGGCCATCCTGCTGTT
The DNA here is from genome assembly GCA_036170875.1 of Nitrospirales bacterium. GTDB lineage: Bacteria > Nitrospirota > Nitrospiria > Nitrospirales > NS-4 > SCTG01. The sequence goes on from JAVHQA010000123.1 coordinate 20,241, forward strand.
CGGAGTTCCCGCTAGAAAGGATGAGATCGGGAGCGAGGCGTGGGCGATCGATGGGATCGTGCCTCAGGCGATCCGCGCGGTGAAGGAGCGGGTCCCCGACCTGGTCGTCATCACTGACGTCTGTGTTGATGAGTACACGACGCACGGCCATTGCGGAATCGTGAAGGATGGACGGATACTGAACGATGAGACCCTGGAATGCCTGCAGAAGATGGCACTCAGCCACGCCCGCGCGGGCGCCGATATGGTCGCGCCGTCGGACATGATGGATGGGCGGGTCGCCGCCATCCGCCGGGCGCTGGATGGTGAGGGCTTTTCCGACGTGCCCATCATGGCGTACGCGGCCAAGTTCGCATCCTGCTTCTACGCGCCGTTCAGGGAAGCCGCGGATTCGAGCCCACAATTTGGCGACCGCCAGTCCTATCAAATGGATGCCGCCAACATTCGGGAGGCGCTTCGCGAGATCGAGCTCGACATCCAGGAGGGCGCCGACATTATCATGGTCAAGCCGGCGCTGCCGTATCTTGATGTGATCCACGCGGCGCGGAAGGCCGTTGACCGTCCGATCGCCGCCTATCAGGTGAGCGGGGAGTACAGCATGATCAAGGCGGCGGCCCAGAAGGGGTGGCTGGATGAGCGGCGGGCCATGTTGGAGACCCTGGTCTCCATCCGGCGCGCCGGGGCTGATCTGATCCTCACCTATTATGCGAAGGAGGCCGCCCAGGCCTTGCGCGAATGAGGGTGCTGCACTGTCTCCAGGACTGCGCAGGACTGCCCTTTCCCGTCGTAACCATCGGCAATTTCGACGGGGTGCATGTGGGGCATCGGGCCGTGCTGCATCTGGCCTGCGGGCGCGTGCGCGCGCAATGCGGCACGGCCATCGTCCTGACGTTCGAGCCGCATCCGCTGCACGTGCTGGCTCCGAACGTGGAGCTGAAGTTTCTCAGCGATCCTGAAGAAAAGCTGGCGCTGCTTGAAGAAGCCGGCGTGGATGTCGTGGTCCGTCTTCCGTTCACGCATGCCTTCGCGGCGCAGACACCGGAAGAGTTCATGGTGCAGGTCTTGCGGGACGGGTTGGGCACACGTGAATTATACGTGGGCGAGAATTTTCGATTCGGCAAGGAGCGGCACGGCACCATCCAGATGTTGATGGAAGCGGGGCCACGGCTGGGCTTCACGGTACATGCCATCTCGCCGGTGGTGGTGGACGGAACGCCGGTGAGCTCGACGCGGATCAGGGACCTGCTCCAGTCAGGGGCAATGGAAGAAGCGGCGCTGCTGTTGGGGCGGGCCTACCAACTCAAGGGAACCGTCGTGCGGGGGAGCCGCCGTGGGGGGGAGCTGGGTTTTCCCACGGCGAATGTGCTCCCGCCGGAAGGGCGCGTGCTGCCACCGGATGGTGTGTATGTGACGTGTCTCCGAATGGGAACGCAACTATGGGGTGCGGTGACGTATATCGGCACGCGCCCGACATTCGGGACGGGCGCACGCATTATTGAAACGTATTTGCTGGAAGGCGATCCTGATCTCTATGGCTGCGAGGTGGGGATTGTGTTTCATGAGCGTCTGCGTGGGGATCAGGCCTTCGAGTCGGCCGGTGCGCTGGCGCGGCAGATTGCGGCCGATGTCGATCGGGCACGGGAGATCTTGCGAAGGCTCTCCGGCGCAACGGCGCGTTCCATGTTATCGTGAGTGAGCGTATGGATACTCTCCGCGACACATCTCCCCATGCCGTCCTCCGACAGGTCACGGAGGCCGTCCGGCGCAAGCGGCTGATTCAGCCTGACGGCCGTGTGCTGGTCGCCGTTTCAGGAGGGGCGGACTCTGTCTGTCTCCTCACGCTCCTGCATGAGATGCGAGAACGGGTTCTGTTGCCCGGGATCAAACTCCGCATTGCCCACGTCAATTATGGGCTCCGTGGCGATGAGTCGGAAGAAGATGAAGCCTTTGTTCGGGAGTTGGGATCGAAGCTGGGAGTGCCGGTGGACTGTGAGCGGGTGCGTCTCATGCCGAAGTCCGGAGGGACGCTCCAGAGTCGGGCGAGGGACGCGCGCTATGCGTTTTTCGGGCGCGTGCTACGGGAGCAGGGGATGGCGGCCGTCGCGACCGGCCATACCGTTGATGATCAGGCAGAAACCGTTCTGTTGTGGCTGATGCGGGGGGCCGGAACGAGCGGCCTGACCGGTATTCCTGTGACGCGTGCCGGGGGCATCATCAGGCCACTGCTTGGTGTGACCAGGCAGCAGGTTCTGGATTATCTTGCGTTCCGCGGGATGCCGTACCGTTCCGATTCCTCCAATGGCACGCCGCGGTATCGTCGGAATCGGATTCGCCAGGAGATTCTTCCGGCCTTGCGGTCGTTGAATCCACGCATTGTCGAGGCGCTGGCCCGCGGAGCCGATATCCTCGCGGCCGACGCCGCAGTGTTGAACGAGATTGAGCGCGAACGGTGGGGCGTCGTTGCAAAGGACGCCTCCTCCGGGCTGGTCGTGTTGGACGGCGACCGGCTGGCTGCTGAGCCGCTGGGCTTGCAGCGTCGCCTGGTCAGGCGGGCGTTGGCTGTGGTGCGGCAAGGCCTGGAGGGACTGACCTTTCGTCATGTGAGTGATATCCTCGAACGTGTCCTGGGGGGGACTCACGGGGCAGGGCTGAATCTCCCGGGCGGTCTCCGTGTGGAGCGTCATGGTACGCTCATCGTGATGAACTATGGCGGGAGCAAGGGCGGGGCTCGATCCCTCACGGAATTAACGCCCGGTATTCCGCTGCCGGTTCCCGGAGAAGTCAGGATCGGTCAGGGAGGCCGGCGGTTGCTGGCGGTCGAAGGGTGGGGCCTGTCTGCCGGGCTCCCCGGCGACCGGGCGGTGTTCGCGGTTGACCGTGATCGATGTGAGGGGCCTTTATCCGTGAGGAACTGGAGGAAGGGAGACTGGTTTTGCCCGCTTGGCATGGGAGGGCATCGGAAGAAGCTGCAGGATTTTTTTGTGGATCGGAAGGTGGGCCGGACGTTGCGAGGCGGGATTCCACTCGTGGTTGCGCCATCCGGGATTGTGTGGGTGGCCGGCTATCGCGGAGACGAACGATTTGCAGCGGGGCCTGCGACCGCGCACCCTGTGATGCTCTCCATCGCCCCTCCCGTTGAAATGGAGGAGGATAACTAGCGTGGACGGCCTATTCGGCAAGCCCATTGTCACCCAGGAAGCGATGCGGGCCCGCATTCGCGAGCTGGGGCGCCAGATCACCGCCGATTACGCGCAGAAGGATTTGATCATGATCGGAATCCTGAAGGGCGCCTATGTCTTCTATGCGGATCTGGCGCGGGCCATCGGCCTGCCGCTCAAGGTGGACTTTCTGGTTGTCTCCAGCTATGCCGGGAAAGCCAGGTCTTCGGGAAAGATCAGGGTCCTGACCGAACTGACCGAGGACATCGCCGGACGTGACGTGCTGCTGGTGGAGGACATCGTGGATTCCGGCTGTACACTCCAGCATCTCAGGAAAGCGCTCGGGGCCAGAAAGCCAAAGTCGATCAAGGTGTGCGCGCTGCTGAACAAGCCCGACCGCCGCCAGGTCGAGGTGAAGGTCGACTACGTGGGCTTCAATATTCCCAACAAGTTTGTCGTGGGGTACGGGCTCGATTACCGTCAAAATTACCGGAACCTTCCGTACCTGGCGGTATTGGACAAGGTCGATGAGGAAGGTGATCCGGTCTGAGGCGAGGTGTATTGTGTCCCTGTGCGGGGGTATGCTAGAATTCATGAGATTTTTAGGGGGTAGTCAGGGATGAATTCCCGCGTGAAAAATCTGGTCTTCTGGGTCGTTGTCGGCCTGTTCATGATCCTGCTGTTCAACCTTTTCACGTTCCAGGGCCAGTCCCCGGACGAAGAGGTCCGGTTCAGCGAATTTGTGACCAAGGTCGAACAGGGCGATATCCGGGAAGTCACCATCCGCGGCAACCACCTCAACGGCCTGTTCAAGGACGGTCGCCCGTTCAAAACCTACACGGTCGAGTACCCCGAACTCGTGAAGCTGCTCCGTGACAACCATGTCGCGATTAACGCAAGGCCGCCTGACGATAGCCCGTGGTACGTGACGCTCCTTGTCACATGGGGCCCGTTTGTCCTCTTCCTGGCCCTCTGGTTCTTCTTGATGCGCCAGATGCAGGTCGGCGGCAACAAGGCGCTGTCCTTCGGCCGCAGCCGTGCGCGCATGCTGACGGAAGACCGCAAGAAGATCACCTTCTCCGATGTCGCCGGGATTGATGAGGCCAAGGAAGAAGTCGTTGAGATTATCGAGTTCCTCAAGGACCCGCACAAGTTCCAGAAGCTCGGAGGGCGCATTCCGAAGGGCGTGCTGATCGTCGGCCCGCCGGGGACCGGCAAGACGCTTCTGGCCAAAGCGATCTCGGGCGAAGCGGGAGTCCCCTTTTTCAGCATCAGCGGCTCGGATTTCGTGGAGATGTTCGTCGGCGTGGGCGCCTCTCGCGTGCGCGATCTGTTCGAGCAAGGCAAGAAGCACGCGCCATGCATCATTTTCATTGATGAGATCGACGCCGTCGGACGGCTCCGCGGGGCGGGGCTGGGAGGCGGCCACGATGAGCGGGAGCAGACGCTGAACCAGCTCCTTGTCGAGATGGACGGTTTCGATACGACGGAAGGGGTCATTCTGATCGCGGCGACCAACCGGCCGGATGTGCTGGACCCGGCCTTGCTCAGACCCGGCCGCTTCGATCGTCAAGTCACGGTCAACCGGCCGGACGTGCGGGGGCGCGCCGAGATTCTCAAGGTCCATACGAAGAAGGTTCCGCTCGCCACGGATGTGGATCTCGCCGTGATTTCACGCGGCACGCCAGGTTTCTCCGGGGCCGATCTCGAGAACCTTGTCAATGAAGCGGCGCTGCTGGCGGCGAGACTGAACAAGACCGTCGTCGAGTTGAAGGATTTTGAGTTTGCCAAGGACAAGGTGCTGATGGGGGTGGAGCGCAGGAGCATGGTCCTGACCGATCTGGAGAAGCGCACCACGGCCTACCACGAGGCGGGGCATGCGCTGATGGCCAAGCTTATCCCGGGGACCGATCCCGTCCACAAGGTCACCATCATTCCACGAGGGCGGGCGCTGGGCCTGACGATGCAATTGCCGGTGGACGACCGGCACAGCTATTCGAAGGAGTTCCTTTACGATAGCCTGGCCATTCTCATGGGCGGGCGGGTCGCCGAAGAGTTGGTGTTCCAGCAGATCACCACCGGCGCCGGCAACGATATCGAGCGGGCAACCGACCTCGCCAGGAAGATGGTCTGCGAATGGGGCATGAGCGAAGAACTGGGCCCCCTCACGTTCGGGAAGAAGGACGAAGAAATCTTTTTGGGACGCGAGATCGCCACGCGGCGCGATTACAGCGAGGACATCGCTCATAAAATCGACTCCGAAGTCAAACGGCTCGTCACCGAAAATTACGAACGCGCCAAGCGCATGCTGCGCGAGAACATAGCCGTCTTGAAGGCGCTTGCGGAAGCTCTGCTGGAAAAGGAAGTCCTGGAGGGTTCCGAGATCGACCAGATCATCCAGGGGGCGCTTCCGCAGGAAGCCCAAGGGGCATCCGCCTGAGCCGTGCCCGGGATACCCGGCCCCTGTTCCTCCTGAATTGCCGCCCCTTGTTACCTTTGCCCGTTTCGGGTGTCCCATAAGCATGGGGACATGTTCCATGACGCTCCCAGCGAAGCTCATGCGGTGGACGGCGCGAGAGTACGTCCTTCCGATCCAGGAGCGCGTCCTCATCATGGGTGTGCTGAATGTCACCCCGGATTCGTTCTCGGATGGGGGGCGCTATCCGGGTGTTGATGCGGCGGTTGCCCGCGCTGAGGCGATTGAAGCCGACGGCGCCGATCTGTTGGACATCGGCGGAGAATCCTCTCGACCGGGGGCGCAGCCTGTTTCCCTGGAAGAGGAGCTTGCCCGTGTTCTGCCGGTGGTGTCGGCGCTGGCTGGACTGGTGCGGATTCCCATTTCCGTGGATACGACCAAGGCGGAAGTGGCACGGAGGGCGCTCGATGCGGGCGCGGCCATCATTAACGACATCAGCGCACTCCGCGGCGATCCAGGGATGGCAGACGTGGTGGCTCGCAGCCGGGCCGGCCTGATCCTGATGCACATGCAGGGGACTCCGGTCACAATGCAGGATCATCCGGCCAATGCGGCCGCCGTCGAGGAGATCGTGGATTTTCTGCAGGCGCGTGTGGACGCTGCGGTCGCCGCAGGCATTGATCGCGAACGGATTGCGGTGGACCCCGGGATTGGCTTCGGGAAAACCGGTGAGCAGAGCCTTGCGCTGATGGGCGGGCTTGCGGCCTTTCTGGCGCTGGGGCGTCCAATCGTCATCGGGCCGTCGCGGAAGTCCTTTATGGGCGCCGTGCTGCAGCGCCCGGTCCATGAACGGGAATGGGGAACAGCCGCGGCGGTGGCGATTGGGGTGCTGCAGGGCGCGCATGTGGTACGGGTCCATTCTGTTGCGCAGATGAGAGATGTGGCGCGCGTGGCGCAGGCCATCCGGGAGGCGACGGCCGTTCCCGATGGGCGGGTGTCGATCAGCGCGCCGTGAGCGAACCGGAGATGCGAGGAGGTACGCGATATGCGCCGGTTATTCGGGACTGACGGCATCAGGGGTGTGGCGAACGTCGAGCCCATGACCAGTGAGACCGCCTTGAAGTTGGGGCGGGCGGCCGCCCATGTCTTCAAGACCCGCCCGGGCCGCCATCGCATTGTCATCGGAAAGGATACCCGGCTTTCCGGGTATCTCATCGAGTCGGCGCTGACGTCGGGGATCTGTTCCATGGGCGTCGACGTCCTGCTGGTCGGCCCCATGCCGACCCCCGCCATCGCGTTTCTGGCCAGGAGCCTCCGAGCCGATGCGGGGGTCATGATTTCGGCCTCTCACAATCCCTACGAGGACAACGGCATTAAATTTTTCTCCCGTGAGGGACTCAAGCTCCCGGACGATGTCGAGGATCAAATTGAAGACCTGGTTGTGTCGGGAAGCATCAACTCCCTGCGCCCGACGGCGTCTGAGATCGGGAAGGCTTTTCGTATCGACGACGCCGAAGGGCGCTACATCGAGTTCGTGAAACAGTCGCTGCCGAAGGGGTTTGACCTGGAGGGACTCAAGGTGGTCGTGGACTGCGCCCACGGCGCAGCCTACAAAGTCGCGCCGCATGTCTATCGTGAACTCGGGGCGGATGTGACGGTTCTGTGCGACAAGCCGGACGGTACGAATATCAACCAGGAATGCGGCGCGATTCATCCCCGCGTCCTTCAAGAGGCCGTCAAGGCATCGGGGGCCGCTCTCGGCATCGCACATGATGGGGATGCGGACCGGTCTATTTTTGTGTCCGAGGACGGCCGTATTGTGGATGGCGACCAGATTTTAGGGGCGCTGGCCGTGGATCTCAAAGATCGGGACCGTCTGGCGCGCCGAACCATGGTGACCACGGTGATGAGCAATCTGGGTCTGGAGCAGTCGATGGCTCGTGCGGGCATCAAGCTGGTTCGGACGGCCGTGGGCGACCGCTATATCCTGGAGCGCATGTTAGCTGAGGATTACAACTTCGGCGGAGAACAATCGGGCCATATCATCTTCCTCGACCACAATACCACGGGAGACGGGCTCATCTCCGCGCTGCAAGTGATGGCACTGGTACGCCGCTCAGGGAAAACCCTGTCCCAGTTGGCAGAGCGGACCACGCTCTACCCGCAAGTGCTGGTGAACGTCCGGGTTCGCGAGCGGAAGAATCTCGCCGACATCGCGCCCTTCCAGAAGGCGTTGCGCGCGCACGAGGCCTCCTTGAACGGAACCGGACGGATACTGGTGCGATATTCAGGGACTGAGCCGCTGGTCCGCATTATGGTGGAGGCGCAGGATCAGGGGACGGTTCAGGAGGTCGCCCATCATCTGGCCGACGTGCTCCGAACGGAGGTTGGTGAATTTTGAGTCTGGCCGTGCGGCCTGTGGTGGCGTGGGCCGTGAGTCTGTTGCTTGGATCCCTTGCCGGCTCCGCGTTTGTCTTCTTTCCCGTGTCCATCCTCTGCCTCCTGATCCTCGTCCTTGGCGGGGTCGCGCTGCTTTCCCTCTTCGGCCGCTGTTCTCCCGCTTCCGGATGCGCGGTGTTTGGGGTTTTTCTTCTGGGCACGGTCGGGGCCGCGCTGGCCCATGCGCAGGCGGAATCGTCGTCCTTGTTGCGATCGGTCGGGCCGGGGAAAGCCGACGTGATTGGAGTCATTGCAGAACCGGTCCGATTTGGACCGGACCGGGCCGCGGCGGTGGTGGCAGTCCAGCAACTGGTGGTGGCGGAGGGCGGGACTCGCCCTATTGCCGGCCGGATCAGACTGTCAATACGCGGGGCTGCTCCTTCCCTGGTTGTCGGCGATCTGATCGAGTTTGAATCGAGACTCAGGCCGCCCGGAGGGCTGTTGAATCCGGGAGGCTATGACTATGCCGGCCATCTCCGGCGGTCCGGCATCCAAGCGGTCGGGAGTGTGACGCTGCGCGAGGACGGGTCGTCTTTTCGGGTGCTGGCGCATGGGATGGCCCCGCTGTTGGCTCGCGTGGATCAGTGGCGGGGATTGACCCGTGAGGCGGCTCTTCGGAGTTTGCCGGCCCCGCTTGCCGGACTGTATCTTGCCCTGGTGACGGGGGAGACCGGGTATCTGACTCAGGACATCCGGGACGCCTTCATGGCCTCGGGGACCATGCACATTCTGTCCATTTCAGGCTCGCATCTCGGATTGATCGGCATTGTGATTTTCTGGTCGGTCAGGCGGGCGGTGCTGGCCCTCCCGCCGCGGGTGCTGCTTCGGTTGAGTGCGCGGACGACGGCCACGCGCGTTGCCGCCGGTTCGACGATCCTCCCCGTGGTGCTGTATGCCCTGCTGGGAGGCGCAGAAACGGCCACCGTGCGGTCTCTTATAATGATCCTCATCGTGCTTGCCGCAACTCTTCTGGGCCGAACGCACTGCATGGGGACCGGTCTCGCGCTGGCCCTGCTGCTGATCGTGGGATGGGATCCGCTGGCGCCTTTTGATATCTCCTTCCAACTGTCCTTTCTCTCTGTGCTGGTGATCGTACTGGTCGTGCGCGTTCGCGCTCATTCCGAAGCGGAGGCTGAGGCAGACGGATTTTCCAAAGCGCGTGGGATCAGGGGGCGGATGAAGGAAGGGATGGCGGAAACTCTGCTCATGAGCGCCCTGGTGACGGTGGCGAGTGCGCCGCTTGTGGCGGCGTATTTCAATCAACTGGCCTGGGTGGGGGGCGTGTCGAACATCCTGGTTGTGCCGTTCGTCGGATTCCTTGTTCTCCCCGCAAGCCTGCTGGCATGCCTGGGGACGCTTCTCTGCGGGTCGGAAGAATTGGCGGGGAACGTGATCGTCCAGCCGTTGCTGAATGCGCTTGTCTGGATGGTGCAGGGATTTGCGGCCGTGCCTGGAGCGGAACTCCGTGTGCCGTCGCCCGCCGTCTGGCAGATGCTGTTATTTTACCTCTTGCTGGGGGCGTGCTTCCTCTGGTGGCGGCGCGTGGCGGGATGGGTTGCGGGGGCGTTGGTGATGGGAATGCTGGTTTTCTGGGCCTGGGCCCCGCGAGATCTGCCGGAGCCTGGGAGCGTGCGCCTGACATTTTTGGACGTGGGACAGGGCGATGCCGCCCTGGTTGAAACAGCCGACGGGCACGCCATGCTTATTGATGGAGGAACGGCGTCTGAAAAATATGATGTCGGGCGGATGGCGGTGGCCCCGTTGCTCTGGGACCGCGGAATCCGGCGGCTCGATCTGGTTGTGGCCACCCATCCCCAGCTCGATCATGTTGGGGGGTTGGCTTTTGTGGTGGACAAGTTCGAGGTCGGGGAATTCTGGACGAACGGCGTGAGCCGTGACGTGGCGTTCCTCCAGCGACTGGAAGAGGTGATAGCCGCGCGCGGGGTGAGGGTCAGGTCCGTCTCCAGCGCAGAGGAGGACGTGTTGGTCGGAGACTGCCGGGCGCGTGTGTTGAATCCGGCCCTCTTTCCGGATGGAGGGGGTCACGGGAACGATGGGAAACGCTTGAATAATCAATCAGTCGTGCTCCATCTCCGGTGCGGCAAGTCGGCTTTTCTGTTCACCGGGGACGTCGAACGCGAAGCGGAGGCATGGCTTACAGAGAGGGGCGAAGATCTGGAGGCTGCTGTCTTGAAGGTCCCTCACCATGGGGCGCGGGGATCTGTGTATCCGCCTTTTCTTGGAGCCGTCAAACCACGGGTAGCGGTGGTCTCAGTCGGCCGGGCGAATGCGTACGGGCACCCGTCCCGGGTAATGCTGGAAGCGTATGCCGGGCTGGGTATTCCGATCCTGAGAACGGACCTCCATGGCGCCATCACGGTGAAAGGAACGGATGCCGGCTTGCAGGTGAGTTGCGAGTCGGGACGCCGGTTGAGACGAGTCAAGTTGGGGGAGGGGACCGGTAATGCGGAAGTCCAGAACATGCGGCGACTCTTCAGCGAGCGTGGAACTTGCAATGTTGTGGCGTGAGGCATTTTATTATTACGTGTATGGAAGGGTGGCGTAACTCTTCATTATTGTTATATTTTTATTGACTTTACATCGATTTGATGTTAGACGATAGAAAATGCGTATCGTTCCATAAAGGCAAACATTGCACTACGAAGATTACTGGGGGTTGAAGAAAGCTCCCTTTGATAACGTTCCTGATCCGCTCTTCTACTTCCCTTCCGCCAGGCACGAGGAAGGATTGCAGAGGCTTGTGTATGGCGTGGAGGCGCGGAAAGGGGCGATCATGCTGACAGGGGAAATCGGATGCGGAAAGACCCTGCTGAGCCGCACCCTTATCCAGCACCTCGCCCACGATCGCTATGATTTGGCCCTCATCGCCAATCCAAGCTTTGAAGTCGCAGACTTTATTAAAGAAATTCTCTACCAGCTGGGGGTCAGCCAGAACGGGACCAAGCTGGACATGGTCCATGCACTCAACGAGCGGCTATTGGAGAACCTCAAGAAGGGAAAAGATACTGTCCTGGTCGTCGATGAAGCACAGGCGATCACGGATCTGGCAATATTTGAGGAACTGCGGCTGCTCTTGAATTTTCAGCTTAACGACCGGTTTCTGCTGACCTTGATC
>JAVHQA010000123.1:31489-34466 GCA_036170875.1 Nitrospirales bacterium
TCACGCAAGTGGTGCATGGTTTTGTCGACTCCCTCTCCAAAAACGACCGACTCCTCGTCAAGGCCATTTCAGTGGAGCGGGGCGGCTTGGTGATTTCCAACCTGCTCAACACGGCCATCATGTCGATCAAGATCGGGATGGGCTTAAAGTACACCCATGACGATCTGCTGCGGCTGGGGCTTGCGGCCATCCTGCACGATTTGGGCATGGGCCTGATCCCCGACAACATTTTGAACAAGCAGGGTCCGCTGAGCCCGGATGAGCGCAATCTCATCAAGCAACATCCTGAGCAGGGCGCCCAGGCGATTCGCCATCTGGGGGAGGACGCTGCCTGGGTTGCGGACATCGTGGTGCAGGAACATGAGCGAGTGGGGGGGCAGGGCTATCCGCGCGGACTCAAGGGCGCGGAGATCCATGAGTATGCCCAGATCATCGGACTGGCCGACACGTTCGAGGCGCTTCTCCATAGCCGCCCTCACCGCAAACGGTTTCTGCCGCATGATGCGGTGCGCGAACTGGTGGTCAAGGAGAAAGCGTCGTTTTCAATACGCCTTTTGAAGTGCCTGATTCAGCAATTTTCCGTGTTCCCCCTGGGGACCAGGGTACAACTCAACACAGGGGAGATCGGAGAGGTTCTGGAGTTGAATCCGCAGTATCCGCTCCGGCCCATCGTCAAGGTCGATATGGATCCCGACCGTGTCGCGCTGCGGGAGCCACGTCTGCAAGACCTCAGCAAGACGTCGTTGGTCCATATCACAGAGGTCGTTCAGGACGACCAGCAAGAATGACGGATCACCTAAGTCTTGCCTCTTTGACCAGAGCGGTCGGATTGGTTTGTACCCTGGTCGTCTTGCTGGGCCCCTCCTTCGGATGCTCCCCGGTTCCGTTCACGCCCGGAACGCAGTCGCCGTTCTCCCGTCCGGTCAAACCTGAAGATCTGTACGTTGAGGAATCCGAACAGGGTCCCCCCAAAATCGAGCCTGGCGACAGCATCGAGGTCGTGATCAGACGGGGAGCCGGAGAGGAACGGTCAACGGTCACAGTCCGGGATAATGGGCGGGTCTATATTGGGGTTTTGGATGTGGAAGTGAAAAGCCTGACGGTACCGGAGGCAGAGGTCCGCATCACCGAGCAGGTGGCAACGATCATCCGTAATCCTCGTGTTGAGGTCGCGATCAAGCAGAAGAAGCTCCAGTCGCACAAGCAGCGGGTGTATATCATTGGCGGGGGAAGCGGGGCTGGAGCCGGAGCGATTTTAAGCGGGATCGCGAGGTTTGCGGACCTGGATCGCAAAACAACGGTCGGGCAGCTCGTCGCCCAGATTGGATACAACGACGTCGCGGTGCTGGACGATATCCGGGTCATCAGGGGAGATGCCAGAAAACCGGAAGTGATTCCCGTCGACATCCAGCGGTTGTTCCAGTACGGGGACCGCAGCCAGGACATCGTGCTGAAGGACAACGACATCGTCTTTGTGCCCCGCCAGCGCATAGGGGACTGGAATGCGTTCTTGCTCAAGCTGAACCCGACACTCAACCTCCTTCTGGGTTCGCAGACATTGAGCCCCGAGGCGCTCGTGAAATTTTTGACGGACAACAATATTCAGCCGGTGCAAACTCCGACCATCAACGTGCGGTAGGTCAAGGACGCGCATGGCCCAATACGAACTGAATCTTCGCGACTACTGGCTGATCATACGCAAGCGCAAGTGGATTATCACGTTCACGGTCCTGCTGGTGGCGGGCGCCACCTGGTTCGCGGGTCAGTTGTCCAGCCCGCATCTGATCTATGAGGCGTCGGCCCGCGTCAAGTTTGATCGCTCGACCTCGATGTCCGGTCTGATGACGGAGGTAATGGCGTTCTCGGAAGGCAACAACATCACGACCCAGACGGAAGTCATCCGCAGTGTCCCGGTCATGATGCGGGCGGCGAAGAGGCTTGGATTGGTGAGCAAGGACATCGATCCCAGGGAAGCCCGCGTCCCGCAGGAGGTCCTGGTCGAGGTCTACGACCTGAAGGGCCGGATCGCGGTCTCGCAGGAGACCGGGACGAACATTCTGGGGATCAGCGCGACCATGGATGATCCCGGTTATGCCGCGCGGTCCGCCAATGCGGTGGCTGAGGCATACCGTGAAGAGAATATCGTCAGCCGGAACCGGCAGGTGGACGACGCCAAGCTGTTTGTGGAAGGGCAACTGAAGACCATAGAGGTGGCCTACAGACAATCCGAGGAAGCGCTGCTCCGATTCAAAGAACGGGAGGGCAATGTCTTTCTGACCGAAGAGGCACGGGAAGCTCTGGGGCGCTACAGCAGCCTGGAAGCCGAGAGGGAGAAACTGGCTCAGATTAGACGCGAAGTCACCGAGCAGCTCAGGCTATTGAAAGCCAATAAGGCATTGCCGGAGCCTGGGTCGGTGCGTATTTTTTCCGATGATGTCCAGGCCCTTATCGCGAAGTTGAACCAGAAGCTGTCTGATCTGACAACCGAGCGCACCACTCTTTTGGTCAACTATACCCCCAAGCATCCCCAGGTCGTCGAGATCGACACGCGCATACAAAGCGTCACGCAGGAAATGGTTCGTGAGCTGGAGGCGAAACTGCAGACGTTCAGCGAGCGAGAAAAGGCCATTCGTGATTCCATTGGGCGCTACAAGGAACGGTATATCAATCTACCGAAGGCCGCACTGGAGTTAGCCAGCCTGGAACGCGAGGTGAAGGTCAATGGCGATCTGTATGCCAATCTCAAGCAGAAGAACCAGGAGTTTTTGATCAAGGGAGCCGAACGGATCGAAGAAGTATCCATCATCGAGCCCGCCGTGCCTCCAACGGATCCTAAAAATCCACCGAAAGGCGCGCTCAATCTTGTTCTCAGTTCTCTGATTGGAATCTTGCTGGGCGTCGTGCTGGCCTTTATCCGGGAGTCCTTTGACACATCCATCGGCACCATCGAGGATGTGGAGGCATTCCTGCATGTTCC
>JAVHQA010000123.1:34566-42820 GCA_036170875.1 Nitrospirales bacterium
GTTGTCCAGACCTCTGCCGATCTCATGCTCGGGAAGCTCGGCTTTGACCAGATTCTGAGCGCACCCGGCGCGGATAATCTCAACGTCATTACCTGCGGGCACCTTCCTCCGAATCCGTCCGAGTTTTTCAACTCCCAGCGCACCGTCGACCTGATCGCCGAGCTTGAAGCCAACTTTGATCTGGTGATTTTCGACTGCCCGCCCATTCTGCCGGTCGCCGATGCCGTCCTGATTGGGCCCAAGGTGGATGGCGTCGTCCTGGTCTACCAGGTTGGGAAAGTCGGGCGGACGCCGCTGCTGCGGGCGAAAACTCTCCTGGAGAATGCGCAGGCGCATATCGTCGGCGTGGTGCTCAGCAACGTCAGTGCTGAATATTCTCCGGAATATCAGAAGCACCAGTACTATAAATATTCTTCCTGATCCGGGCGGTCGCGTGTTTTCTCCTGCCCGCCTGGGCACGGTCACCAAGTCAGATCCTCCGAGGAATGCCTGCGATGGAGGCGAATAAGGGGCTGCTCATCATCGTTGCCCTGGCTCTGGCTGGAGCCCTTGGCGCGTTGATCGTCTTCAATGAGCCGACCGTCGTCCTTCCGGCTATTTTTGGTCTGCTGCTGCTGGTTGTCGCCTTCCTTTCCACTCCGGCCAGTCTCTACATTCTCGTCTTCTCCATGTTGCTGAGCCCCGAGTTTTTGTCCGGGGGGTTGAGTGGGGGGGGCGCGACAGGAAGCAGGGGGATTACGCTTCGGTTTGACGATTTCCTTCTGGTCGTGATTGGCTTTGTCTGGTTGGCCAAACGGGCCTTTTTCAAAGGAGCCGCGACGTTCGCACGGACCCCGCTGAATGGTCCGATCATGTTCTACATCGCGATGACTTTCATCGCAACGCTGATCGGTTTATTGGAAGGACGCGTGAGGGGAACGACCGGCTTCTTTTTCGTGCTCAAGTACTACGAGTACGTCTTGATCTATTTCATGGTGGTGAGTTCGGTGGAGACAGAGAAGCAAGCGAAGAATCTTCTGATCGCCAGCCTGGTGACCTGTTTTCTTGTTTCACTGTTTGCGATTTCACAGGTTCCAAGCGGGGCCAGGGCCTCCGCGCCTTTCGAGGGGGAAACCGGAGAGCCCAATACGTTGGGCGGGTATCTCGTCTTCATGCTATCGATCACCACGGGGCTTATCCTGACACCAGGATCACTGCGGCGGCGGTGGCCACTGTATGTGCTCCTCGTGGTTGGGGTCGTCGGGCTACTTGCAACGCTTTCCCGGGCTTCGTTTTTGGCGGCGGGAGTGGTGGTACTGGTTCTTTCTGTGCGCCTGCTGCGGCGGAAGCCGATTATTGCTCCGATTATCCTAATCGCTCTACTGGCTACTCCGTGGTGGGCGCCCGAAGCGGTTACCAATAGGATACTCTTTACGTTTACCCAGCCCGTGGAATCGGGGCAGATGCGTTTCGGCGCCATCCGAGTGGATACCTCCACCTCGGATCGGCTCCGCTCGTGGCAGCAGGGAGGGCAATATTGGCGGTCCTATCCCATTTGGGGGACGGGGGTGACGGGAGGGCCATTTATGGATGCGATGTATCCCCGTGTTCTGGTTGAGACGGGGGCGGTGGGGCTCGTGGCGTTTTTCATCCTCATCGGAACCGTGTTCCGCATGGGATGGGCGGCGTACCGGCAGGCGAAAGATCCCTTTCCACGGGGTGTCGCAATGGGGTTTCTGCTGGGGCTTGCGGGCCTGCTTGTCCACGCCATTGGCGCCAACAGTTTTATCATCGTCCGGATCATGGAACCGTTTTGGCTGGTGGCGGCCTTAGTGGCCAGGGTCTATGTAATGGACCAATCTGCCCAGTCGGTGGATACAGCCGCTGTGTCCGATCAAGCGGGCGGCATGCGAAGCGGAAGGCGGACGGGTGCTCCTGCCCTGCGCGATTTCGGTGCAGCAAGGACGATGAAAAGGTGAGGGAGGAGTCATCAGTGCAGAAGCACGTCGGAGATAGCCGGATGATTCCGGTTTGTGAACCGCTACTGGACGGGAATGAAGAGCGGTACGTTCTGGACTGCCTGACGAGCAATTGGATTTCGTCGGCGGGGAAGTATATTCCTGCCTTCGAGGAACGATTCAGCGGCTTTTGCGGAGCTCAGTACGGCGTGGCATGCAGCAGTGGTACGGCTGCCATTCACCTGGCGGTCTCGGCCTTGGGGATCGGTCCCGGCGATGAGGTGATTATTCCAAGTTTCACGATCATCACGTCTGCGAACATGGTGATTCTGTCTGGGGCCCGGCCCGTCCTTGTTGACGTCGAGCCGACGACCTGGTGCATCGATTCGCGGAAGATCGAGGAGCGCATCACGCCTGCCACGAAAGCGATCATGGCCGTGCACATGTACGGCCACCCCTGCGACATGGATCCGATCCTGGACATCGCCAGGCGCCACAGGTTGTTCGTCATTGAGGACGCGGCGGAGGCGCATGGAGCCGCCTACAAAGGCCGAAAGGCGGGGAGCATCGGCGACGTCGGCTGCTTCAGCTTCTATGGGAACAAGTTGTTGACGACGGGTGAAGGCGGGATGGCCATGACCAGCAATCGTGCGATTGCCGAGAAAATGCGACTTCTGCGCAACCAGGCGTTCGAAGATCCTCGGTTCGTGCACAGGTTCGTGGGCTTCAACTATAGGATGACGAATATTCAGGCCGCCATCGGGCTGGCGCAGTGCGAGAGGATTGAAGAAAAGATCCTCCGGAAACGCGAGATTGCGAAGCGCTACACGGCCCTACTGGCAACGGAGCGGGGCCTGACGCTTCCGCACGAAGCAGCATGGGCGCAAAACATCTATTGGATGTACGGCATCCTGCTGCCCGATTCCTACGGACGTGACCGTGATGCCACCATGCGGCGGCTCAAAGAGGGCGGGGTGGAAACGCGTCCGTTCTTCTGTCCGATGCATCGGCAGCCTGTCTTTCAGGAGGGAAAAGATCCCCGCTATCCGGTCACGGCTGGACGCTTTCCCGTGTCCGATGATCTGGCGGCTCGCGGACTGTACCTGCCATCTGGATTGAACCTGACGGACGCCCAAATTCATGAGGTCGTTGAAAAATTGCTGGCGTGCCGGGCATGAATGACCACGCGACGACAGCCGACAGGGGTACACGGATGGTGGTGACAGGCGAAGAGCTTCTCGTTCCAGGCCGGCCAGGGCTGGTATCCGTGATTCTTGCCACCTTCAACGAGCGGGAAAATATTCTTAATACCGTCGAGAACGTCTTTCGCCATGTGCCCGACCCGCTCGAAATCATCATGGTGGATGATGATTCGCCTGATCAGACGTGGCGGGTGGTGGCCGATCTGCAGGATGCCCGCGTGAAGCTTGTTCGGCGGGTCGGCACACGCGGGCTTGCGTCCGCCTTCCTTCGGGGCATCATCGAGTCCCGTGGAGACATCGTGGCGTGGATGGATGCTGACATGTGCATGCCGCCTGAGCTGCTTCCCCGGATGATCGCCCTGCTGAAGGACTCCGATGTGGTGATTGGTTCCAGGTATGCGCCCGGCGGGCTGGATGCGCGCCACCCCATCCGTGTCTGCGCGAGCAGGCTGATCAACGGATTTGCCTCCTTCGTCCTGGGGTACAACATCAAAGATTACGACAGTGGTTTTGTCGTGGTACGACGTGCGGTGTTTGACAAGGTGCTTCCGATCCCGACCGGGCATGGGGAGTATTTTATCGAATTCATTTACATGTGCTGTCGCAAAGGACTCAGCGTGCAGGAGGTTCCGTACACGTTCACCGATCGGACGAAAGGGGTGTCCAAGTCATTTCGGAATATCTGGCAATTCGGTGTCCTGGGTACAAAGTATGCCGTCCGCATCCTGCGAGCTCGTTTCCGGCACCTGGACTAGGGCGCATGTATGCAGCCTGCTGAGTACCAGACGCTGTTCGAGCTTGAGATGTCCTATTGGTGGTACCGAGGGCTCCGTTCCACGCTGCTCTCGGCAATGAAGGGGTTGGGCCTGTGCCCGTCTTCCCGCATCCTGGATGCCGGTTGCGGCACGGGAGGCAACCTTCTGGAGATACAGGACACGCTGGCCCCCGACAGCTATGGCTTTGACGTGTCTGCGCACGCCGCACGGTTCTGGCCCCAGCGCGGCTGCCGACATACCTGCCGGGCGTCGATAAATGCGGTTCCGTTCCGCGCCGAGAGCTTCGACGGGGTGATTTGTGTGGACGTCCTCGAGTGTGAAGGGGTTCACGAAGATCAGGCGTATACCGATCTCTGCCGGGTCGTCCGGCCCGGAGGATTTCTTCTGTTCGTCGTGCCGGCCTACGACTGGCTGTACAATGCGACTCATCACCAGGCAGTCGGTGCATGCCGGCGCTACACCAAGACCGGGCTTGCGGCCTTTCTCGGGCGCGCCCCGGTCGAGCTTGTCAGCGTCACGTATCTGTTCGCCGGCATGCTGCCGTTCATCGCGATCCATCGCCTTCTGCAGCGCGTTTTCAGGCGCGGCTCCAATGCGTATCCCCGGTCTGACCTGCGGGCGTTGCCGCGACCGGTCAATGCCGTGCTCTCATGGTTTATGGCCCTCGAACGGCGGCTTGTCCTCAAGACGGGGCCCCCATTCGGTTCGTCACTCCTGGCCATCGTCCGAAAACAGCCTTCTCGATCACGGGCATGAAATCATGGCGTTGGGTGGGCGGGAGCGGGACATGGGCGGACAGGGTCTACGAGGCCCTGCGGAGAGGGGTCAACCGCAGGCTCGTCGACTACCTGAAGAGAAACGCACTTTCCCGGCACGGCGGCAAGGTCTTGGAAGCGGGTTCCGGAACGGCCGGTGCCTCGTCGCTGCTGGCGAGCGCTCCTGATGTATTCGGCGTGGCGCTGGATGCCGACATTGACGCCTTGAAAGAAGCGAGGAGGCGCGATCCGGCATTGCCGGTCGTCGCGGGCGACGTGTATCAACTGCCGTTCAAGGAGGGGGTGTTCGATCTGGTCTGGAACAGCAGCACGGTGGAACACTTGGAGAATCCCGGTCCGGCTCTTGCGGAGATGGCGCGAGTGGTCGCGCGTAACGGCCATGTATTCGTGGGCGTCCCGTCCCGTCGCGGACCGTTAGGTTTTCAACCGCTGATCAGCAAGACGGCGGTGGGGGTATGGCTGGGGCCGGTCTTCTCGCGGGCGGAGTTACTCGATGGAATGCGCCGTGCCTGTCTGGAACCGGTCGGGACGGTGTACTATTTCTTTCATGTCTTCATCGGCGTACTCTCACGCAAGTCATGATGTCGGGTGTTGTCGGATGAAGGACGAGGCCTATGTCCGGTAAACGTGTCGTCGTCACCGGCGGTGACGGGTTTCTGGGTTCCTTTGTGGTCGAGCGGCTCCGCCGGACGCCATGGTGCGGGGAGGTCTTTATCCCGCACAGCCGGCAATACGATCTTCGCGAGAATGAGGCGGTCCTCCGCATGTACAAGGACGCCCGTCCGGACATCGTCATTCACATGGCCGGGAGGTCGGGGGGCATCGGAGCCAATCAGGACAGGCCGGCGGAGTTCTTTTACGACAACCTGCTGATGGGTGTTCAAGTCATGCACCAGGCCCACCTCTCAGGCGTCGAGAAGTTCGTGGCGATCGGCAACGTCTGCGCCTATCCCAAACTCACGTCCGTGCCGTTTCATGAAGATGCCTTCTGGGACGGCTATCCCGAAGAAATCAATGCGCCCTATGCCCTGGCCAAGAAAATGCTTCTCGTGCAGGCGCAGGCCTACCGCCAACAGTATCGGTTCAACGCGATCTATCTTCTTCCCGTCAATCTGTACGGTCCCTGGATCAATCGGGAGCAGGCGGCCTCATACGTGATTCCCGCGCTCATCAAGAGATGCCTCGATGCCGTCGAAACAGGGCGCGACGAAATCACGATATGGGGGGACGGCATTCCGACAAGGGAGTTCCTGTACGTCGAGGACTGCGCGGAGGCGATCGTGTCGGCGACCGAGCACTATAGCAAGCCGGCCCCGGTGAACATCGGCTCCGGTGTCGAAGTTTCGATCAAGGAACTGGTGGAGAAAATTACTCGCCTGACCGGATTCCAGGGGCGGACCATTTGGGACACGGGCAAACCCGGCGGACAACCGCGCCGGTGCCTGGACACCAGCCGGGCATATCAGGAATTCGGCTGGCGCGCGACGACACAGCTTGATGAAGGGCTCCGCCGGACGATCGACTGGTACCGAACGCATCGGTAGGGGCAAAGTAGGGTGCGCAAAGGAACGCTTCTATTCAACCTTACCGCCCTGGTTTCCGCCCAAGCGCTGATCAAACTCGTCAATTTTGCCGTCTCCATTGCCGTGGTGCGAAACCTGGGCGCGCAGGAGTTGGGCCGGTACGCCTATGTGCTGGCGTTTGTCTATCCATTCGGGATTGTGGCCGATTTCGGATTGGCAACCTTCGCGATCAGGGAGATCAGCCGGGAACCGGCTCGTGGACCAGAGGTGGTTGCCGGCCTCCGACGCGCCGTGTTGCTCCTGTCAGGGTTGGGAAGTGTGGCGATGATGAGCGTGGCGATCATGGCCGGTCACGATACGACGACGATGCTGTGCATGGCGCTGGCCGCACTCTCCATGCTGTTGTCCGCGGCGACCACGCCGTTTATTGTCGCTCTGACGGCCCGGGAAGACCTCCATCTGGTCTCGGTGCATCGCGTGGCGGCGTCAATCCTGGTGGCAATGGCGACCGTGATCGTCCTCCTGCAGGAAGGGGCGTCGCTCGGCTTGCTGGCGGTGTCGGCTGCGGTCAACGGGCTGATGTTGGTCTTTGCGCGTTTCCTTGCCGGAAGCGCGCCGTCTCCACCGGTTGTTCTTCCCGCCCGTGTCCGGACCATGATTCGCCAGGCGTTGCCGTTCGGTTTGTTGATGCTGGGCTACGCCCTCTATTACAGGGTCGATATGATCATGCTGCATTGGCTTCGCGAGGCCCGCGATGTCGGCCTGTATGCCGCCGCATACCGGTTCCTGGACGCAGTAATCCTTCTGGCCGCGTCGATCGGCGGTCCCTTTTACCCCCGTTTGTCGAGCATGGTGGGGCGCGATCAGCAAGGGATTCGGGATCTGTTGGAGGGAACATGGAAACCGCTGCTGGCTCTTGGCCTGCCCGTGATGCTTGGAACGTTTTTTCTGGCTGAGCCTTTAACACACGTGCTGTTTGGGGAGGAGTTCGTCGAGGCCGGGGTTGTGCTGAAGGTGTTGATTCTGGGCAGCCTGCCCCTCCTTTGGGTCTTTATTCCGAATCAGGCGTTGCTCGCTGCCGATGTGGTCCTTCCACTGGCCCGGGTGTACGGCTTGAGCATGCTGGTCAACGTCCTGCTCAACATCGTGCTCATTCCACGATGGGGGCCGGTGGGCTCGGCGGTTGCCACCGTCGCGTGCGAATGGCTCAATCTGGCGCTTGTGGTCAGGATGGTGCGGCGGGAGTTCGGGCTTTCCTTGTCTTATGAAGGGCTCTGGCGATATATTCTCGCTGCGCTCGCGATGTCCGTGGTCGTCTGGCTGGGCCGCGATTTGAGCCTGGCTGCGGTCATCCTGATGGGCCTTGTCGCCTATACCGGCGGGTTGATGCTGATGGGCTTTTTGAGGAGCCCCGACCTGCTGACAGTGCGGAGGCTCTTGACGCAATGATACGCAGAGGCGGTCCATGAAGTCCCTCCGATCGCTGATCGCATCGTTCTGGCGCAGGCCCTTTGCTGTTGAGCGCGACATTCTTCGCCTCCTCGCCTCCCGCTATGGCGCGCGTCCGCCTTCCTACGATGCCCCCTCGTTTGCCGCTGGAGAGGACGTCAGGGCGCCGGCCGGTATTCTGAATCGCAGCGGGATGATTCGCCTGGCGTATGAATTCTTGAACGGGAACGTCATGTCGGGCGATTATTTTGAATTCGGATGCTGGGGCGGCAGGACGTTTCGGCTTGCCTACGAGCACCACAAGATCCATTTTCAGGACCGCATGCACTTCTGGCTGTTTGATTCATTCCAAGGCCTCCCGAAATTGGATCCGATCGATGAACATCCCAAGTGGAAAGCCGAGGACCTGTGCACCGCCCTTGACGATTTTATTCGGATCGCGGGGGATGCCGGTATTCCTTCCTGTTCGTACACGGCCACTGCGGGGTACTACGAGCAGACATTGACCGCTGACTTGTCCGCCAATATCGCGTCAAAGGCAAAAGCGGGGATGGTGTACATTGATTGTGATCTCTATGAATCGACACGGAA
>JAVHQA010000124.1:0-2118 GCA_036170875.1 Nitrospirales bacterium
AGTTTCTCGCCGGTCCGCCGGACCTCGCACAACAGTTCGCCTGAAGCCAGGCGGATGTGCACCGTCTCACCTGGCGCCGCATCCGACGCGGCGCGCAGCACCGCCAGATCCGGCCACCGGCGGGTGATGCTGTACCCCCGGGCCAGAATCGCCAGCGGGCTCAGCGCATGGACGGCGCCAACCGCCTCCTGAAGGGACCGCCGCCCCAGCTCAAGCGCCACCTGCATCCGTTGCTGGAGCCTCGCTCGAAGATGGGGCAGCATGGTCAAACCACGCTGAATCCGCTGAGCCGGACTGTGCAGCATGACCTCCTGCCGGAGCGCCTCGCACGCCCCCCGCACCGCGCCGAGGCGGCTCACCTGGGCGCGGCGCAGGCGCATCTCGAGGTCGTCGCAGCGCTGCATGGCCCGCGCCACCAGCGCGGTCGGATCGAGGAGACCGCGTCGCTCGGCTTCAACACGCGCGCAGCGGTCCCGCAGATCGGTGCGCATCGCCTGCACGGTCCGATTCCACAGGCTCTTCGCCTGGCCGAGCAGGTTCTGCCGGTCGCGAACCACCAGTTCAGCGGCGGCCGACGGCGTGGCCGCCCGCACGTCGGCCACAAAATCGGCGATCGTGTAGTCAATCTCGTGCCCCACGGCCGAGACGACGGGAATGCGCGAGGCCGCGATGGCGCGGGCAACGATCTCCTCGTTGAACGGCCAGAGATCTTCAAGTGACCCGCCGCCCCGTCCGACGATCAGGACGTCGAAGCCGCCCATCTCGTTGAGCTCTTCGATGGCGCGGGCGATTTCCCCAGCCGCGCTGTCGCCCTGGACCGCCACCGGGTTCAGCACGATCTCGATCCCGGGAAACCGTTTGCGTGCAACATGCACGATATCCCGGATCGCCGCGCCGGTCGGCGAGGTCACCACGCCGATCCGGCAGGGCAGGAACGGAAGCGGCCGCTTCCTCGCCTGATCGAACAGGCCTTCGGCCGCCAGCCGCTCCTTGAGCTGCTCGAAGGCAAGCTGCAGAGCCCCTACGCCTTTCGGCTCGGCGTGCTCGACGATCACCTGATAGTCGCCTCTGGGTTCGTATACGGTCAGCCGCCCGCGACAAACGAGATGCATGCCGTCCTGCAGGGCAAACCGCAAGGCGCGCCCGGCAGACCGGAACAAGACCGCCCGGATCTGGCTGGTGGCGTCCTTCAGCGTGAAGTAGGCATGGCCCGACGTGGGGATGCGGAGGTTGGACACCTCCCCTTCCACCCAGACGTCGGAGAACGCGGATTCGATGTGCAGGCGAAGAAGAGCGGTGAGGGCCGAAACGGTGTAGAGGGCTCGCGGGGGTGGTCCGCCGGGCATCCCGTCAATCCTGAATACGGAGTCGTTCGATGGAGACCGCTTTCCCCACCGTCGTGTCCACGTCGAACAGCACGGCCGAAAACACACAGGGTCCGGGGGCTACTTCAAAGCGGCGCGGCATCTGGGTCAGAAACTTCTCAATGGCAATTTCCTTCGTGACGCCGATCACGGAGTCGATCGGACCGACCATGCCGACTTCCGTGAGGTAGGCCGTCCCCTTGGGCAGGATCCGCTCGTCGGCCGTCTGGACATGTGTGTGCGTGCCGAACACGCCGCTGACATCCCCATCCAGATACCAGCCCATCGCCATTTTTTCGGAGGTCGCCTCCGCGTGCATGTCCACAATCACGGTTTGCGCGTCACGCCGGAGCGCCTCGACCTCATGCCGCCCCACCCGGAACGGGCAATCCAGCGTCGGCATGGACACCCGCCCCATCAACTGCAGGACCCCGACCTTTTCACCCAACGCTGTTGTCACCACCACGCCGCCGTTGCCGGGAACCCCCTTGGGGTAGTTGGCCGGCCGCAACAGTCGCGGCTCCCGTTTGATGTAGTCGATGATCTCCTTCTTGTCCCAGATGTGATTCCCGCTGGTGATGACGTGCACGCCGACCGCAAACAATTCCTGCGCCACGCTCGGCGTGATGCCGAATCCACCCGCCGCGTTCTCGGCGTTGGCAATGACGACGTCCACTCCCCGTTCCCGGACGAGCTTCGGCACGAGCCGGGCCACGGTCTTCCGGCCCGGCTCGCCCACGATATCGCCGATGAA
>JAVHQA010000124.1:2218-8490 GCA_036170875.1 Nitrospirales bacterium
GCAACGTCAATATACCGACTTTCGCGAATCACCGTGACCTTGATCTGGCCGGGATACGTGAGCTCCTGCTCGATCTTGCGGGCAAGGTCCCGCGACAGCACAGCACATTCAGCGTCCGAAATCGCCTCCTGCTTCACGATCACCCGGATCTCCCGCCCGGCCTGGATCGCATAGGCCTTTTCCACGCCCTTGTAATCGACCGCCAGCTTCTCCAGCTTCTCCAGCCGCTTGATATAGGATTCGACGGTCTCACGGCGGGCGCCCGGCCGGGCCGCCGACAGCGCCTCGCCCGCGGCCACCAGCACCGTTTCGGGACAGATCGGCTCCACCTGCTCATGGTGCGCGGCGATGGCATTGACGATGCGCGGCTCCTCACCGTATTTCTTGGCGAAGTCCCCGCCGATGATGGCGTGCGGCCCCTCTTCCTCCTGGCTCAGCGCCTTACCCATGTCATGCATCAGGGCCCCGCGCCGTGCCAGCTTCACATCCAACTCCAACTCCGCGGCCATGATCCCGCAGATGTAGGCCGCCTCCCGCGCATGATACAGGTTGTTCTGGCCGTAGCTCGTCCGGAACTTCAGCTTGCCCAGCAGTTTCACGATTTCCATGTTGACGTTCGGAATCCCCAGTTCGAAGAGAATCTTCTCGGCCTCCTCGATCATCATCTTGTCCAGGTCCTTCTTGACCCTCTCGACCACTTCCTCAATACGGGTCGGATGAATCCGCCCGTCCGCCATGAGCCGCTCCAGGGAAACCTTCGCAATTTCGCGGCGCAACGGATCAAACCCGGAGATCAGCACCGCCTCGGGTGTCTCATCCACCACCAGATCGATCCCCGTCGCCGCCTCGAGCGCCCGGATGTTCCGGCCTTCCCGCCCGATGATCCGCCCCTTCATGCTGTCGTTGGGAATCGCCACCACCGAGATCGTGGCTTCCGACACGTAATCCCGCGTGATCCGCTGAATGGACCGGGTGATGATGTCCTTCGCCTCCCGGTCGGCAATCTCCTTGGTTTCATCCTGAATCCGCTTGATCATCTTGGCGGACTCGAACTTGACGTCGCTCTCGACCTGCGCCAGCAGGGCTGCTTTGGCTTCGGCGGCCGTCATGCCGGCGGCGTACTCGAGCGCTTTCGTGCGTTCCTGAACGAGGTGCTCCGTCTCGGCCGCCTTGTCGACAATCTCCTTCTCGCGAAGCGCGACCGCTTTCTCCTTCTTCTGGAGCTCGGACTCGCGCCGGTCGCAGGTGGAAACTTTTCGGTCCAGCGCCTCTTCCTTCTGCAGCTGCCGCTTCTCCAACCCGAGAATCTCGGCACGCTGAGCCTGTATCTCCTTATCCAGATCGGCCTTGGCCTGCACGATCATGCCCTTGGCCTCAACCTGGGCCTCCCGGGCTCCCGTCACTGCCTCTTTCTCGGCCGTCTTGACGATCTGTGCCGCACGCTCTTCAGCCTCACGGAGACGCGAGGCAACGACCTTGCCCTGAATGAGCCAGAGCATGCCGATCCCTATAGCCGCACCTACCGCAACTGCAACGATGATGATAGCTATTTCTGTAATTGTAATGGTGCCACCTCCCTTTGTGCCAGGGACGGCGGATCCGTCCTTCAGGACACCGCTGCCACGCCCGGCGCAGATACACAAGGAGCGGAAGATAGAATGCGTTGGTGGGAAAGCAGACGGAAGGTCGCTTACGAAAGAGCGCCGACTGACCGCACGAAGACGAGCGACAAGACGCGAGACAGTTCAAGAGGTGACTTGCGTTCCAAAAGAAACGCTCTCAACGGCACTTTCCCCTCATCATCACCAAATCGAAAACGCCACCATTCGGTAAACCCTTGACCTTTCAGGTTCGAACCCTCTCCGCATCGTCACGTAATCCGACTTCGCCGTTCACTCTGGTAAAAATTTCCAGCTCTCTGCGTAACTTCAACCTGTTCTACCGTAGCCACAAACCCTGCCTGCGCAGGGCCTCTCACCAACGGGATTCTCTACATTCCCGTTCATTAGCAGTGTAACAAAACACCTGCAGCCTTTCAAGACAAAAGACCCTACCGGGAGTCTCCGAGCGTCTCCTCAATCGATTCGAGGAGCCCTTCGGCAAGCTTTTCCACGCTCTCCGCGCTCTCCTGCTGAAGCTTGCGCGCCTGATGGAGCTCATGTGCGAGGTTCAGCGCCGTCAGAACCGCGACCTTCGTAGGCGTGGCCGCCTTCATGCCCGCCGCCAGCGTCCTCATCTGCTCGTCGACCTGGCGAGCCAGGCCGACCACGTAAGCCTGGTCGGACTCCCCCCGGACAGCATACCGCTGCCCGTAAATCTCTACCTCAAACGTCTGGCTCACCGCGCACCTCCCTCATCCGTATCGCCGCCTGATTCGATCAGTTCGAGTTCGCTGAGGATTTTCTTCAGGCGCCCGCGGAGCCAGTCGCGCTCCTTCTCCCACCGCCGGGCTTCGGCGGCCTGCCGGGCCACCCTGACGTCAGCCTCGCGGAGACGGGTCTCCAGCGTGGCCGCCCGCCGCTTCAGATCGGCAGAGTGCTTGATGATCTCCTTGACCCTGACTTCAAGGGCCTCGATTTTGTTGCCGCCCGCCATCAGCAGACCTTCTCAAAAGACGCCGCGCATTCCCGGCCGTTCACCCGCCGATACTCCCGGTAACTCCGAAGCACTCGTTTAACATACAGCCTGGTCTCCGTATAGGGAATTGATTCGATAAACTCATCGGGCTCGACTCCTCCAAACTGCTGAACCCACTTCGCCACGGCTTCAGGGCCTGCGTTGTAGGCCGCAACCATATACACGGGATTGTGGTCGAACTTCTCGGCCAGGTGGCCGAGATACCAGCTTCCAAGACGGATGTTGTAGCGGGGATCGAACAGGCGTTCCCTCCTGAAGGGTTCGCCGCCCAGCCGGCCGGCGATCATCTGGCCGGTCTGCGGCATCACCTGCATCAGCCCGAGCGCGCCGGCCGGCGAGACCGCGTCCGGGTTGTACACACTCTCTTCGCGGATGACCGCCGCGATGAGATAGGGATCAACGCCATTGGTGGTCGATACCTGAATCGCGGGCAGTAATCCCTGCGGGTACGCCAGCTCCCAGAACGACGAGGGCACGCCGCTGATGCCACGTTCCAGCACGTCGGGAAACGTGAGCTGCACCAGCTTCAGGGCGCGATGGTATTCGCCGAAGTCCTTCAGCAGGCCGGCCATCCAGAGAATTTCGCCGCGGTCACCGCTGATCTTTCCCGTCAGGACCGCCGTCTCCTCACCGGCCTCGCGCAGCAGGCCCACCATGCGCAGCTCCACGGCGCGCTGATAGTGCGCGTCGCCCGTGACCGGCTTCTCCTTCGGAGTGAGTCCGGTGAACGAGACGCCGTCCTGTGTTCCGCTCACGCCATTGGCGAGAGCGGCGACAGGCCGTACGCGCGCAATCTGACAGTAATAGGAGAGCGGCGCATCACCGCACAGCGCCCGGAACACGGTCGCCGCTTTTTGCATGTCACCGAACTTTTCCAGGCTCCGGGCCTTCCAGTACAACGCCGGCACGCTGAACGGGCCTCCGGGCTGCACCTGGACTGCCTGCTCAAAAGAGCGGGCGGCCTCTTCAGAGCGGCCGTTTTTGTAGAGCAGCCAGCCGGCGCGGTAAGACCCTTCGGAGGCCGGGCCTTCCCTGCTCTCTCCGACTTGCTGATAGGTCTGCACCGCCCTCTCGATCCGTCCCCGATCCGCATGCTGGGCGGCCAGCAGCAGGAGGAACTTCGCCCTGGCTTCGCCGGAAAGGCGTCCCGCCTCGACCTCTCGCGCCAGGGCCAGAAAGGGTTCATCCAGTCCTTGCCGCAGGAACACCCGGCCCAGCCAGACGACGGCGTCCTGGACAGTGCTTTCGGATCCGCTTTTGATCGCCTGCTCAAAACTGGCCCTGGCCTCGTCATAACGCTTGAGCCGAACGTAGGAAATTCCGAGGTTCAGCCTGGCCCGATCCCGGTTGGGAGCCGGGGCGGACTTCAGGTAGTCTTCGAACACCTTCACGGCGCGGGCGTACTGGGCGGCATCGAACAGCGTCTTGGCCCTCAGCCACCGGTCTTCCGGCGTCAACTCCGGAATCGCCACGCCTTCGCCCTTCAGCCGCTCCAGCCGCATCGCGGCTTCATCCGCCTGCGGCGAGGCCGCGTGCTGGACCCATATCCGCCGATAGGTTGCGACGGCGGCGGCCGGTTCCTTTCCCTTGTACTGGCAGTCACCCTGCCGCAGAAGCACGGCTGGAGCCAACGCATGGCCGGCGTATTCCGCCATGAACCTCACCTGCCGGTCACGCGCCCGCCTGCAGTCGTCCGCCTGAGACCAGGCGTCAACGGAGCGCGCAAGAGATTGCGGCCTCAGGAGACTGTCAGGATAGCGCTCAACCAGAATGTCGAAGGCCGTGGCGGCTCCGTTGAAGTCGGACGCCTTGAGATCAGCCTCGCCGCGATAATAAAGCGCATAGTCACCCAGAACCGGCAGGTGCTGCTGAGCCGCCAGCAGATACGGGATGGACTGCCGGTCGCCCCGTTCCTGATAGTGCCTACCCAGTGCCAGTTCCGCCCGGCCCGCCCACGGGGTGTTCGGGTACTGCTCGATCAACCCTTGAAGCAGGCGGATGCCCTTCGCATGCTCCCGCTGGCTGAACGCCTCGACGGCCTGAGCGAGACAGACGGAAGACTCCGCGCAGGGTGCTGCGACCGCCTGACCGACCGCCGGACGAGCCTGGAACAACAGCAACCCAATGCCCGCAAAGACTCCGGCAGCGACCATAAACACAGAGTTCCCTCGCCTCCGCTGATGGGACATGAAGAAGGACATGAGGTTTGACGCACAACCTGAATGCATTGTGAGACTATATCATCTTCCTCTGCTTGCCGCGAATCCGGGGGCTATGTTACGCTTTGCCGGTGATGCCCACAATTGATCTCACGACCCTGAGCGCCGATGAAACAGCCGATCTCGTAAGGGACAAGGGCTGGCCCCGCTTTCATACCCACCAGATCCTCCGCTGGCTGTACCAGCGTCGTGCCACAGATCTCGATGCCATGACCGACCTGTCGAAGGCGGTCCGCCTGCAATTGTCCTCGGAAGCGCGCATCAGCGCCCTCACCCCCACGGAAGTCCTGGCGTCGGACGACGGCACGCAGAAATTCATCTTCCATCTGGAGGACGATAAAGCCATCGAAAGCGTACTCATCCCCGATGAGGAGCGGCTGACGCTCTGCCTCTCGACCCAGGTGGGCTGCACCCTGGACTGCGCCTTCTGCCTCACCGGCCGCATGGGCCTGCTGCGAAACCTCAAGGCCCATGAAATCGTCGGACAGGTACTGGCGGTGCAGCGGCGCTTGCCCCCAGAAATTCGATTAACCAATCTCGTTCTTATGGGCATGGGCGAACCGCTGGCAAACGCCGACGCCGTGGAAGAAGCGGTTCGCCGCCTGACCAATCAACCCTGGGGCGTCGGGCTCTCTCCCCGCCGGATCACCCTGTCCACCGCCGGCCTGGCCTCCCGGCTGAAGCGGGTGTCGGCAATGGGCGTGAATCTGGCCATTTCCCTGAACGCCACCACCAACGAGCAGCGGAATCGGCTCATGCCGGCGGTAAGCAAGGCGTATCCCCTTCAGGCCCTCATGAAGGCCTGCCGCACCTTCCCGCTGAAGCCGCACCGACGGTTGACCTTCGAGTACGTGTTGCTCAGGGGGGAGAACGACAGCGAGCAGGACGCGACCCGGCTGGTGAAGCTCGTCCGTGGCATGCGCTGCAAGGTCAACCTGATTCCCTTCAATGAATTTCCAGGAAGTCTTTTTCGCAGGCCCGCCGACGAGACCATCCTGCGCTTCCAGTCCATCGTGACGAGAAGCGGGATCGACGCGTACATCCGCAAGAGCAAGGGACGGGACATCCTCGGCGCCTGCGGCCAGCTTGGGACGCTGCCCGAGTCCGCTCCATTGGTTCCCATCCCGCAACATTGTTCAACCGCGTAGAGGAAGGAGTCCCCGCCGCCATGCTGAAGAGAATGCTGCGCCTCGCGATCGTCCTGGCGACCATCACAGTTCTCCCTGCGCCCCAGCCGGCGATGGCGAACCCGATGAAGGTCCAGGAGTTCGCCTTGAATAACGGCCTCAAGGTCCTGCTCGTAGAGGAGCCCAAGGCCCCCGTCATCACGGTCCAGATCTGGTACAAGGTCGGCTCCCGCAATGAAGTCATGGGGCGGGCCGGCCTCTCCCACATGCTGGAGCACATGATGTTCAA
>JAVHQA010000124.1:8590-9686 GCA_036170875.1 Nitrospirales bacterium
TATCTGGTGGAGCAGATGTACGCCCAGGCCTTCATGACCCATCCGTACCACTG
The DNA here is from genome assembly GCA_036170875.1 of Nitrospirales bacterium. Lineage (GTDB taxonomy): Bacteria > Nitrospirota > Nitrospiria > Nitrospirales > NS-4 > SCTG01. The sequence continues at coordinate 8,644 of JAVHQA010000124.1, forward strand.
GCCCATCATCGGATGGTTCAACGACCTGGACGCAATGAGCCGGCAGGATCTCAAGGCCTACTATGAGAAGTACTACGCTCCCAATAACGCCACGCTTGTGATCGTCGGCGATGTGAAGGCCGAGACCGCCATCCCCCTCATTCGGAAACACTTCGAAGGTCTTCCCAGGGGAAATCCGCCCCCCCCGACATCCGTTATCGAGCCCGAACAGAAGGGCGAGCGGCGGATCATGGTGAAACGGGAAGCCCAGTTGCCGTTCATCTATTTCGGCTACAAGGTGCCCAACTTCAAGAGCCCGGACGTGCGCGCCCTGGCCGTGCTGGAGACCATTCTCTCCACAGGCAAAAGCGCGCGCCTGTATGATGCGCTCGTCTACCGGAAGAAACTGGCCCTGCAAGTGGGCGCCGGCTACAACGAGCTGGCGGCGGAGCCCGAGCTCTTCACCTTCTACGCGGTCGTCAAGACAGGCGTGAAGATCGCGGACGTGGAAAAGGCCGTGCTGGTTGAGATTGAACGGCTCAAGAAGGAGCCACCCTCCGACATGGAGCTGCAGAAAGCGAAGAACCAGGTGGAGGCCCGCTACCTGTTCGAGCAGGATTCTATTTTCCGGCAGGCGATGCTCCTGGGCACGGCCGAGACCGCGGGCGCCGGATGGCAATACATCGCCAACTACGTGGACAAAGTGCGCGCCGTGACGAAAGAGGACATCCAGCGCGTCGTGCGCACGTACCTCAACGAGGACACGCGGACCGTGGGGATCCTGGTTCCGGTCGCCCAGAAAACCCAGGCCGGGCAGTCGGCAGGAGGTGCCCAATGATCCGACTTCTCGCGGCAGCGCTCATCACCCTCTGCGTCACGGCGACATTCTCGCATGCCGCCGACATTAAACCGATTCGCGTGATCACGGACAACGGCATGGTCTTGCTCATCCAGGATCAGCCCTCGCTCCCCATCGTCACCGTGAATGTGCTGGTCAAAGCGGGCGCGGTGCTCGATCCGGACGCCAAGTCCGGCCTGGCCTACATGGCGGCCGGCATGCTCGA
>JAVHQA010000124.1:9786-11786 GCA_036170875.1 Nitrospirales bacterium
GTGATGAATTACATTCTCGGCGGCGGCGGGTTCTCCTCACGGCTCGTGAACCGGATTCGCGACGAGCAGGGTCTGGCCTACGACGTGGATAGCGGCTTCGAGGCCAACGTGATGCCGGGACGCTTTTCCGTCACGTTGCAGACCCGCAACGCGGCAGCCAATCAGGCCATTGCCGCCGCGCTCGTGGAGATCAAGCGCATCCGCACCGAGCCGGTCAGCGATCAGGAACTGGCCGATGCCAAGGCCTATCTGATCGGCAGCTTCCCGTTGCGCCTGGACACCACCGGCAAGCTGGCCGGACTCCTGGCCGTCGTGGAACTGCACGGCCTGGGGTTGAGCTACTTCGACGATTATCCCAAGGCCATCGCGGCGGTCACCAAGGAGGACATCCTGCGCGCGGCGCAGAAGTACATCAATCCAGACCTCTACGCGCTGGTCGTCGTCGCCAAGCAGTCCGAAGCCAAAATCGACGCAAGTGCCGTCCTGGGGGCCAAGTGACATGGTGGCTCAGGACGGTGGGTCGGCCTTCAGCAGGTCCCGCACCTTGCTAACAAGGGTCTCGAGCGGGAAGGGTTTTTGGAGAAAATTCGCCATGTCGGGAACCCGCAACTTCTCGCGGACCACTTCAAGCGGATAGCCGGAGATGTAGAGCACCTTCATGTGCGGGCGCGACGATGCCAGCATGTAGGCCAACTCGCGCCCGTTGATGCCGGGCATCATGACATCAGCAATCATTAAATGAATGGGACCTTCATGCCGCCTGGCGATCAGGAGAGCCTCACTATTAAAACAGGCCTCCAAGACAGTGCATCCCTTCTGCTCGAGACTCTCACGAACCAGTGCCCGGACTGACTCATCATCGTCCACCAGCAAAATGGTTTCCATGCCCTGCTCAGTCTTTCCCGTGGTGTCCCTCATAAAGGCCAATCTTACCGCCATGCGGGCTGCCGGCGAAAGAGGCGAGGTTGGACTGGCCTGAGCGGTGCCCTGTGGCGTGTTGAACGTAGCCTACGGGAACGTGGGGAGGAAAGGACTTGGCGTGTACGGAAATTTCTTATGGCGATTCTGCCAGGGTTGAAGCGGGCTAGGACGCAAATCGCGTCCGCTCAGGCTCCACCCGGCAGAGATCCCAAGCCAACCCGGCCAACGATAACCCGTAAATCAGCCACTTGGACGGATCGAAGTTATACCAGCGTGGGCCGTTCCTGAAGTCTCGTTGGTGAGCATGATGATAATTGTGGTATCCCTCGCCGAAGGTCAGGAGTGACACGACCCAACTGTCCCGGCTGGAGTCCGCCGTCGTATGGGGCTGCGTTCCCCAGAGGTGGCAGATGGAATTGATGCAGAAGGTGGAATTCAGCACACAAAACGTGCGCCCCACTCCCGCCAGCAGAAAACAGCCAAGCCCGCCGATCCAGCCGTTGTAGAGAAAGCCCACCACGAACGGCAACGCCAGCCCGGAGAGCACGATGGGCACGTAATACCGGTGTTGCCAGAGCACCACCGGGTCCTGCCGCAGGCGCGAGGTATATTTCTCATCGTAGGAGAGGGGATCTTTGAAAAATATCCACCCGACGTGACTGTACCAAAATCCCCGCTGGGCGTTGTAGGGGTCCTCGTCCTGGTCGCACCGGGCATGGTGGCGGATATGCGCCGACGCCCACTTCAGCGCCGAGTTTTCCAACGCCCAGCCGCCGGCGATCAGCAAGCACCCCTTGACCAAGTTCGAGCAGTTGAAGCTCCGATGAGCGATCAACCGATGGTATCCAACCGTGATGCCCATGGCAGTGACGGCATACAGGAAACCGAACATGGCCCAATCCACCCACGAGTAGCCGAAGAAATAGGCGTAGATCGGGACCCCGATCACAGCACCAAGGGTGACAAGGCTAAAGAGTAAGACGATCCAATAATTGCACGGCCTGGTGAGTGTCGTAGCCGGGACGGTGGTGGAAATCATACGCAAAGGTCTCCGGGGCTGGGTGAAGCGGGGGGGGGGG
>JAVHQA010000124.1:11796-14166 GCA_036170875.1 Nitrospirales bacterium
CCCCCGCTTCCTGCACGTCGTCTATCGACCGGTCTTAGAAGCGGTTCCGCCCACCGCCACCGAATCCACCACCGCCGCCGCCAGTACGCTTCTCCTGGGGTTTGGCCTCATTCACGGTGAGGGGACGCCCGTCCATCTGCGTACCATTGAGCGCGCTGATGGCCTTCTTCGCCTCCTCGGCCGTGGACATCTCCACGAACCCAAATCCCCGCGACTGGCCGGTGAACTTGTCCGTAATCACCTTGGCCGAGGACACGGTGCCCTGCTGGGCAAACAGCTCGCTGAGCTGCTGCTCGGTGACGGAATAGGGCAGACCGCCCACATACAACTTGGTACTCATAGTACCTCCTCCTAATTGTGACATTGTCTTGAGAGTCGGGGAACAAGAAGGAATGATATCGAGGACGGTGCTATGGACCAGGCAGCGCTCAGGACAGACGTTCCGTTCAGATTCCTACCAGCAAGGCAATATCGGTTTCAGGGCCTGATGGGTTATTCGCTTTCACGCCCGGCCCCGCAGCGCTGAAAGCGATTGCTTAACGAACCTACATGTAACACATTTCCAGTCGGAACGCAAATAACGTCTGGCGGGGCACAACTTACGACTTCTCGAAATCCTTGGCGACGGCGGCAAGGGATTCATCGGCCAGGCGCTTGTGGTCTGCGTCCGTCAGGCTCCGCTCCAGGACCTTCCCGGCGACCTGCAGTGCCAGTTCACCAACATAGCGACGCACATCATCGACCGCCTTGCGGCGTTCCTGCTCGATCTCACGGGCGGCGGTGGCTTTGATCCGCTCCGCATCGGCCGAGAGCTGCCGCTCGTTGTCTTCCTTCATCTGCTGGGCTCGGGCCTTGGCCTGCGCGATCATCTCCTCCGCTTCCTTCTGCGAGGCCTTCATCTTGGCCTCGTACTCGGCCATCCGCTGCTCGGCCTCCGCGCTTCGCCGCTCCGCCGACTCGATGCTCTCGCGGATCTTGCGTTCCCGCTCATCGAGGGTGTGCAGGATCGGTGGGAAGGCGTACTTCCACAAGATAAACAGCAGGGCTGCGAACGAGATGATTTCCCAGAAGATCAGCGACGAAAAAAAGTGCGTGTCAAACTGTGGCATGGCCGCTTATTTCCCGCCCTTCCCCATGATGATGAACGCGATGACGAGCCCGTAAAGGGCGATCGCTTCCACGAGGGCGAACCCGATCCACATGTACTTCCCAACCCTGGCTTCGGCCTCCGGCTGACGGGCAACCGCCTCGATCATCTTGCCGAAGACATAGCCGATTCCCACGCCGGCGCCGGCAAACCCGGCGGCCGCCAAACCCATCCCAATAAGCGCAGCCGATGCAGTATCCATTCAGATTCTCCTTTTCTCTCCACGTAATCCGCGAAACACGTCGCTAATGCGCACCCTCGGAATGCCCATGCAGGTTGATGGCGTCTCCAAGGTATACGCAGGTCAGAATCGTAAAAATGTATGCCTGAATGAGCGCGATCCCGACCTCGAGGCCGTTGATGGCGATCGTGAACGCGAACGGGAGCCACCCGATCAACAGGGGAAGCGACAGGGCCATCCCGAAAAGGACGGCCAGGATCGTATGCCCCGCCGTCATGTTGGCAAAGAGCCGGACCGCGAGCGACACCGGCCTGGCCAGTTGGCTGATGAGCTCGATGGGCATCATCAGCGGCAGGAGAAGCACAGGTGTGCCGGGTGGAATCAGAATCCCAAGAAACTTGAAGCCGTGGATCGCGAACCCCACCACAATGCTCATCGCATAGACAAACAGCGCAAAGACCGCCGTCACCACGATCTGGCTGGTCACCGTGTACGTGCCGGGAATGAGCCCCAGAATATTGGAAAACAGGATGAAGACGAACAGCGTGGCGATGAACGGAAAGAACCGCATCCCCTTCTCGCCCATCGTATCCAGGATCATGCCCCTGATAAACTCCACCAGCAATTCAGCAAGGCTCTGCAGCCTCGTCGGCACTAGCCGCCGCCCACGGCCTGCCTTGATAAGGAGCCATGCCGCGATGGCAATGATGACCCACATCATAATGACGGCCTTGTTCAGGGAGATGTCGAGCCCGAACGGGGAAAAGTCCCCATAGGCGTGCAATTCAAATGGGTGGAGCGGATTGCTCTCAGCGTGACTTTCTGCAGTGTTTTCCATGGTTCAGAAACGCGATGCCATCCGATACACGTTCAAGAGTCCCGCTGTCATACCCAGGAACACACCGATCAGAATACCGGTCGGGCTGGAGCCGAAATACGAATCAGCCATGTACCCCAACCCGCCGCCCACGGCCAGCGCGGCCACCAACTCGACGCCGATCCGCATGGCGATCGAGAGACCCTTCCGGAACGCATCAGGCTG
>JAVHQA010000125.1:0-14145 GCA_036170875.1 Nitrospirales bacterium
CGCATCATTCCCTGTCTGGACGTGAAGGAGGGCCGCGTCGTCAAGGGCGTTGGGTTCGTGAACCTCAAGGACGCGGGCGATCCGGTCGAGGCGGCCCGGGCCTATGACGCGGAGGGCGCCGACGAGCTCTGCTTCCTCGACATTCTGGCGTCGCATGAGGAGCGCAAGATTTTCATCGACGTGGTCAGCCGCACGGCCGAGCAGGTCTTCATGCCGTTGACGGTCGGCGGGGGCGTGCGCACGCTTGACGACATCCGCGACCTGCTGCGAGCCGGCGCCGACAAGGTCAGCATCAACACGGCGGCCGTCCAGCGCCCGGAATTCGTCAAGGAGGCGGCCGAGCGCTTCGGCACACAGTGTATTGTGGTCGCCATCGACGCGAAGCGTGCAGCAGTGGATGCGAAGCGGTCGGGCGACAAATGGGGAGTGTTCACGCACGGAGGGCGGAAATCCGCCGAACTGGATGCGGTCGACTGGGCGCGCAAGATGGCCGCCTTCGGCGCGGGCGAGATTCTCCTGACCAGCATGGATCGCGACGGGACGAAGGAAGGATACGATCTGGCCCTGACCGCCGCCATTTCCGACGCCGTCGAGATTCCGGTCATCGCCTCTGGCGGCGCCGGCACCCTTGAGCACCTCTATGAAGGCTTTTCGAAAGGCCGGGCGGACGCCGTGCTGGCCGCGTCGATCTTCCACTATCGCCAGCACACGATCCGCGAGGCCAAGGACTATCTGCGCGCCCGGGGCATTCCGGTGAGGACCGTGTAATGGACGCCGCGGCGATCAAGGCGCTGAAGTTCGACGAGAAGGGGCTGATTCCCGCGATTCTCCAGGACTGGCGCGACGGGACGGTGCTGATGGTCGCCTACATGAACCGCGAGGCCCTGGAGAAGACTCTGGAGACGGGCATCGCGCATTTCTGGAGCCGTTCCCGCAAGGAATTGTGGGAGAAGGGCGCGACCTCCGGCCACCGCCAGCGGGTCCGCGAGGTCTTCGTCGATTGCGACCAGGACACCCTGCTGATCACGGTCACGCCGGACGGGCCTGCGTGCCACACCGGGGAGCGCGCCTGCTTCTTCGCGCGGCTGTCGGATCTTGCGGCGTCCTGCGAGGGCGGCGCCAAGACCGCCGGGGCGCAGGGAGGCGTGCTGGATCGCCTGTACGAGACCATTCTGGAGCGCAAGCGCGCGCCCAGCCCTGAATCCTATGTGGCGTCTCTGCTGGCGGCGGGGCAGGACAAGATTCTCAAGAAGGTGATGGAGGAGGCCGGCGAAGTGATTCTGGCATCGAAGGGGGGCAAGCGCGAGGAGATCGTGCACGAGTCGGCCGACCTGCTGTTCCACCTGCTGGTCGCGCTCGGCTATCACGAGGTCCCGCCGACCGAGGTCTACCAGGAGCTGGCCCGGCGGTTCGGCCAGAGCGGGCTGAAGGAAAAAGCGTCGCGGGGGACCACGTGAGCGACTGCCTGTTCTGCAAGATCGGCTCCGGGCAGATTCCGGCGAAGGTCGTCATGCAGGATGACGAGGTATTGGCGTTCGACGACATCAACCCACAGGCGCCGGTCCATGTGCTGGTGATCCCGAAACGGCACGTCGCCCATTTGAATGATGCGGGAGCGGGCGATCGCGCTTTTCTGGGGCGTCTGCTTGAGGTGGCGACCCTGGTGGCCAGGAAGAAGGGCATCGCCGAAGCGGGCTATCGGGTGGTGGCCAACATGGGCCGGGACGGCGGGCAGACGGTCTTTCACCTGCACCTGCATGTGCTGGGCGGCCGCCCCATGACCTGGCCTCCGGGCTAGCCGGAATTTCCGGGTTGGGGTCTTTTGACGGGGGCGGTGTTTTTTTGTTAGCTTAAGAGGTTGGTGTGCCTCTCGGCTGTGCGCGGGGGATAGGGTGGATAGAGGATTAATTCCGGAAGAAGTCATCAGCCGGATTCGCGACCGGGCCGACATCGTCGAGATCGTCGGCGCTCACCTCTCGCTCAGCAAGGCGGGCCAGCATTACAAAGGCCTCTGCCCGTTCCACTCTGAGAAGACCCCGTCTTTCACGGTCAGCTCGTCGCGCCAGATGTTCCACTGCTTCGGCTGCGGGGAGGGGGGGAATGTCTTTACCTTCTTGATGAAGATCGAGGGATCGAGCTTCCCGGCGGTCGTGCGCGCGCTCGGCGAGAAGCTGGGGATCCGCGTGGAGGAGAAGCCCGCGTCACCGGCGGCGAAGCAGCGGGCCGAGCAGGCGGAACGCCTGGTCGCGCTGAACCGCGAGGCCGCTGACTTCTTCCATCGCACGTTGCTGACCGATCCGGCCGCCGAGCCTGCGCGCGTATACCTGAGGGACCGCGGGATGACAGCGGAGACGATCGAGCGGTTCGGCATCGGGTACGCGCCCCAGTCCTGGGACAGTCTGCTCAAGGCGTTGTCTAAAACGGACAAGGGGGGCAAGGAGGGATGGACCGTCGAGGATCTGGCCGCGGCGGGTCTCATTGTCGCGCGCGATCAAACGGGCAAGAAGCCCGGAGACGCGTCCGGCTACTACGACCGGTTTCGCGGGCGGGTCATGCTGTCGATCCGCGACCTCCAGAAGCGCATCATCGGATTCGGCGGGCGCGTGCTCGATGACGGCGTGCCCAAGTATCTCAACTCTCCGGAAACGCCGCTGTTCCGGAAGGGACGCACGCTCTACGCGCTGGAGTCGGCGCGGGAGGGCATTGCGCGCGAAGAGCAGGTGGTCATCGTTGAGGGCTACTTTGACGCAATCGCGCTGCACCAGGCCGGCCTGACCAACGTGGTGGCCACCCTGGGCACGGCGCTCACGACAGAGCATGTCGAAGTCATCCGGCGCTTCACCCGCCGGGTCGTCCTGCTCTTTGATCCCGACGCGGCCGGCGTGCGCGCGGCCTTGCGCACACTGGACCTCTTTCTCGGGGCGGGCCTCTCCGTCCGGGTGGGCAGCCTGCCGGTGGGCGACGACCCGGACACGTTCATCCGCGCCCGCGGCGTCGAGGCCTTCACGGCGCTCATTCAAAAGGCGCCCTCCCTGCTGGACTTCACGGTGGCGGGCAGCCTGACGACCGATCGTCGGGGGAGTGTGGAAGAGCGGGTGCGGTGCGTGGAGGAGGTCCTGGCGCTGTTGCAGAAGCTGAGCAATCCGGTGGAGAAGGCCGCCGCCATTCGGCACGTCGCCGACCGGCTGGGCATGGAGGAGAAAGTCCTGCTGGAACGGTATCGGAGCCTCCCGCGGAAAGCCTCGGCGGCCGGCGAGGCGCCGACGGCTGAGGCCGAGGCGCCGCTCCCGAAAGACGAGGAAGTCCTCGCGCGGCTGCTCCTCCACGAGAAGCTGACGCCCGGGATGACGGCGCAGCTTGCCGTCGACGATTTCACCGATCCCCGCGTCCGGCAGCTGATCGTGTTTGCCCTGGAGGGACGGGATGCGCAGGGCGGGCAAGGCGCGATCGTCGCGAACGAGTTGTTCGCCCGCGCGCAGGAGGATGCCCTGTGCGGGAGCATCGTCCGCGCGTTCTCGCTCAGCGAGATGCCGTACGACGACACTGGCGCGGCGTTTCGCGAGAGCTTGCAGTCCTTGAAGCTGCGACGCATCGTCAACGAGATACAGGAAGTCAAAACGGCCCACATCGCCGCGGAGCGGGCCGGCCAGACGGAGACTATGAGAGATCTCCTGGTCCGCCAGAATGCCCTGCAACAGGCGCGGCAGCGTCTGCTGGGCGCGGGTCCTATGCCACTGACCGAAGTTGGGAGCGCCAATGTCTAAGGAAGAACGAACAGAAGAAGTCAAACGCCTGATCACCATGGGCAAGGAGAAGGGCTTCCTGACCTATCGCGATCTCAGCACCAATCTGCCCGCCGACCAGGTCTCGACCGACCGGCTGAGCAGTCTGATGACCATGTTCGGGGAGATGGATATCGAGATTATCGATTCCCCCGGGGGGGAGAGGTACCAACAGATGATGTCCGATGGCGGGGGTTCCCATGAAGAAGCCGGCGAAAGCGAGGAGCCGGAGGAAGTCGAGGAAAAGAAAATCGACCTGACTCCCGGCGACCTGGCCCGCACCGACGATCCGGTCCGGCTGTATCTCAAGGAAATGGGCAGCGTGTCGCTCCTCAGCCGGGAAGGGGAGATCGAGATCGCCAAGCGTATCGAGGAGGGCAAGCAGGACATCTCGTCGGTGGTCTTCGGGATGCCCATGACGATCAAGGCATTGTTCGCCCTCGTGGACCAGGTCCGGACCAAGAAAATCCCGGCGCGGGAAGTGGTCTCGGCAGGGGTGGATGAGGAATTCGAGGAAATCGTCGAGCAGGACGACGAGGAGCTCCGGAAGAAGACCCTGGACGCCATCCGGAAGGTCAAGCCGTTCACGACAGGCCTGCTGGCCCTGTACGCCCGGCACCGGAATACCAAGCTCAGCCCGGGCACGCGGAAAGAGATCAAAACCAAGCTGCTGGAAGCCAAGCGGCAGGTCGCGGACAAGGTGGATACGCTCAAGCTCCACCCGGCCCAGCGCGAGAAGTTCATCCAGCGGGTCCGGGATCTGGCGCAGGAAATCTCGGCTTGCGAGCGGGAACTGGCCCACTGCCGGCGCCGCCTCGGCGTAGTGGGCGAGGACGGCAATGCCCTGCTGATGAAGCTCAGCCGCGGGCGAAATGACATGATTGCGGTCCGCCGTAAAACCGGCGTGTCTGTGGAAGTCCTCCACGAGATCGACAAGGCGGCCCAGCACGTGCGCCGGCGAATCCGGGAGGTCGAGGCCGAGACGCTGGTGCCCGCCGAGGAGCTTCGCGAGGGCGTGAAGCTGCTGGGCATGGCCGAAGAGCGTGTCAAGCGGGGCAAGGCCGAGTTGGTGGAGGCCAATCTTCGCCTGGTGGTCAGCATCGCCAAGAAGTACACGAACCGCGGGCTCCAGTTCCTGGACCTGATCCAGGAGGGCAACATCGGCCTGATGAAGGCCGTGGACAAGTTCGAGTACAAGCGCGGCTACAAGTTCAGCACGTACGCGACCTGGTGGATCCGGCAGGCCATCACCCGCGCCATTGCTGACCAGGCCCGGACGATCCGGATCCCCGTGCACATGATCGAGACGATCAACAAGCTGCTCCGCACCTCCCGGCATCTCGTCCAGAAGCTGGGCCGCGAGCCCTCGCCCGATGAGATCGCCGAGAAGATGGACCTCCCGCTGGACAAGGTCCGCAAGATCCTCAAGATCGCCAAAGAGCCGATCTCACTGGAGACGCCCATCGGTGAGGAGGAGGACAGCCACCTGGGAGACTTCATCGAGGACAAGAAGGCCATCTCGCCGCTGGACGCTGCGATCCGCTACGATTTGCAGCGGCAGATCAGCAACGCGCTGAAGACCCTGACGCCGCGCGAGGAGCGTGTGCTGCGCAAGCGGTTCGGGATCGGCGAGAACACGGACCATACGCTGGAAGAGGTCGGGCAGGACTTCTCGGTGACGCGCGAGCGCATCCGGCAGATCGAGGCCAAGGCGCTGCGCAAGCTGCGCCATCCAAGCCGCAGCAAGAAGCTGAAGAGCTTTGTCGAGAGTTTATAATTGGTGTATAAGCAATGCCGGAAGGGCCCATAGCTCAGTTGGTCAGAGCGACGGACTCATAATCCGTTGGTCCCAGGTTCGAGGCCTGGTGGGCCCACCACGTCGCGTTGGATGGAGGAAGGAAGTTTCATGATGTGCCGGACTGTTCACCGATGAAAGAGCAGCTCGAACGCCTGATCGCGTTGCAGGAGGCCGACCTGCGGTTGGAGGAGTTGGCCGAACGCAAGCGACGCATCCCCGAGATGGTCGAAGCCGCCCGCCAGCCCCTTCAAGCCGTCCAGGCACTCCGTGATTCCACCAAGCAAGCGTTTGAAACAACCGGCAAGGAGCGCAAATCCTGCGAGCAGGAGCTGGCCGCGCAGGAGCAGGTGATCAGCAAGCTGCGGGACCGGACGACGAAGGGCGAGATCAAGACGAACCGGGAGTACCAGGCGCACTTGCTCGAGGTCGAGCTGACCAAGAAGAAGCGGGGCGAGATCGAGGAACAGATCCTGATTCTCATGGATGCGGTGGACGTGAAGAAGAAGGAACTGGCGCAGGCCGAGGCCGTGGCGAAGGAGGCGGACCAGCGGTTCAACGCCGAGAAGACCGCGCTGGAGAGCTCCGTGGGCGCGCTGGACGAAGAACTGGCGGGCCTGCGGCAGAAGCGCGAGGTCCTGGTGGCCGCGGTTGAGCCCTCGCTCATGCGGAAGTACGAAAGACTGAAGAGATCCAAAAAGGGCCAGGCCCTGGCGGGGGTGAACAAAGACGGCAGCTGTATGTCCTGCCGGCTACAGGTACAGCCGCAGGTGGTGGCGGAAGTGAAGCGCGCCACCTCGATTATGACCTGTTCCTACTGCAACCGCATTCTCTACTGGGCCGGGGACCCGGTCCAGATCGTGCCTATTCCGGAAAAGCATGTCGAGTTTCTGGAAGTCGAAGAAACCGCCGAAACCACCGAGTAGGGGGCGGTTCTCGAACCGCCCTACGATTCCCCTAATACCGCTTTCGTCGTTTTGAAGTGCAGTTTGGCGACCTTCGCCAGGCCTTCCTGCCCGTGCTTGCGCACGAGCGCCTTGGCTGCGGCCTCCACGGCCTGCGACGCGCCTTTGGGCAAGGGCATGCCCCACTGGGCGGACAGCCGCTCCAGCCGCCTGACGAACTCCGCCCGCGCCACGATCGACGCCGCCGCGACCGCGATGTCGTTCTCGCCCTTGTGGCGCTGCTCGAGCGTGATCTGCCGGCCCTTCTCCTGCAGCGCGTTCAGGATCAGGCGCTCGTCGCCGAACTGGTCGGCGATGGCGCGCTCGCAGGGCACCTGCTCGAGGAGTGTTTCAAGCGCCTTGGCGTGGCCCCAGGCGAGGAGGCGGTTGAGGTTACGGATTTTGCCGTAGAGTTCGTTATAGCGTTCGGGGCCAATGGCGATCACGCTGTGGCGGCACAGGGTCTTGATGTCCACCTCCAACTTCCGGATGACGCTGTCGGCGATCTTCTTGCTGTCGCGGACGTTGAGAGCTCTGAGGTCTTCTGCGAGGCCGGGCGTGACGTGGACGGCGGCGATCACGAGGGGGCCGAAGTAATCGCCCTTGCCCGACTCGTCAATGCCGATCCATCCCACAGCGGTCGCCATAGATTGGCAAGTTAGCACAGAAACGGGTGTATTTGTAGGGGCGCATCGCGATGCGCCCTCTTCGGAGGCCGGTTCTCGAACCGCCCCTACATCGGATCGCTGCCCCCCGCCAGATCTACGAGTGCATTTCGTGTAGGGGCGGGGTTCATCCCGCCCTTCACTCTTTGATGTCGTTAACGGTATTGGTGAGGACCCGGGCTTCGGTGATGCTCCACTCATCGCAGGTGGCATCATCGTCGATATTGCCTTTTGCGACCGCGATAAACTTTGTGGTCGAAGCAGCGGGTCTAACGGAGGTCGGAGGGCGAGTCAGATCACAAGAGCCCGTCGCCTGGCTGCTTCCAGGAACGGGCGTAGGAATACCGTTGACAGCGTACCAGTAGGAGTAGCGAGCAGGTCCCTTCACCCGATACTCAAGTTGCATGATGTCCACAAGCGCGTACGTTTCATGCTTTTCCTTGAACGCGGTAGCGGCTGAATAGAGCTGATTCAAAGTCACCCTAGCCTCCGACTGTCGCGTCTTTTTCTGAAACTGATGAAAGTTGTCAATGGCGGTATAGGCGATAGCCCCGATGATCGTAAGCATTGTCACGGTAATCCCGACAGCGGTCGGATGACGCGTAAAGTTGACCGCGAGGCCGTAGAGGATTGGACCTAGGAAAGGCACGATGGCAAGCCCACACCATCCAACGCGCCGTCCCTTAGTTTTTGCGTGCAAGGCGATGCCTATGCCGCAGAAGCCCATTCCCAATAGCAAGGCAAGCCATGCACTGAATGTTCCAGCCACTGCGCCGAGAAGGCTCGGACCTAGAAACTCCAGCAGCAACCCCAGAGCAATGAGCCTTCCCCCGGATTGGTCCATGAGACGTGTTGGGGGCACTTCAGCACTGGGGAGGGGGCTCGGCCGAGACGTCATCGAAGGAGTCAGGCCTGGGATCGTCTTTGTGTCAACCGCAGGCCGGCCTTCCCTGAATTCCTGTAGCCTCTGCAAGATGAATCCAGCCACGAGAGGATCGAGGTCTTGAGACCGCTCTCGAAATCGTTGCGCGACATCGTCGTAGGGGAACAGGCCGTCTGAAATGAGAATTGGTGTCCGATTCTTGGTCGCGAGCTGTTCGCCGCTATCTACTTGATGGTGGGCAAAGCCTTTATCGCAGAACCACGTGAGTGCTCGTTCCTTGTCCTGTTTGTCATAGCACAAGCTGAACCCTGTGATCGCATTGTTGGTGTTATGCCAGACAAAGAGATCGAAATATTCGTCTCTGTACCATCGGCGGTAATCCTCGCCTGGCACCTGGATGACATCTGCCATCTCCTTGAGAATGGAAGTCTCCCTTTACGCTAGCGACGCGTTCGCATGGCCGAAGATAAAGTAAACGGTCACTGGCGCCCCCCGTACTAGAAATCGAAAATTTAGGCTAGAGTATAGCGCTGGGAAAGGCAAGTTTCGTTTCTGCTATAATGGTTTTGCGTGTGGGAGTCGGGCAGGTGGTCGCCGGTCTCGCGAGAGGCTGGAGGAAAGTCCGGACTCCATAGGGCAGGGTGCTGGGTAACGCCCAGGCGGAGCGATCCGACACCGGCGCAACAGAAAGCATACCGCCGATGGCCGGCGTTCGAAAGAGCGTCGGATCAGGCAAGGGTGAAATGGCGGGGTAAGAGCCCACCGCGGTCGTGGCGACACGGCTGGCCGGCAAGCGTCACCTGGAGCAAGGCCAAATAGGAGGGCACGAGGAGCGGGACACCGGTGCTGCTCCTCAGCGGCTGGCCCGGCCGTGACCCTCGGGTAGGCCGCACGAGGCCCGGAGCAATCCGGGTCCCAGAGAAATGATCACCGCGATCTTTCCGAAAGGGAAGGTCGGCACAGAATCCGGCTTACAGCCCGACTCTCACACGCACTAAAAAGGGGACCGGCAAAAGGCGCCGGTCCCCTTTTTCATTCCATTCAGCTTCCTTAGTGCACGCGGCCTTCGGGGCGGCCGTCGGTTTTTTCATGGCCCTCGAGACGTAGGTCACGAACGCCCTGCCTTGATCTTCTCGTTCAGTTCGTCGATCCAGCGCTGCTGGAACTGCTCATAGGTGATGAAGAGGCGATCCTGCACGGCGGCGGCCATGGTTTGCCCGTTCGCGAGCTGGCCGAGAACCTCCCGCACCTTCTCCATACCGAACCGGTCGATGAAGTACTTCGTGGCGGAGTTCCCTTCCAGATAAGCGACGTTGGCCTGCCTTGGATTCAGGCCGCTCCAGTTTCCTTCAAGTTGGGTGAGGTTGGCCAGCGTAACTTGCCCGCGGACAAGCTCGGGGATGTCGGGCGGCGGATCGCCGGCTAATTGCATCGCGAGGCCTTCGTTCAGCCATTGGGGAATGGTGCGGCCCTTCATGCGGTCGTGCAGCAGGGCATGGACGAACTCGTGGCGGAGCACGCGGGTCAGCCATGCCTGGTCCGTCAAGGCGCCTTTCGTCGGTACCTTGATCCGTCCCAGAAGCGGGTCATAGAGGCCGTCGGACCAGGCTGGTCCGCCGGTGGCGTCATGGAAGGTTTCCTGCGTGTGCAGCACCACCAGAATGGGCTTGGAGGGGTAGGCGTCGAGTTGCTGGCCGATTTCCCGGTAAGCGTCCTCTAGGATCTCCGAGACCCGGCTCCAGACCGTGTGGTCATCCCCGCCGTCAAATTTGACGGTGAAGTGCGAGCTCTCGCGCGCCAGGAACTTCTGCTCGGCCTGCTGCGTCTTTTCCACTCGGGCGAGGAGTTGTGCCAGATAGGATTGGAGGTTGGGGAACTCCGCCACGCGATCCTTGGTTTCCTGCAGATGGGTAGCCGCGCTCGCCAAGTCGTCTTTGTTGATGAGCAACTCGGCCAGCGCCAAGTGCGGCAGCGGGTTCTCCGGCGCCAATTTGATGGATTCCTCCAGTAGCTCACGGGTCAGGGCCGGATCGTGGAGTTCCCAGTAAGCGTGGATCAGGTTGTGGTTTGCGACTCTGTCATGGGGGTTGATCGAGACCGCCGTTTTGTACGCGGAAACGCCCGAAGCCGCTCCGCCCCCCTTCACTCGCGTGACACCCAGGTTGTTCCACAGCGTGGCGGTCGCCGTTCGCACGGCGGGGTCATTGAGGGCGTCCGCCGGCAGGGTCTGTAGCTTCGCTTCGGCGTCGTGATCCTTCCCCAGTTGGATGAGTTGTTGGATTTCGTTCAGCGCGGCCGCATACGCGCCTTCCAGCTTCACAGGCATCATGATATGGCTCCCGCCGCCCTGCCGGACAATGGGCTGGGCGGAGGGGGCGGACAGGTTCGCAGAGAGTTGGATGTTGGCAGAGGGTGCGGGCGCGGCCGCCGGCTGGGGGGCGGAGAGCGGTGCCGCCTGCTGCTTGCTCCACCACTGATACCCGACGAAGAGAATCAGCCCCAGGAGCAGGTATGCAAGGAGGCGGGACATCGATTACCTTGCCGGCTCTTTGCCGGCGATGCCTTCTTTCTTCTCTTGATTGGGCTCGGCTTCCCGTTTGATTTTGGCGGAGATGGCCCGCACAAACGACTGCAGCTTGGGGTTGTGCCCCAAATGCTGGGCCGCCAGGTCGAGCTGAGCCACGGCGCCCTTCAGGTCGTTCTTGGCCTGCAGGATGTCAGCCAGTAGAAGATGCGGCAGCGGCTCCTCGGGGGCCAATGCGACGGTCGTTTCCAGCAGGTCCCTGCTCAGGCCGGGCTCCTTGAGCTCCCACAGTGCGTGTGTCAGGTTGACGTGCGCTCGAGCGCCTGAGGGGTCAAGCGACACGGCGGTCTGGAATGCCTTCAAGCCGGCGGCCATCCCGCGCGTGGCGGCATGCGCGACCCCCACATTGTTCCAGAGGTCGGCGATGAATTTTCGCGCCGCCGGATCGTCCCGCGTGCTTTGGGGGAGGGTCACGAGTCTGGCCTCCGCCTCCGTGGCGTTGCCCTGCTCCAGCGTTTGTCTGACGCCGTTCAACAGCGCCGCCTGCGGCGCGCCCTCCATCAGCATGCCCGGGTTCACCATCTGCACCTGGACCTGGATGCGAGGCGGCGGCTCGAGAGTGGGCCGCTGGGGGCTTTGCATAGGCTGCGGCTGGATGGCCGGTGCGGACCTGGCAGAGGCGGGGGGCGCAGGCGCGGGATTGGCGGCGGTGTCCGGCTGCCGCGCGCCCCACCATTGGTACCCCAGGTAGAGCAAGACGCCCAGGGCGAGAAAAATCAGAAGCCGGCGCATGGCAACTAGCCCGCATTACTCATGAATGCCGTAGCGAAACAGCCGAGGCCGAAGTCCGCCGTGGCTTCTCGCAAGTGATGGCGACGCAGGCATACTGGCAGTATGTCGAGGAGACCGAACGAGAAAAGCCGCGCCGGGCGAGAGAATCGGCTATTGTAGTAGGTGTTCATGAATAATGCGGGCTAAGGCCGCATGTCGAGGCGGTGGGCGTTCCTGAGGGCGATCTTCACCCACTTCTCTTCAGGCGGGTAGCCCACGACCTCGCGGTTGTTGACGAGGATCACGGGGATGCGATCGGAGTAATACTTCCTGGATTTTTCCTCGCTGTCGACGTCCGTTTCAATCAGATTGAATGGGAACTCTTTTTGCAGCTCGTTCAGGAGGTCCTTGGCCTTGTCGCAGAGCGGGCAGTCGGCCCTGGTGTAGAGGACGACGTCGGGCGTTGCGGGTTTTCTCTTCCAGACTCCGAACATACCCGGATTCTACGGGGCCGGCCGCAAAGGGTCAAGCGAGGCGATATTGATGCGGCGAAATCTGAAGATCGCTATACTATAATGGCTCGAAGCGAGGGACGCATGAGCGACATAAACTCCATTGACCCGTCCTGGGCGGGTGTGCGCGCGCAGCTCTGCAGGAGCCACCCGGCATTCTACGAACTTGAGGCGGAGGGCGCGCTGCTGATGGACTTGGGAGGAGACGGGTGGCTCCTGGAGATCACGCCCGACGGCCGCCTGCTCTGCCAGATGGGCATGGCGCTGGACGACGCCAAGACATTGATGTCCGAAGGGACGCCGGAGGACCTGGGCACGGATGAAGTGGCCAGGCAGGCGAAGTGGTATCTGCAGGCGGCCGTCACGAAGTACCGACCGGTACTCCGCGAAGCCGGGTTCGAGGAATCGAGCGAAATGAACGAAGAATATGTGGCGACGACGTTCCGGAAGGCGGTGGACTTCCGCAAGCCGGAGGAAATTGAGCAGGCTGTGCAATGGTGCCGGCAGCGGTTCGGCGCATGAGCCTCAACGGCTATGCCACGGCGGAGGGGACGAGGCGCTACCGCGACCGGCTGATCGGCGCCGGCGCCGCGCGCCATGACCATTTTCGCGGCGGGCTCGGCGGGCTCGCCCTGTCCTCCATCGGTCTCGGCACCTATTTAGGCAAGCACGACGACGCGACCGACGCGCTCTATCTCACGGCGATCATGCAGGCCGTCAAGGTGGGCTGCAACGTGATCGACAGCGCGATCAATTATCGCTGCCAGCGGAGCGAGCGGGCGATCGGCCGGGCTCTGACCGAGATGATCCGCGCGGGAACCTGCCGGCGCGACGAAGTGCTCATCGCGACGAAGGGCGGCTTTATTCCGTACGACGGCGAGCCCCCGCGCGACGGCGACGCATATGTCCAGAAGACCTTCGTGACGCCGGGCATCTTCCGCCCGTCGGACGTCGTGGCCGACTGTCACTGCATGACGCCGACGTATCTGCGCCACCAGATCGATGCCAGCCTGGCCAACCTGGATCTTGCCTGCCTTGATGTGTACTACCTGCACAACCCGGAGACCCAGCTTGAGCATGTGTCACGCGAGGAGTTTATGGCGCGCATGCGCGCGGCGTTCACGGCGCTCGAGGAAGCGGTTGCGCAGGGGAAACTGCGTGTGTACGGGACCGCCACGTGGGACGGATATCGGGTGCCGGCCAAGGCGAAGGGCCATCTCTCCCTGGAGGCGCTGGTGCGCCTGGCGGAGGACGTCGGCGGCAAGGACCACCATTTCAAGGTGATCCAGTTGCCGTATAACCTCGGCATGCTGGAGGCCCTTGTTGAGAAGACGCAGGGTCTGAACGGGGCGGCGGCGACTCTGCTGGAGGCCGCCAAAGCGCTCGGGATCTATGTGATGATCAGCGGATCGATTCTGCAGGGGAAACTTGCGCAGGGGCTGCCGGCCGAACTCCAGCAGCTATTGGGAGACGGGACCGACGCCCAGCGGTCGCTGCAGTTCGTCCGGTCCACGCCGGGCATTGGCACGGCGCTGATCGGCATGAAGCAGGCGGACCACGTTCGGGACAATCTCGCGCTGGCAAAGCGCGAACCGTTGCTGCCGGAGCAGATCATGGGCATGGGCGGATGATGCGCACCCTGATCTATGATGACCAGTGCCGGCTGTGCGTGACGGCGAAGGAAAGGCTGGAGCGGGTGGGCGGAGGGACAGAGGTACGGTTCGTGCCGTATCAGAGCGAGGAGGCCGCCCGCCGGCTGGGCGCGGACTACAAGCCGGGCCGGCCCGACGCGGCTTTTCTCGTCGAGGGGAACGGCGCGATCAGCCGAGGTCTGGACGCCTTCCTGCCGTTGGTGCCGGGCTTGCGCGGCGGGCGCGTCCTGCACGCAATCCTCAAGGCGCCGCTGATCCGTCCGCTCGCCGATCTCGCCTACCGCCTCGTCGCGCGCCACCGTTACAAATTATTCGGGTCGGTGAGATAAGAAGGCTGCGGGCCGGGGGAGCCTGAGAACGGGCCTGTCGGGGGCTACCTCCCGCTCCCGATCGGCGCGGTTCGGAAACCGCTCCTCCACGGCCGCGTTAGAGGCAGACCCCCTCCAGGCCCTTACCTGCTAGACACTCTTGGCGGGTGGCGGCGAGTGGGACCCGGGCGGAGCGGAAGAGCCTACAGCCGAGTCTGCGGGGCTGCGACGGCGAAAGGCTCTGAGCACGTCCGGGTGACTCGCCGACAGGACCCGCTCTTTACGTCTGGTCGGTGCTCCGGTATTTCT